>NZ_JBFRGC010000015.1:0-191300 GCF_052115145.1 Paenibacillus sp. 2TAB26
TAACAGTAACAGGCTGGTTACCTACGAAAGAATGCTGTAAGCGCATATGTGTTCTTACAGCGGTAAAAGAGGCGTTTCAGAGTGCTTGTAAGCACAAATAGGTGCTTATTGAGCAACTTAACAGGCTGGTTACCTACGAAAGAGTGCTGTAAGCGCATATGTGATCTTACAGCGGTAAAAGTTACATTGTTGAGAGTCTGTAAGCACAAATAGGTGCTTATTGAGCAATTTAACTGGCAGGTTACCTACGAAAGAATGCTGTAAGCGCATATGTGTTCTTACAGAGTTGAAAGTCACGTTCATGAGTGCTTGTAAGCACATATAGGTGCTTATTGAGCAACTTAACAGGCTGGTTAACTACGAAAGAGAGCTTTAAGCGCATATGTGTTCTTACAGCGGTAAAAGTGGAGTATCTGAGTGCTTGTAAGCACAAATAGGTGCTTATTGAGCAACTTAACAGGCTGGTTACCTACGAAAGAATGCTGTAAGCGCATATGTGTTCTTACAGCGGGAAAAGTGGCGTTTCAGAGTGCTTGTAAGCACCTATATATGCTTATTGAGCAACTTAACAGGCTGGTTACCTACGAAAGAGAGCTGTAAGCGCATATGTGTTCTTACAGCGGTAAAAGTGGAGTATCTGAGTGCTTGTAAGCACAAACAGGTGCTTATTGAGCAACTTAACAGGCGGTTACCTACGAAAGAATGCTGTAAGCGCATATGAGGTTCTTACAGCCGTAAAAGTTACATTGTTGAGAGTCTGTAAGCACAAATAGGTGCTTATTGAGCAACTTAACAGGCTGGTTACCTACGAAAGAATGCTATACGCGCATATGAGGTTCTTACAGCCGTAAAAGTTACATTGTTGAGAGTCTGTAAGCACATATAGGTGCTTACTGAGCAACTTAACAGGCAGGTTACCTGCGAAAGAATGCTGTAAGCGCATATGAGTTCTTACAGCCGTAAAAGTTACATTGTTGAGAGTCTGTAAGCACCTATATGTGCTTACAGAATACAGCGGCAGTTTGGTTATCAGCGATAGAGAGCTGTAAAGCGCATATGTGTTCTTACATCTAAACATTTATCACACAAAAAAATTTTACCAAACTTGTCTGACAACCTGATATTATAGAGGTATAAGTTACGAAAGGGGTGCGGGTATGAAGGTCTCATTATTTATTACTTGCTTAAGCGATGCGTTATATCCAAGGGTCGGCGAAGCGATGGTGCGCTTGCTGGCAAAGTACGGTGTTTCATTGGAGTTTCCGACGGTACAAACCTGCTGCGGACAGCCGGCCTACAACAGCGGCTATTGGAAGGAAGCGAGGGAGTCTGCCAAAACGATACTGGATGCGTTTGAAGACAGCGACTTCGTTATTTCACCATCAGGCTCCTGCACGGGAATGATTCACCATTATCCGAAGCTGTTCGAGGATGATCTGATCATGCTGAAACGGGCCAACAAGCTTCAGAGCAAGTCTTATGAATTCACACAGTTTCTGGTGCAGGTGCTTGGCGTTACCGATGTTGGCGCTGCATTTCCTCATAAAGTGACATATCATCCATCCTGCCACGGCAGTCGAATACTTGGCGTAAAGGATGAGCCGCTTGCGCTTATTCAGAATGTGAAGGGACTTGAGCTCGTACCGCTCCCATTTGCTGAGGATTGCTGCGGCTTTGGCGGAACATTCGCTGTCAAGATGGCTGATATTTCTGGAGCAATGGTGACGGAGAAGGTCGATCATGTGCTGGAGACGGAAGCGGAAGTGTTGGTCGGGCTAGATATGGCTTGTTTACTCAACATTGCTGGAAACCTGCGTTATCGCAACGAACCCGTCCGTGTTATGCACTTGGCTGAGCTGCTATATGAAGGGGTGAAATAAGATGGCTGTCGTGAAAAAGGAAGCTACAGTAAAAGCAAGAGCGGATCTTGCCCTCAACGACGAATTTTTGCGCAAAGCGGTGCGATTCACTACAGAACGGCTGCGCAATGGGAAGAAAAAAGCGACTGACGAGCACGGGAATTGGGAAGAATGGCGGGAGCGGGGCAGACAAATTCGTCTCCATACGATCGCGCATTTGGATTATTATTTGAACTTGTTTGTGAACAATGCCCGCGCAAACGGCGTTCATATCCATTTTGCGAGTACGGCTGAGGAAGCGGTCAAGCTGACGCTAGACATAGCAGAGCATGCGAATGCGAAGTCGGTCGTTAAATCCAAGTCAATGGTTTCAGAGGAGCTGCATCTTAATCATGCGCTTGAATCCATTGGCGTTGAAGCGGTAGAAACTGACTTAGGCGAATATATTATTCAGCTTGCAGGTGAAATGCCATCCCACATCGTCATCCCAGCCATTCACAAAAACCGCTATCAAATCGCCGAATTGCTGTCCAAGGAGGCTGGCTATACGCTGCCGCCGGATACGACGGCGCTTGCAGGTTTCGTTCGCAAAAAGCTGCGCGAGAAGTTTTTGGAGGCTGAGATCGGCATGACCGGCTGCAACTTTGCGATTGCGGAGACGGGATCGATGGTGCTTTTTGAAAATGAAGGCAATGCTCGGATGGTGAGTACCGTCCCTAAAACGCAAATTACGTTGATGGGTATGGAGCGAATCATTCCATCGTGGTCTGATCTTGAGGTGATGGCTACATTGCTGCCGCGCTCGGCAACAGGACAAAAGCTGACGATGTATATGAATGGCATTACAGGCCCGCGCCGCTCCGAGGATGCAGACGGCCCGGACGAAATGCACATCATTATAATTGATAATGGCCGTTCTTTGCAGCTTGGCGATCCGGAGTTCCAAGAGCTGCTCAATTGTATTCGCTGCGGTGCATGTCTGAATGCTTGTCCGGTATATCGCCACATTGGCGGTCATGCTTATGGCAGCACGTATAGCGGACCAATTGGAGCCGTGCTTACGCCGTCCTTGAACAAAAACATCGCCGAATGGGATGATGTCGCCAATGCTTCCAGCTTATGCGGCGCTTGCTATGAGGCATGTCCGGTCAAAATCCCCCTTCATGATATGCTTGTTTATTTACGCAGACGCAAGGTGGAAAGTGGAAATGGCAGCAAAATGGAGTCCATCGGTATGCAAGGCTTCGCCACCGTTATGGGCAATTCCTCGCGACTTGGCGGGGTACTGCGACTCGGTAAGCTCGGTCAGAAGCTCGTCGTACGAAGCGGCGTCATTAAGACGAAGCTTGGGCCGCTAAAGGGCTGGAACACCTATCGTGTGACACCTAGCCTGCCGAAGGAATCGTTCCGTGATCGCTGGGATACGCTTGATCAGGAGCTGAAGCAGGGTCTAAAACAGATGGAGCCGTCGATGCAAAATCGGATGGAAGAGCTTGTACGTAATCGTGAGCATGAGGAGAAGCAAGGTAAAGGAGGACATGGTCATGGCTGAGACACATAAACAATGGCTGGAAAAGCTTGAAGCAGATTCACGGGCGAAACAGGAGCTTTTTATGAATGATATTGCGGCTAAGCTGAGACATCCGCGAATGACACATAAGCCACAGCATCCATTTCGCGGAGCTCCCGATTTCTGGAACTCATTCGAATGGCCGGAAGAAGAGCGAATCAAACAATTTACAGACAATTTTCTTTCAGTAGGCGGTCATGTAGCCCATCTTCCATCGATGGATGATGTGAAATCCTTTATCGTTTCCAAAGCGGAGGAAATGAGTGCTAAATATATTATTCGTCAAAATCAGCCAGAGCTGAATGAACTCGATCTTGAAGGCGCTTTGAAGGATTCGCACGTATCGGTGTGGAATACGGATGCTGAGCAGCATTGGCGCGCTCGTGCAGCTGAAGCAGATTTTGGCATCGTGATCGCGGATCATGCCGTTGCCTATACGGGTTCGGTTACCGTATTATCAGCTCCGAATAAAGGGCGGTCCGTCAGCTTGCTGCCAACCGTACTGATTATTATTATCCCGATCGAACGTTTAAAAACGAGGCTTGGCGAAGTGCTCGTGACGTTTGATGAAGCGGGACGCGAGCAGCTGCCAGCTGGTATTCATTTTATTACTGGCCCAAGCCGCTCATCCGATATTGAGAATGATTTGACTATCGGCGTTCACGGACCAGGCATCGTGTATGCGCTGTTAGTCGGGTAGCTGCAAAGGTAAGGTAGGAGAAGCGGCTTGGCGTTGTTAGAAGGCAGTGCATGCCGTTTAAGGTTGGAGGTGAGAGGTTATTCTGTCATTAGAAGTGGAGAAGCTGTCAAAACGCAATCATTACGAGGAAATTACCGAGCAAGTGAAGCGTCTTATTATAGATGGCAAATTAAAAGTGGGAGATAAGCTTCCCTCTACGAAACAAATGTCCGAGCAATTTGGGGTAGGGCGCTCGACTACCCGCGAAGCGCTGAGCGCACTTAAAGCGATGGGCTTGATTGAAATTCGGCAAGGAGGCGGCTGTCGCGTCATTCGCAGCGTACCGATTGATATGGAGCTGCCGGAGCTAGCGTCTCTCCGTATGAACCGAAAGACGGTGCTGGAATTACTGGAAGCTCGCGAATCGCTTGAGGTATCCAATGCTGCAATCGCAGCTGTAAAGCATACGGATGAGGATCTTAAACAGCTGAGCCAAATTATCGATGAGATGGAGCGTGCCGCTGGTGATGAGTCCGAAGGTGAGAGACTGGATTTACGATTTCATCTCACGCTTGCCAATGCGACACATAACACAATCATAGTACGTTTGTTCGAATCAATTATGAATCATATCGAAACAGCTATCCATGATATTAGGCGGGTTGAGCTTTATTCGAGTACGGCGGTAGCGGAACGACTTTATAGGGAGCATTCTACAATAGTTGAAGCGATTGCGAAAAAGGACCCTGAGCTTGCAGCTGAGCGAATGAAGCAGCATTTGAAGCATGTTGAGAGCATCGTGCTGAAGCATTTGGGAGAGGGCTAGATGAAGGATAATCCTTAAATAGCATGCGATAAGATGTATTTCAATAGTACGTTGGCTAGTCAACATTTAAAAAGCCCGATTACCGAACAAACCATCATTATGGCTGTCGGAATCGGGCTTTTTTTTGTTATTCTGCTATTTTATTGTAGCCAGGTATTTATTAATGAATGCTTTGGCTTTGTCTGGATTTTTGCTGTCGACTCTGATGCCGATAATCATGTTTTCTTTGTACAGCGGAAGCTGGTTGACCAGTGCACTCTTGCTGAGGTCAATTCCGTATATATGCTCTTGGGTATCCTCGTCGGTCTTAAGCTTCTTCGAAAGGCTGTCAGTCATGTGCGGCTTGAACACTCCGTTAACATCGTCGTCTAGCTTCATAAGCATTCCCTGAACGCCGATCCAATCGAAAATGCTCTCATCCATAATATATACATCCGGATGCTCAGTAGCTAGTACGAGCACTGCTTTCTGCATATAGGCAAATTGTGATTGCTGGTCTTTAGGGACAAACGTAAGCGTAGAAACAAATCTTTTCCATTCGGGAAACGCTGTCAAAAGAGCGGTTTCAATCGGTTCTTTCTTAGGCGCATCATCCTTCAGCATGTAATTGCCCATAAATGAAACGTTCAAATCGACGGGCGGCAAATTAGCGAGCCGCTCTTGTTCTTCACGATAGTTCATGAAGCTGATTACACCATAAATAATAAGTGCTACCGCAGCGATGGCTCCGAGCGTGTGAAACTTGTAATAGCGCCAGAAATGATCCATTTTCTGAGCTTGTCCAGCCATCTTCTTGTATTTACCGTACTCTTGCTCGTTGAAGGCATCGGTTAGCTTGCGATCCTCGTACTCTAGAATCAGTCGATATGCTTTCGTAATCGTTGCAAAAGATTCATCCGCATCCCCCGCGTTATCCTTCTGCAGTTGTGCTCTGGAGCGTGATTGACGCATAAGTGTCGTATAACGCTTCTCCACTTCCTCTTTGGCCGCAAGTTCTGGCAGCCCCATCGTTTCATAGGCTTGTTTTAACTCGTCCACTTGTGTCACCTCAATTAGTAAATAGCTCCTATATGATTCCTATCTATTAGTATACGGAATTCCACGGGTAACGCAAATTTTGACGAATTTATTCGTATGGAATTTTTCTCGTATGCATAACTAGTAGAGAGCCATCGAGTGAAAAAGATAATGCACTGCGCTCCTTCATAAGGCATTCAAACGCAGGTGGACTGAATTTTGAACAAAAACCCCTTCTAATTAACTTCCTATCTTGCCGTATTTTGATATTCTAGAATGACATAAATAAACCGTTAGGATGGTGCCTTCATGACTGTTTCGCTTAAGTTTGATTTTGGGATCGGCAGCGCTCCCGCTTCACCATATATACAAGTACTGCCGAATACGATCTATAACAAAGACGCAGGCTACGGTTTTGAGTCAACATTGCGTATAAACTCACGGAATAGAGAAGAGGGGGATCGTCTTCGCGGAGCTTTCTGTATTCCACTTGAAGCCGCGTTTGTTGTTGATCTGCCAAATGGTTGCTACACGATAACAGCTACGATAGGCGATGCCATTGCTCCAACCTCTACTACGTTAAAATATGGCGTAGGGCGCATAGTGCTGCACAAGGCCGTTACATCAGCAGGACAATATGCGGTGCACAGCTTCACCGTCAAAGTAACCGATGGACGGCTGCGGCTCGCCTTCTCAGGAATAGCGCCGCGAATTAATGCACTTCAGATTGACGAGGCGAAGCAAGCGACGACGATTTATTTGGCGGGAGACTCAACCGTAACCGATCAAGATACGTTCCCATATGCCGGATGGGGGCAGATGCTTCCGCTTTATTTTAAGACGGATGTAGCGATTGATAATCATGCCATGTCGGGAAGAAGCTCACGAAGCTTTATTAACGAAGGGCGATTGGCAGCAATCATGGAGCAAATAAAGCCGGGCGACTATTTATGGATTCAATTCGGACATAATGACGAGAAGCCGGATGAAGAGCGGGCAACTGAACCGTTTGGCAGCTTTAAGGAAATGCTGGCCGTTTATGTAGAGGAATCAAGGGCACGCGGTGCAAAACCTGTATTAATTACACCGATGCATCGCCGCAAATTCGACGAGCAAGGCAGGATTATCGATACTCATGGTGATTATTTGCTCGGAATGAAGCAGCTTGCGGCAGAGCTGGATGTTCCGCTGATCGATTTGGCTGCAAAGAGTAAGGATTTGTATGAGCGTTTGGGAGACGAGTACTCTAAGGCGCTGTTCATGTGGGCTTACCCGGGGGAATTTATTCATTTTCCTGATGGCGCTCAGGACGACACACATTTTCAAGAGCTGGGCGGCATTCAAATTGCGGGATTAGTAGCAGARGGCGTGCGTGAGCTCGCTTTATCGCCGCTGCTTTTATATTTAAAGGGGCTTTAGAAGCGGCAGCGGTGGTGAAGCTAAATAGCTGAATTGACATAAAAAGAGGCTGTTCCACATGTAGATAAATCTACTTGAGGAGCAGCCTCTGTGACTTTTTTTATGCTGAAAAACGATGGATGATTGCTGGGATTTCACGTAAATCATGACATATCGCATCTGGATATTTAATTGAGTGGTCATTGCTCTTCAAAATCGTTCGCATCCCTAATTCGTTCGCCGGAATAATGTCAGCCTTGAGATTATCGCCAACAAAAACGGACTGCGCAGACGAGGAACTTAAATTAGAGAGCGACAATTGAAAAATAGCATGATCATGCTTTCGCAAATTGACCGCACCTGAAATCACAATATCATCAAACAGCTCCATAATACCGAGAGCATTTACTTTATTTCTCTGGTAAAATTCCCTGCCATTCGTAATCATGCCTAATTTATATCCTCGCTGCTTTAAGGAGAGAAGCATTTCATTCATGCCGGGAAACCCGACGCTGTATTGATGAAAGTGATTGTTTAAATCATTAAGCAGCGGCGAAAATAGAGCATCTTCAATCTTGAAAAATCCGATTAACTCGTGATAAACATCTTCTTTGGGTAGGAGTCTATTATTTAATTCAGTAAACTTCGCTATAAATTCATCTCTGTCTGCAATGAAGGTATGGAGTGCAAAACGTTCATACTGATACTTTGCAAAGTTGATCAACGATTGGTTTTTATCAAGCAAGGTCTGGTCTAAGTCAAAGATTATCGTATCAATGGTGCTCAATGAATCACCTCCGTCTGTTCTTGCGAAACAACATCGTATTTATTAGGTGGGGTTTAATAGATCGCTATGCCTTCCATTTCATAAGGGTAATCCATTTGTTTTTTAATACTTTTCACCTCATGCTCTTGTAAGAAAAAACCGATGATGTAAAGACCCAAGTCAATCGAGGTGGCGACTCCTCCGGCTGTAATGACATTGCCGTCCCGTACAATTCGCGAGCGAATAACCTCTTTGCAGTAGGGCTCTAATAAATCATAGGCGAACGGATGGGTGGTCGCGTTTTTATTGGTCAGATAACCAGCAGCTCCAAGCAGCAGCGATCCTGTGCAAACCGATACGATATACTCTGCCTGCTGAGCCTCCTTTATCCAAGCGGTGAACGATTCATCAAACCTTAACGCTCTTGTTCCAAGTCCACCGGGAATGAAAATGAGGTCATATTGCGCGAGATCCGGCTTGACTTGATTGACTTTAATCGTCATGCCAAGCTCATCCGTAACCTCATCCTGCAGCCCACAAATATCCCAAGAGAACTCTTTTGTTGATTCGTAGTACTTCAAGCGAGTGATGACATCATAGAAGCCGACAAAATCCAAAAAAGTAACGCCATCAAATAAAATAAAAGCTATTTTCATCGATGAAACACCTCTTTTCTTTATTGCAATAATATTACAAATATGGACTTCGGTATAGATTAAAGTGTCAAAAAAGCGGATCGAAGGCTCGATTCTGTTTCTCTTATCGACTACAATAGCAAAGACGATATTGTAGTATAAGTGAGGGAAATCGATGTTTGATCCAACTGTTTATGAAAATTTGAAAGTAGTCTTTGAGAATCAGCTCTATGATTTGGATACGCTCGACCGGAAAATTGATATTATCAACCGGGTAGATCGTCTAGAGCTGGCGGTTATGTCGCGAGAATTTATGCTGGAGTTTAAGCTTGCTGAATATGCTGGGGTGTCTGCGGAAATTCAGCTGACTGCTTCGCTGAAGGATTTGGCGGCGGAAATATTGGAGCTGACGGGCGAGACCCCTGCATGCTCGCTTCGAATTCGTTTCTTCATGGAAGTGACGGATGTCACAACGCAGTGCAGCCAAATTAAGCAAGTCATGCAGCGTATTTGGGAGCCGGATATAGAACCGACACAAACGATAAGCTACCTTTTTGGCACGGAGCTGCCTACCTTTTCGAATGTAATCGAGCTTGGCTTTAGTCGCAAAATAGGCGAAGAGCAAATGGAGGATATTCCGGAGCTGATTGATCATGTCCTTAAGACATTGATGAAGCTGAAAGAGATTGCTGAATAGATGTTTTTTTATATTCCAGCCCTCTAAGTTCCTAATATTTACAGTGAAATACTGTCTGTTTCTTTAAGCAAGAAGCTATGCTATAGTACTTGTGAATGAACAACTGAAGAAGAAACTCCGAAGCTGTTGTCTACGGACAATGATAGCTCTCGGGAGAGGTTCGCGAACTCCCTCTATAAAAAACTATGCGAAACGATTGTCCCATTAGGTGACATCGTCGTTTTCGCGTTCGGCGCGAAGCGGTTTTTTTAACGCTTCGCGCCGTTTCTTTGGTTTTTTATGTACATACGAAGGAATTCAAGCGATCTCGGTCTTCTCACATCAGAGAGGGAGATACAGCATGAAATCAGAAAAAGCGATCGTTGTGTTTAGCGGCGGTCAGGACAGCACGACCTGTTTATTTTGGGCAATGGAACGATTCGCGGAGGTAGAGGCCGTTACATTCAACTATGGACAGCGCCATAAGCTTGAGCTGGATTGCGCGGCGGCTATCGCCAAGGAACTTCAGATTAAGCATCATATTCTTGATATGTCGCTTCTTAATCAATTGGCACCCAACGCACTCACAAGAGACGATATCGCAATTGAGCAAAAAGAAGGAGAGCTGCCTACAACTTTTGTTGATGGGCGCAATCTCTTATTTCTTACGTTCGCAGCAGTGCTTGCAAAGCAGCTTGGTGCGAAACATATCATAACAGGCGTATGCGAAACGGACTTTAGCGGATATCCGGACTGCCGGGATATATTCGTAAAGTCGTTGAATGTGACATTGAACTTGTCAATGGACTATCCGTTTGTGATCGATACACCGCTTATGTGGCTGAACAAAGCCGAGACATGGAAGCTTGCGGATGAGCTGGGCGCCTTCGATTTTGTCCGTGAACGCACATTGACCTGCTATAACGGGATTATTGCGGATGGTTGCGGAGATTGTCCCGCTTGCCAGCTTCGAAGGAATGGGTTGGACGAATATTTAGTCCAGCGCATTTAGGGTGAAGCGATGATGCAGCAGATTTATCCGGCCGCACAGCATAGCTATAGTTATGAGCTTAATAAGGATTTTCACTTTGCAGCTGCTCACTTCGTACCGAGTGAAGAGGCTGGAAAATGCCAGCAGCTTCATGGCCATACGTATTATGCGAATGTAACAGTTGCAGGCGATGAGCTTGACGAGGCAGGTTTTCTTGTCAACTTCGCCATAATTAAAAGGTTGATTCATGATCGTTTTGACCATTCTTTGCTTAATGACGACAACGAACACTTTAGCAATGTGTTGCCTGATCGTTTTCCTACGACTGAAGTGGTAGCACGAACGATTAGCGACATCGTTCAGCGCCATTTGGATGGTACTGTAAATCGTCCGCAATGCGTTCAAGTCTTTTTGCGTGAAACGCCGACGAGCTATTGTATTTATCGTCCGAAGCGGGAGGCGTTCTAATGATGCCATCCAATAAACGAATTCCTGTAATGGAAATTTTCGGTCCAACGGTCCAAGGAGAAGGTATGGTTATTGGCCGGAAAACGATGTTCGTTCGTACCGCTGGCTGCGATTACAGCTGCTCTTGGTGCGATTCGGCATTTACTTGGGACGGCAGCGGCAAGGAAGATATTCGCATGCTGACCGCATTTGAAATAATAGAGCAATTAAAAGAAATAGGTGGAAATACGTTTGAGCATGTGACGATTTCCGGCGGCAATCCCGCATTGCTCCCGCAGCTGGGTGAATTTGTTGATGAGCTCCATAAACAAAACATCAGCGTTGCACTGGAGACACAAGGGAGTCGTTGGCAGGACTGGTTTTGGTCGATTGATGAGCTCACTTTGTCGCCTAAGCCGCCGAGCTCTGGCATGAAGACAGACTGGTCAAAGCTCGATGAAATCGTGTCCAACCTGAATCGGAAATCAACTAACTTTTGCTTAAAAACAGTCGTTTTCGACGAGGATGATCTAGAGTACGCGACATACATTCACCTCAGGTATCCAATGGTTCCATTTTATTTGCAGGCAGGCAATGCAAACTTGCAGGAAACAGAGCCGCAGCTCATGCTTCCTTATTTATTGGAGCGTTATGAATGGCTAATTGAGAAGGTTATGCCGAATCAGGATTTAAAGCGGGTGCACGTTCTGCCGCAGCTTCATACCTGGGTATGGGGCAATAAAAAAGGCGTTTAATTCAAAACAGCTGAGAGAGGCGGAAACGAGCATGGAAGGAAGAAGCAAAGAGGAACTGAGCGGTGTGACGCTGCTAGGCAATCAAGGAACACAATATTTGTTTAACTATGCACCGGAAATTTTGGAGGCCTTTGATAATAAACATCCAAATCGCGATTATTTCGTGAAATTCAATTGTCCGGAATTTACGAGTCTTTGCCCGATGACGGGACAGCCGGATTTTGCAACCATTTATATATCATATATTCCAGGTGACAAAATGGTAGAGAGCAAGTCGCTTAAGCTGTATTTGTTCAGCTTCCGCAATCACGGTGATTTCCACGAGGATTGCATGAACATTATCATGAATGATTTAATTGCGCTGATGAGTCCAAGATATATAGAAGTTTGGGGCAAATTCACACCTCGTGGCGGCATATCCATCGATCCGTATTGCAATTATGGCCAGCCTGGCACAAAATATGAGCAAATGGCTGAGCATCGTCTCATGAATCATGATTTGTACCCAGAGAAAGTGGATAATCGTTAATTTAGAATTGCAGCTCAAATTAGTAAAAGAGATACATTTATGATAGATTTTTCTGAATTGCCCGACTAAGGTCTAGGTGAATTTCATGCCTGAAGTCCATTTCAATTATTCTATTAAAGTCTATACTTAGTTTAGAGTTATTAGAGAATAGGTGGACAAACGATGATTAAAAATGCGATTTGTATGTCTGTACTGCTTTGCACCATAGCATCTGCATTAACGAACTTTGGAGTATCTCCCGTTCGAGCGCTTGCAGCTCCAAGCGCGTCACAAGCTGAATATATTAGTATAGATAATATGATTGAGCCCTTCTTGTTGCAGCCAAAGCAGGATGAAAAGGCATGAAGGCTGTTTTAACACAAGCCTAAACTTGCATGAAAGCATGACTAATTAGTAAACGCCGCGACCTATATGGAAGCGGCGTTTGCTGTTTCTAATAGAATACAATCAGCTCAAGCGCTGTCTGTCCCTATAAGCAAAATGATTGGTTGGGCCATGTCCGCTCCCAATCCCCAGCTTATCTTCAATAGCGGCTTGAATGAAGGCTTTGGCAGTTCTTATAGCTTCAAGTACAGGTTTGCCTTGAGCAATTTCTGCAGCAATCGCAGCGGAGAAAGTGCATCCAGTGCCGTGAGTATGCTTAGTGTCGATACGTTTGCTTTCCAAATATACAAATTGTTCTCCATCGTAGATGAGATCAACGAGCGGTTCGCTGCTTGAACCGTGGCCGCCCTTAATGACAACATAGCGGGAGCCCATCTGATGCAATATTCGGGCCGCTTCCTCTCGATCGCTTAACGTCCGGATCGGGATTCTTGCGATAAGCTCAGCTTCTGGAATGTTAGGAGTCGTTATAAGCGCGAGCGGCAGCAAATACGTAATCAGTGTCTGAATAGCTTCTTGCTGAAGCAGAGATGAGCCGCCTTTCGCCACCATGACAGGATCAATGATGAGATTATGCCAGTTATATTGCTTTACTTTCATTGCAACGATCTTTATAATCTCTGCGCTGAACAGCATGCCTGTCTTAACTGCGGATGGCTCCAGATCCTCGCCGATCGAATCGAGCTGGCAGCTAACAGCCTCAGCATCCAGCGGGTAGATGCCCTGAACGCCAAGCGTATTCTGCGCAGTCACTGCGGTAATAACCGACATGCCGTAGGTGCCGAGCTCTTGAAATGTTTTTAGATCAGCTTGAATACCTGCGCCGCCGCCGGAGTCCGAGCCTGCAATCGTAAGTGCTTGATATCTTCCCATCCGTGCATCTCCTTCGAAAGAGTAGAATTAATTTACAAGTTTGAAAAAGCATCCTCAGCCTTTATATTGTCTGGCAGCAAGTCGTTATCGACGAGCCAATCCCTAACATTAGACCAAGAAGCAGGCTCCTGATATCCAAATGATTGCTTCCCTGCATCCATGAGAGGCAGAAGAATGTCCAAGCTTTTTGTCTCGATTACTTGATCGAGAGGGGAGGTCTGGTTCTCATGCTCAAATAAAATCGACAACGATTTTTGTTTATTTTCAGCTACAAATTGTTGACCCTCCGTAATGGCTGCGATGAAGCTTTTGAACAACGCCTGCTTCTCAGCTAGTCCTTGATCACTTGCTACAAGCACAAGCTCGTAATAATCCGGCACGCCAAAATCAGTTGGGTTTATCGCCGTCATGGGATGCCCTTCCTTGGCAAGCAGCAATTGCTCATGATTAATAAATCCACCGATGATCGCATCTACCTTATTGGTTGCTATAGCCGGAATAAAGGAAAAACCAACGTCAATCATTTCCACATTTTGCGGGTCGCCGCCGTCATGCTTAATCATGGTGCGCATCATTGCTTCATACAGAGGGATGGAGGAGAAGCCGACCTTTTTACCAACAAGTTCCTTGGGTGATTTGGCGCTTCCGCCTTCTGGTACCATTAGATGATTAAGTGGATGCCTGACGATTGCTGCAATGGATTTAACAGGAATTTCCTCGCCGCGAGCCATCAATACCTGTGGCTGGTAGCTGAGCGCCAAATCAACCTTGCCGGCAGCCACTAGCTTCAATGCATCATTCGTATCCGCGGGCATTTGAATGTTGACCTCTAAACCATGCTTCGCAAAATAACCGTTTGTTTGAGCCGCATAGAGGAAGGAATGCACCGCATTTGGATACCAGTCGAGCATAATGCTAATAGTCTGAGGATTCTGTTTTGCCGTAGTGTCCTCGGGTTTGTTTTCAGTTGGGACAGCGTTGCTGCTGCACCCGTTAAGTACGAGCAGCAGAGAAGCAAGCATCGGAATAATCCATTTCATTTTTGCTTTGATGATCATGTATTGAACCTCTTTCTCTTTAGTATTGATTTCTCCAATAGGACAATGGCAGCAAATAATAAGATGCCAATGAGGGATAGCAGAAAAACGGATGCAAACATGGAGTCGGCGTTCAAATTGCTGGACATTCGGCGGCTATAGTAGCCTAGGCCTTCACTGCCTCCAAGCCATTCACCGATGGTGGCGCCTACAACGCAATAAACGATCGATAACTTAAGTCCTGAGAAGAAGGACGGTAGGGCGATGGGGACTTGTATTTTTCTGAAAATACCCCAGCGCGTTGCTCCCATTGTGAGCAGCAGCTCTTCATATTCGCTACCGCTTTTCTTAAGCCCGTCATAGGTGCTCACAACGATAGGGAAAAAAGCAGTCAAAAAAACAACAGCGACCTTGCTCCAAATCGTATAGCCAAACCACATAATGAAAATTGGAGACAGAGCGATAAGCGGGATGGTCTGACTGATGACGACAAACGGGTACAGCGCCTTCTCCAGTATTCGGAAAGTGTGCATGCCTGCTGCGAGCGTAGTCCCAATAATAATCGACAATAGAAAACCGAGGGACACTTCTTTAAGCGTAGCCAGCAGATGGTTGCCAAGCAGCAGATGGCCATCTTCGATTAATGCCTGAGCTATTGAGCTAGGTGACGGCAGTATGTAGGGTGGAACCAATCCGAGCTGTACGACCGCTTGCCAAACGAGCAGTAAGCTAATGAGCAGCAGTATGAATAGTCCGTAATGGCTCAGCCACTGGTTAATTAGAGGTTTGCGCATGCAGTCTTCGCTCCAAATCTTGCCGCAGCTTGATGAAGTCGGGTTCGTAATTTTGCTCATAGTGTCTTGGTCTCGGCAAAGGAACGACTATTTCCTGTATCCCTTGCGCCTCGTTAGCTGCACTTGGCAATAAATAAATGCGGTCGCTCAGCAATATCGCTTCCTCAAGATCATGTGTGATAAAGAGTACTGTTTTTCCAAGGTCGCTCCACAGCTCTAGCAGCCACTTATGCATACCGCGTTTGGTCATGGCGTCAAGCGCGCCAAACGGTTCGTCCAGCAGCAGCAGCTCTTGTCCGGTTACTAGTGTGCGCAGAAAAGCTGCCCGCTGTCGCATGCCGCCTGACAACTCGTCAGGGTAAGCTTGTTCATAGCCTGCCAGTCCGAAGCGCTCTAGCAGCTCCAAGATTTGGATCGTGTTATAATGGGGATTGCTGCGTGTCATCTCAAGTGGAAGCAGACAATTGCCGAGTATTGTTCTCCATGGCAGAAGAAGATCCTTTTGCGGCATATAAGCAATCTTGCCGAGACGATTGGGGGTAGGCTTGCCATGCAGCCTAATTTCGCCTAGGCTAGGCTGAAGCAATCCAGCCATGAGCTTAAAGAGCGTGCTTTTGCCTGAGCCGCTAGCACCGATGATAGAGACAAACTCACCTGAGTAGGCTTGAAGCGAAAGATTAGACAGTATAGATGTTTCAGCAAGCTTGTCGTAGGTGTAGCTTACTTGGTGAAGTGAGATTATAGCTGTAATACGCATCCCTCCGTAAACAAATAAAGACCCACCCATTTCCGAGGGGAAATGAGCGGGTCTAACGATCACACAAGGCTTGCGCGCATGAATGAATGCTTTGCTGCTCCACTTCCCTCCGCTGGAATGATCCAGATCAGGTTCCAAGGGTCCGGAGCAGATGCTCCATCTCAGCCGTTAGGCTCCCCTAGTGAAATAAATAGATTTATATGCAATTTGTATTTTATCTACTATAGCATACACTGGATAGATGTAAACCATAATTATCCGAAAAGGCGTTGGACAAATGAAAAATTTACTCGTAACGGGCTACCGAGCGCATGAGCTTAATATTTTTAGCCAGAAGCATGAGGGCATTGTTTATATAAAAAAAGCGCTGACAGGCAAGCTGGTTCCGCTTATAGAAGATGGGCTTGAGTGGGTGATTACCCCGGGTCAATATGGCGTGGATTTGTGGGCGTGCGAGGTCGTTATTGCGCTGAAGGAAATTTATCCTCATTTGAGACTTTCAATTATTTCGGCATACAGCAATCCGGAAGAGAAATGGAAGGATGATAAAAAGGAGTTTTATCAGCAGGTTTTAAAAGGGGTCGATTATTACGCTTCGGTCAGCAACCAGCCGTATAATGGCATTTGGCAGTTTACGGCTAGGGACGAGCTGCTGTTTCGGAAAACGGACGGTATTTTGCTCGTTTATGATGAGGATGCAGGCGAGGGCAGCCCCAAGTTTTTTAAAGAAAAAGCGTTAAAGAAACAGCAGGCTGAGGGCTATGGTTATTTCAGCATAAGCTCGGAGGACATTCAGAGCATTGCGGATGATGACAACCTGTATTCGGAAAATTAACGATGCATGGGAGTTGAGTAAGAGGAGTTTATTTCATGCTGGCAGGCAGAGACCTGTCAGCTTTTTTTATGCGCAAAGCTGACAGTTTGTATTTTCGAGATTATTGTGTTTGACAAATAATAGGTGGCGTATTATTATCTGATTAGATAAACATCTAATTAGACGAAAGTTAAATTTGTTTGGTGGAGGAAGAGGTGGCGAACGGTGCAATTAGATAAGGTGGTAGCCTATCATAAGGCATTATCCGATCCGACGAGAATTAAATTGTTGATTATGCTGGCTGAAGGTGAGCTTAACGGACAGGTGCTCGCAGAGAAATTAGGCGTGACGCCTGCTACGATTACGCATCATGCAACCAAATTAAGAGAGGCCAGCTTAATTAATGAACGCAGAGAGAAAAATACGATTTATTTTTCGTTGAACCATTATTTTATTAAGAGCAACGCTAATGCGGCGGCGGAGCTCATTTATCGGAATGCAGGCACAGAGAAGGGAGTGGACGACATGGAGGACAGCAATAAGAAACTGAAGGATTCAGTCATCCGCAACTTTTTTACAGCTGAGGGTAAGCTGAAGCATATGCCGGCTCAGCATAAGAAAAAATTGATCGTGCTTCAGCATATGGTTTCTCATTTGACGAGAGGGAAACAGTATACAGAGAAGGAAATTAACGAATTTATCAAAGGTTATCATGACGACTTCGCGACCATTCGCAGAGAGTTCATTATGCATCAACTAATGTTTAGAGAAAATGATATTTACGAATTGAATCCCCAAGAAATATGGGCGAAGTGGGAGATTCTTTCGTAAGCGGAAGTTGTTTATGATAATAACGGACATCAGATGCCTTATTTGCTTTATTCCTCTTCTATTGGCATTGGTTGCGGACATGAAGGCCGTTATTTGGCTCTAATCGTTATAAAAGGCTGCGATTTCTGCCAAATAACGGACTCTATGTCCGATAGAATCTAATTTAGCCTTTAATATTGCAAATAAGGGCTTCTATGTCCGTTAGAAGTAAAACTGAACTCATCGAGCGGCTGCTGTGCTACTGCGTCATAAAGGAAAAGTAATTTTTTTATCGAATGTAGTAACTTCTGAAGGATATCTGAAAGATAAAGTACATAATAAGAGTGGATTACAAAAGGAGCGAATACATATGACGTTGGCAGAAGGTACTAAAGAAAACCCATGGAAATTAAAAACACCCCCTCATACATCTGAATATGAAATGTATAAGGATGAAAAGGACGGTAAAGAAATTTTAGTATGCACAGTTGGGAAGACGGTCTTGCATTATGATTTCCGCTGCATTGATGACTTAAGCGCGATGCTCAAACAACATGGTGACTGGATTGAGCTTGGAAGCGCCGATGAGCAGAAGCCTGCTAAAGAGGGTACTGTTGAAGCATGGGGACGCTCGTCTGAAAACCCGATTGGCGGCTGGTATGGATTGAAAAAAGGGTTGCGCGGCAGATTCGGAATGTATCTTCCACCATTAATGGAGAAGCTGGGGCTTGCAGAAGTAGAGCATAATCCAAGGAATAATCGGATGAAGTCCATTTAATCGCAGTGGTGTGAAAACTTGAAATAGGACGAGAACCATACAATCCTATTGTGAATGATTATTGAGTTCGAGTGATTGGCTGCCGCAATGGCAGCTTTTTTTTATTGTAAGAGTGATTGAGAACTTACAAATATTTGTATATATTCATTTAAAAAGAATGATTAGGAGGGTTATTCCTTGACATCCTCACAATTGAAACCCGATAAACTAAAACCCGGAGATACCATTGGAATTGTTTCACCATCCTCGCCTGTTGCTTTTTATTGCCCTAACAGGTTGAATCGTGGAATAAATGCTTTAGAAAATATGGGATTTAAAGTAATTACAGGACAGCATAGCAGGAAGAGAACAGGTCACACGGCTGGAAGCCTAAATAATCGTTTGGATGATTTTCATCATATGATTCATGACCCTGATGTAAAAGCAATTATCGCTACAATCGGGGGATACAATTCACATCAACTGCTTGAAGAATTAGATTATTCGCTTATTAGCAGCCATCCAAAAATTATAATGGGGTATAGTGATATCACTGCACTTTTAGCAGGCATACATGCAAAAACAAATCTTATTACATTTATGGGACCCGCTATTATGCCGCAATTCGGAGAATTTGGCGGGCTCATTGATTTTACATACCATTCCTTTGTAAGAACTTTAATGAAAGATACACCAATAGGAATGATTAACTCCAGCGATCATTGGACAGAGGAACATTTAAGCTGGGACATTGACGATTCACGCCCAAGAGCGACCGTACCTAATACAGGCATGAAGATTTTAAAGCCAGGGCATGCGAGAGGACCTATACTAGCTGCGAATATGGGTACACTTCTCCTGCTGGCAGGTACACCTTATTTACCAAGCTTCGAGGGCAAAATTTTGTGTCTAGAAGACGACGAGAGTGAGCATCCAAGTACAATTGATAGATATGTTACACAATTTCGCCAGATGGGTATTTTTGATCAAATTTCCGGTCTGATTATTGGAAGATTCCATTCAAATGTAGGATTTAATGAAGAAGATTCGTTGCAAGAGCTGCTGCAAAATGCAACGAGAGGATATGATTTTCCGGTTATATATGATGCGGATTTTGGCCACACGGACCCTATGATTGTACTTCCGAATGGTGTTATGGCAAGTTTGCAAGCCACTGAGGAACGAGGGATACTTTTTTCGATTGAAGAATCGGCCGTGCAATAATAAAATCTACTATATGTCATTTATTTCAATACATGATATTGTGAATATTATTTTGGACAGAAATCAGCTGCTGTTTTAAACTAGAATAGAATTCAAACGATAATTTGGAGGGTAAAATATGAAATTAGAAAATGAAAAAGAGATCCTGACAATCGTTAATTCAGATGTTACAGCTTCCAGCTTCAAAAATGTTCGGGCGGAGCAGGTCACGCTTAACTGTTGTAATCTTAGCGGTATGAATATGAATGATGTGAATTTAACGGGATTACATATCTCCGATGCTAATTTGAGTGAGTTTGTCATTGACGGTGCACAGTGGGGCGGAGCCCATTTTCGCAACATTGGATTCGGTAATCCAAATCAGCCTGATGTTGAATTCAACAGAACACCTGTACAATTAACCAATTGTAATTTACATCAAAGCGTGTTTACGGATTGCAATTTGAAGAATGCTAAATTGGACAACTGCGATATTTCTGGTTTAACTATAAACGGAATTGATATCGAAAGTTTAATTAAACAGTTTAAAGCTATGGAGCAAAAATAAAAATAAATCAACTTTATCCAGCGAGGCACGATCACTTAAAGCCGTAAAAAGTTCGCCAACAAGGCAGCCTTTTGCGGTTTTTTTTAGAATCAATGGGATGAGTTTTGCTAGTAGGAGTTGTTCACGATTTAGAAGTATCAGTAACGGACATAGAGGACGCTATTTATGCGGTTAACGTACAATCGGTTTGCTAACGGACATAGGATACGTTATGGCTGTGAAAAGGAGGATAAATATAACTTTTGAAGCTGAATAAGGTCCTCTATGTCCGTTAGTTTGCAAAAAAGGGTGAAAATGTAGCAAATAGAGTACCTGATGTCCGTTAGCAAAGCAACATTGATCTAAATTGTCACGTCTCTATAATATCTGATCGAAAAATAGGAGGAGAGCAGCTATTCGAAACCATATTTTAACTGCTTTGCCGATTCATTTGTTGGCATGGGCAATGATTCTTGCGGCAATGTTATTTGATCCATTTCGTTGGTTTTTAAACCCCATCGTTAATAACACTCCAGCATTTTTAACTGTTTCAAGATGGTTGGCTCAATCATTATTCATAACGGGTCTAATTGGCTTTTCCATATATAAGTTAAGAACGAGCCCGCAGCTGTCAAGAAAAGATTTGAATGTAGTTTCTGTACATGTTTTATTTTCTATTGTTCATATTACAGTCGTTAGTGCGGGTATTTTTATAGCGGTCGGCTTTGAAGATTTATAGTAAATCACTATCGTACATAAGCAAATGGATGCTGCGAATTAAATGTATTTCTATATGAAGGCTGCCAAAGGGCAGTCTTTTTGTATTGTTAGGTCGGCCTGATTGAGCAGAAAATGATGACTAAATAAAGCCGTTATTGCGAGTACTATGTAAATGTAGAGCTACAGGAATCCTTAAATCTCTTATAAAGTGGAGTAATCGAAGGTAAGTTAATGATGGAAGGAGAGGTAACGTTGGGTATAACGTCCAATAAAGATGGTTTTGAGCTATTGGCATGCCTGCCTATGAAAGAGGATGAGCTCAGAGAGGATGTACCTTTAGCGGGATCATACGCGGTAATCAACTGTGGCGAGCGATTTCTTATTTGTTTTAACAAGTGGAGACAACAATGGGAAGTACCCGCAGGGGGGAGAGAGGAAGGGGAAACACCGAGGGAATGTGCAAGCAGGGAGTTATTCGAAGAAACATCACAAATCGTTAATGACTTCGAGTTCATCGGGTTGATAAAAGTGAAGAAGCCTAATGGAGATATCAAATATAATCCCATTTATTATGCTAGTGTAGATAAGCTCGTCCCATTCCAAGCAAATGAAGAAACTGAGCAGATCGTACTTTGGGATTTAATTGAAGAAATTGGTTATATGGACGAAGTCGACAAAGCGGTTCTTGAGTGGTGCAAGGTTATCTCTGCTAAAGGTAAAAACGAATGAAATATTGTATGACAAAATAACGATGACAACCGAGCAAAGAAAAACTTAATAAATAAAATATATTTATTGACACTTTCATTTTTTAGCTGGTATACTATGGAACATTACTCATACCCGATTAAAAACATCGGAATTAGAAACATGGAGGCAATGTTCATGAAAAACACAAAAGCATCATACACAAAACTGCTAGTAGCACTCCTCTTATCTTTCTCTGTTATCTTTACACAATCAGCAGCCTTTGCGGCTCCGTCTGAAGCAGCGGCACTAAAGGAAGATGGCGCAGCACAGTATAAGCAGTTTTTGAAAGAAAAATTTAATGTCAGCCTCTCCAGCAAAGTGACGAAGGGTGAATTCATTGAAGCAGTAGCTGATATTCTTGGTTACGAGCCATCAGGCAAAGAGGTCACTTTCTCCGATGTAAAGTCAGATAACAAGCTTTATCCGGCAGCGGCGGCTTTGTATGAGAAAGGCATTTTGTCTGGCCCGGCCATTCAAGGCGATCAAGTGCTTACAAGCGCTGTAGCGATTTCCATTGCGGTAAGAGCAGCAGATTTGAAGGAGCTTGCTTATACATACCCGGCTGTTAAAGTAAACAAAGTACTAACGAAGCTGAACGTTAAAAGCAGCGCGCTTGGCACAAAAGGTGCGCAAGAAGTTGCAGCAGCAGTAGATACTGGCTTGCTGCCAGCTGAATTTTACACAGGCTTCAAACCAAAAAATGCAGCAAGCGATCAATTGATCCACACATTGCTTGGTAAAGTGCTTATTACAAAAGGTCTTTACAAAAAGTATATCGGTTATGTTAACGACAACGATATTTTCCAAAAGCTAAGCAGCGCTTACGAAACTTCTGATATTATCGATGCGCCAAAGCTGCAAAAGCTGGTAAATACTGCTTTGGAGCAAAGCTTGATCACAGGCTATAACATCAAGGACTCCCGTTTCAATGCTAACTTCATCGATTCTTTGTCTCTGATTTACGGTCATTCCGATTTTAATCACGCGATTCAGCTTATTGGTTTGCTTCGCAGTGAAGGCCTAAATGCGAAAGTGCAATTTGAGCCAAAAACATCCGCATTTATTTTTCTAGCAGAATGGGGCAACCCTGGTCCAAACGTAGTTAAAATTGCAAATGGCAACTATATTTCGTATTCCAAAGAGTATGACCTTGAATTTGAATTTGCAACTGCGGCAGATAAAGCAGCTTTCCAAGATGTTGTTCTAGCTTATGCGAAGAAAGATGAAGAGGATCAAGCGGGACTTATCGTTGCATCATGGTGGCAGCCGCTTTACTACTCACAAACTGCACTGAAGGATTATGAAATTATTACGAACAATTTTATTACAGATCCAGACAGCCCTTATACAGTAAACCCGTTCTCGCTTAATGAGGATTCTGCGAAGGTCGTTGCAGGATTTAAAGCCATTGATCCTAATGTCAACATTACGCCTACTCAATTTTGGGTAGATAAGCCATTCTTTAGATATTTGCATAACGAAGCAGCTTAATAAGATTATTTGGCAAAATAGTTACGATGAAGCAGCCCTGACCATCATTGATGGTTAGGGCTGCTTTGTGTTATCGTTCAAGAAAAGGAGCTGGTATTTGATGACTGCAATTGCGCATGCTTTGGAAGCAAAGTTCGTGGAGCACGCCAATCCGGAGACGGCTCAGCCTATGGAGGCTTACATGCGCGGCCAATTTATTTTTCTTGGCCTAAAGACTCCAGAGCGAACGCAGCTGCTGCGCGAGTTTTGGAAGCATAATGAAAAGCCAAAGGGCGAGGAGCTGCTGCAAACTGCAGAGCAGCTATGGCAGCTGAACGAGCGAGAGTTCCATTATGTGGCGATGGGATTGATGGAAAGATACAGCAAAGAGGCCGAGCCTTCACATATCGACAGGCTGGAGCGGTGGGTAACGACCCATTCTTGGTGGGATACCGTTGATTTTCTGGCAGCACATTTAGTCGGCAGTCAGCTCTCGAAATATCCGGAATTAACAGCGGAGTATACGGAGCGCTGGATCGATTCAGATCAGATGTGGCTCCGGAGAACTGCTTTGTTGTTTCAGCTTAGGTACAAGCATGATACGGATAGAGATCGGTTATTTGACTACATACGCCGCACGAAGGACGAAAGCGAGTTTTTCATTCGCAAAGCGATCGGCTGGGCGCTTAGAGAATTTGCAAAAACCGATGCAGCCTGTGTGCATCGGTTTGTAGAAGAAACGCCGCTCTCGCCGCTTAGCAAGAAAGAGGCGTTAAAGCATATCGTTTAGCTTAACGTCGATTTGACTCATCGAGCTGCTGCTTTGAAGAGAAATAGTACAGCCACGATGCTGCAATGGCGAAGGCGGCAATGACGCCCATTCCCCAAAATATATTTGAAAATGCGCGGCCAAGCGGAACACTGCTTTGTGCCGCGAGAACGATACCGCTAATCGCTACGCTGAAAGCACCGCTAATGAATTGCGACAGCTGGAATAAGCCCATTCCAGCACCTACATGCTCACTTGGTAAAATTCTTGACAGCTCGTTCGAAACGCCCGAGTTTAACGCGGAGAAACTAACGCTCATCACGATATAAATTGCCATGACAACGTAGATGGATTGATCCGCGAACAAGGCGAAGGAAACAGCAGCGAGCAAGAGAAAGCAAGGAGTTAGTCGAAGCAGCAAGCTGTTGCCGTGTTGATCAATGATTTTTCCAATGCGATTGGAGGAAAGCATAGCTACAATGGCTCCCGGAAAAATAATGAGACCTGCTTGACCTGGTGTCAGCTTGAACAGGTGAATCAGCACCTGAGGCAGCAGAAAAAGTGTAGAAAAATTGTTAATGTAAGATACGACACCAAGTGTAATCAGACGAATATACCTTTTATTGCGGAACAGAGTAGGCTGAACAAAAGGATTTACTGCACGATTAATCCGTATCCAGAATAAGATTAGTGCAAGTATTCCGCCAATAAGAGCAATCAAGAAATGGTTCGTAATATAGAGCAGAACACCGGTGGAGCCAATTCCGACAAGTGCTGCACCTAGAATATCGAAGGACCCCTTGTTCGATGGTTCAACCGGCAGCAGTCGATAAAACACAGGAATGAGTAAAAGTGAGATTCCGGTAACGATAAACAGATCGTTCCAGCCTAAATATTGTGTTATAGCACCGCCGATGACGGGGCCTAGACCAAGGCCGAGTGACGCAGCCGAAGTAATAAGTGCCATGGATTTGCCCCGGCGAGCAAGTGGAATGAATCGTGTAATGAGAACGATGGTTAAACTAAGGACGGAGCCCGCTCCGCAAGCTTGAATCAGGCGCGCGACAAGCAGCAGTACATAATGATGACTAAAATAACCAAGCACAGATGCGCCGCCCATGGCGATTAAGCCAATCGTGAGCAGCAGACGAATCGGAACAAAGTCAGAGAGTCTGCTGAAGGTAATCGATGAAATGGCAAATATAATGGAATAACCCGTTATGATCCATGAAGCTGCCGATGGGGATAGCATAAACTGAGCCGTTACTTGGGGCAAGGCCAGATTAAACATCATCGTATTCATGATCACAATAATTACGGTTAAACCTAGCAGCGGGATAACGAGACCGTCTCTAAAGGCGGGCCGCTCCTCGGTGAATACGGGTGGGACAGTAACAGCGGCACTGTTTCTCATATAGAACCTCCAAAGTTGTCTCTTTATCTATTTTCATTGTACGAATATTATCGTACAATGAAAATATAGCATGAGCTATGGTATAATGCAATAAGTACTTAATGAGAGAGGTGCGAATGCCTTTGAAAATATTATTCCATCCCAATCGTGAGGATATTGAGCTTACTTCTGTTTTATATGCATTAAGTGATCCTATTCGGCTTAGCATTGTTGTCGCTATTGTTAAGCATGGCGAGCAGTCCTGCGGCCACTTTGATCTTCCTGTCGTAAAGTCTACAATGACGCATCATTTCCGTACATTGCGTGAAGCGGGTGTAGTGAATGTTAGAAAGCAAGGCACCCAGCATTTTTTGACGCTGCGCACAGAGGATTTGGATGCTCGGTTTCCAGGCCTGTTAACGGCCGTTATTCAACCGGCTTCTGTATAGACGAAAGTAAGGACTATTTCTTTTCTCGCCCATATACGCTAAAATAAGGCTGTACTTTGGCAACGAGAGAAGGAACAACTGTGGGTACACGCAAAGGCTTAAAACTTCGATTCGTCTTGGGGCTGTTCGTAATCGGCTCTGTTATCTTAACCGCCATCATCGGCGGTTATTTTGCATGGACGACAAATAAGACTTCACTAACGTCGGGTTATTTGGAAAGCAATTATCAATATGCGCAAAAGCTGTCCTCTAATACGAAAGAATTATTGGATATTATTAGCAACAATGTTGATGCCATAGCGGCAAGAGCAGGCATACAAAATATATCGCAAAAGGAATTGGATAGCTGGTACGATGCGAATGAGCAATATTTTAATGCGATTATCATTGTGGATTCCAATCGTAAAGTGATGTTATCTAGTTTGTCAAACGGAGGAGTCAAGGCAGGGGCAGTGCTGAACTCTTACGCATCGAAGCAAGCGGTTGAACAGAAACGCCCGCTTATTTCAGAGCCTTATGTGGGGACAACAACGAACCAGCTTCTTATGCTAATTTCTTCACCCATATTTAATGAACAAGGCGAATATGAAGGTTTTGTAGCTGGAACCATTTATTTGAGCGAGAGCAACGCGCTTAGCAAATTGCTCAACGAACATTTTTACGGAAACGGATCTTACGTCTACGTAGCAGATAAGCAAGGCCGCCTTATTTTCCATCCGGACCATCAGCGAATTAATGAAATAATTGCTTCAAATGAGGTTATTAATAAGGCGTTAGCTGGCCATAGCGGATCGCAGGAGATCGTTAATTCAAAGCAGAATCGTTATTTTGCGGGTTATGCGAACGAGTCGATAACCGGTTGGGCCATCGTAGCACAAACGCCTGCTTCAATTATTGATAAGCCGTTAAATGAATTGATATGGAGTATACTGCTGCAATTTCTCCCGTTATTTATCGTAATCCTGCTGCTTGCGTGGTATGTTTCCCATTTAATATCGAAGCCTCTATTTGAACTAGCTGCTTTCTCAGAGGAAGCGATTTTATCAACAAAGGCGATACGTTCCAAAATGCCCAAAACAAATTCTTACATCTATGAAGTGAGACAGCTTAATCAAAGTATAAATAACCATTTTAATTTACTGAACAAGGAAATTCGATTGGATGGGCTTACGGGACTTGCGAATAGGAAAACATTTGATTTGACCATTCAGGAGTGGATTGCCGAGGATATACCGTTTGCGCTTATACTGCTGGATGTTGACCATTTCAAAAAAATTAACGATCAGCACGGGCATCTTATAGGAGATGAAGTATTAATCTATACAGCTGCGCAAATAAAAGCATTTTCCAGAAGTCACGATCTTAGCTTCCGCTACGGCGGTGAAGAGTTTGGCATACTGGTTAAGCTAGGAAGCATTCCTACGGCAACCAATATTGCGGAGCGGCTTAGAGAAGGAATCGCTGCTGGCGCGAGTCCGACTGGCAGTCCAATCTACGTTTCAATCGGCATTTCAATGTCGAGTGGGAAGGCGAAGGATGCGAAGGAAATAATTGAAATGGCGGATCAAGCGCTTTATCGCTCGAAGGAAACAGGCAGAAACCGAACAACGGTTTACGACAATAAGCCATTAAGCGGACGAGAGGATTAGTTGTTCGGTTAAGGCTGCTCTGCTCCATACGCCATTCATCCTAAATAGAAAATCATACTGGTTTGTTTAACAGTACTCTAAAGCAATATAACGTTCCCCACATATTTGAACTAATTGCAGTAGATCTGGGCGTCGCCTCAAATTCGCCGCCATATGTGAGTCCTGCGGATTCGGCGGCGCGTTTGAGCTGCTGCAAGTCAACGGTCGGATAATCGAAGGTTAGCGCGATCTGGCCTCCTGGTTTCACTGTTCTTGCGAATTCTTTTAAGCTGAGGTCCTGATCTACATGTCTTAGATGCTCAAGCACAGAAATACAGAAGATGATGTCAAAATAATTATCCTCATAAGGAAGGTCAGTTATACTTGCCTGAGCATATTGAACCTTGGACCAACCCTGGTGGTTGGTTATTAACTGGAGAGCTGGCTGTCCTACGTCCTGAATAACTTCCTGAGAAATAGCCTCCCACGAGCTAATGCGCGCATCGAAATCGCAAGCATGCACCTCCTTGCAAACGCCACCCAAATAAAATTTTAATGGGTGCGAAATGCCGCAGGCTGCATCCAGTACGATATCATTTGGTGAAATGAGCGTTCGGCACCATTCATACTCATAGGGACGGCTCCACCAGGTTTCAGGCAAAGGATAGATAAGCGTATCTATCCTCGGATCAGTCGATGTGAAGAAGCGTGCTTCTTCGCGGCTGTGTTCATTTGGATTTAACATGCATTATTTTCCTCCCGCAAACGTGATTATATGGCAAGTTCACATGCAAGGCTCATTTTTCAAGCTTATGATGCAAGGGAAAGATTATGTATTTTACGTGTTTGTATGATGGGAAAAGGGGTTGAATAGATGGGTGCGTCATTCTCATTTCAGACGTTTCCGCGAATAGAGACGGATCGTTTTATTTTGCGAAAAACAGAGCAGCGGGATGTGCATGAATTGTTTGAGCTCTATTCCAATGATGATGTTGTCAAATATACACCGCTGCTGCCTTTCTCGGCAGAAGACGAGGCATGGCAGGAAATGAATTGGCATTTGGAGATTTATGCTCTACAAATAGGCATCAGATGGATAATTGAAGAGAAGAGCTCGGGTAAAGTAATCGGCACCTGTGGGTTTTTACATTACTTGAAGGAGCATGCGCGTACGGATTTAGGTTATGATCTATCTCCAAACTACTGGCGGAAAGGGATTATGAGTGAGGTAGCGGCGCCCATTATCGCTTTTGGCTTCAACAGCATGAAGCTCCATTGCATCGAGGCAAAGGTAGATCCGTCAAACACTGCATCGATCAACTTGCTCTGTAAGCTCGGTTTCAAACAGGATAGTCAGCCAAGGGAATTTGAGTTTGAGGATGGGAATTTTATTGAGCTGCTTGTATTTACGATGCTGCGCAAGGAGTTTGAATTATTGCACGCACGTTAGCGTCTTTCGCAAAGGACGTTTTCATCGTATAATAGGAGGAAGCGAGCCGCAGGAAGCTAAATGTATACTTGCTCGGCGGTGCTGCTTTATAATACTTTTTTTGGGAGGCATTACTAATGTCTATTAGCAAGGCGAGAAAAGCAAGGCAGAAGCTGGCGCAGCAAGGGCGCATGACGCCGGATGCACTGCGGGGCAGCTGGCTGGGCGTCAATCCAACGATCAAACGTACACCTACTTTGCAGGAGAAGCAGGCGAAGCTGAATAAGAAACACCGAAGGAATCACGCGAATTACAGCGATGGTTCCTTTTGTATTTATAGGGGTTGTTTGGTTTGGGAGAAGCAGGTTAGTTGACTTTGAATTTCGTGATTTTACTATGGTAATATGAAGACGTACATAATGAAAGCATGTTGCATTACATTGGGTTTGGTAAAAATTGATTTATGCCTATGTCATGCAACGGATACGAATCAATGACTCACAAACAGTCGTGCCAAGCAGGATTAAAAGTTAACTTTTGGGTAATAGTAAATTAACTTGCATCAAATCCTCGCTCCTCGCTATAATAAGAACAAACGTTCTTATTTGGAGGGGTGGCAATGGCCGCTAAAGAGGAAGAAGCCCGCGGAAAAGTCAGAATGGCAGCTAATCCACCGATACAGACCGAGGAAGAGCTTGTGCTGGTGAAGCAGTACGTTTTGCTTGGCATTGTTATGCGTATTTTGGATCATGATATACGTGTGATCGGCACTTCAGCCATTAAACTGCCGCGGTTTTATGAATCGATGATGCGCGGCATGCAGGATCGGGTGCTGCTTGACCTCGCTGGAATTAGAAGGAAATTCCGCGAAACAGGAATAAAGGTGTATGAGGAGAAGCGCGAAGCCGATGGTTTGCATGCCGAATATGTGTGCAGAGGGTACCATCATCGTTTTTTTATGCTGTGGGGCTTTGTAAAAGCGGAGTCTGAACGGGTGTTAAAACAGTATTTGTCCAGCTAATTTTGTAATTGTTCATGGTTTTGTCAAAATAACAAAAAAACTTTTCAGCTTTCCGTAGTTTAAGGTTGAGAACTTCGGACGATCTTATGTAATATAAGAGGTAGACATTATGATCGCAAAGGGGAGCACATAGCAATGCATAAGTGGATTATGTTTACTGTATTCGCAGCGGCGTCTTTGCTGGGCTTATATTTGCTCACATTCGCACTGCCAGCTAAGCCGGTTGATGAGTCTGCCTCGTTGCCAGAGGGCATGACTTTATTGAAGGTTGTAGCGTCCAACGATTTTGTATTTGATCAAAAAGAGTACAAAGTTAAAGTTGGAGACAAAGTTAGACTAAAACTTTCCAACAAAAGCGGTATCCACGGGATGCATATTGACGAGCTTCAAGTAGCTTTGGATAACGATCACCCGGAAACAGATTTGGAATTTAAAGAGCCAGGTACTTACAGAATCTATTGTTCCATTCCATGCGGTCAAGGACACACAACGATGGAATCGACTTTAGTGGTTGAAGCAGCCTAGTGCGTAATTGATTCATGTGCTGTAGAAATGAGAAAGGAGCCGAAAGGCTCCTTTTTGCCTAAAATAAAGCTATCGTGCTGAACGAGGATGATGCTCTTTATCACGACTGCGTACGATTAGAACGTCGGCGAGAAAGCCAAGCAGCGCCCATGTAGCAACAGTAAGCACATACATGAGCAAGACGTTAACCTCGTGCACGTCAACAAATAAATCAACGACCCATGCGGGAATGCTAAACATGAAGAAAACAAGATTGTGCGGGTCGTAACCCGTGGAGTTGAACAAGCAGATAGCTAGTCCAATAATTGTTGCAACAATTGTAACCGGATAGCGCATAACGTACACCGAGCCCCTTCGTGTTAAAGATTGCCGTAATGCGACTGCATAGGTTATTATGTGACAAATAGACAAAAGTTATGCGTCAATATTAGAGGAGGAACTAAATAATGCTTACTCATATCGTATTTTTTAAATTAAAAGATGGCAGCGCAGAGAGCGTAGCGCGTACCGCACAAGTGCTTAGGGATATGGAAGGGCAAATCGATGTATTAAAGTCGATTGAGGTTGGCGTGGACGTTGTGCATTCGGAGCGTTCTTACGATATCGCTCTTATTACGAAGTTCGAATCTTTGGAAGCGCTAGAAGTGTATCAAGTGCATCCTGTACATAAAAAAGTTATTGAACACATGATGCAAGTTCGTGAAGCTTCCGTCAGCGTTGATTTTGAAAGCTGAGAGGCAGGTTGAGCAGTTATGAGCGACATGAGGGATGTATACGAAATATTTACTTATTTGCTTGTTATCATATTTAGCAGCATTATTATGGTGGCGTGGCTGAAACGCAAAGGGAAAAAAAAGAAGCAAGGCTGAAAGCGGGCGACTGATTGATGTATTATGTGAATCGTGAACAAATAGCGGTAAGGTTGAATTCGATTACTGAAATTGCTTCGGCGCTGGACTCGCTTGCCGCTAATTGGCAGGGAACGGTGCTGGAGGGGCTGGCGCAGGAAAGAGCGCTGCATCTGGCTATTGAAACCGTAACAGATGTTGGCAGCTTCTTGATCGACGGGTTTATTTTGCGGGATGCGAGCAGCTATGAGGACATCATCGATATTACTGGCGAGGCAGGCGCGTTTCCGCTTGAAATGCAGGCGACGCTGACGGAGCTGGTGAAGCTTCGGAAGCCGTTAGTGCAGGACTATTATGTTTGGCCGAGAACTGAGCTTCATCCGCTTACGAAGACGCTTACTACTCTGCTGCCTGCCTTTAAGCAATCGATTGATGATTATTTAGAACGCGAGCTGTAGGCGTTTTTGCTATTTGCATGTAAACCATTACGATTGCAGAGCAAGCATAGATTATGACTTTATGATTGTTTTACGCTTGATTTACGAAAAACTAAAAATACGTTACAATGACGCTATCAAGCCTGCAAAGGTGGTGAAGGGTTGAAGCGGATGAAAACGGCAAGTGCATCAGATATAACGGCAGCTTCGCGCGGCGATCATTCCACGCGAGAGCGCATATTGATGCTGCTGAAAACAGGTGGCAGATTGAATGCTGGTTCCTTGTCAAGCGAGCTCGGACTAACAGAAATGGCAATCAGGCGGCATATGTATGCACTAGAGAGCGAAGGCAGCGTGAATATCGTATCGGTGCGGCAAGCCATGGGCAGACCGCTCCATGCGTATGAGCTGACAGCTGAGGCGGATGAGCTTTTCCCAAAAAATTATCATATGCTCGCACTCGACTTGCTGGGCGAGCTCGCTGATGACCCGGATACCGCAGCGCTTATTGACCGGATGTTTGATGGACGCAAGAACAAGCTGCTCGAGCGTTATGAGCCGCGGATGGCGGGCAAGAGCTTGGAGCAAAAGGTGAGTGAGCTCGCAGCGATTCAGAACGCTGGAGGGTATATGGCTGAAGTGGAACCACAAAGCGATGGCAGCTATATGTTGTATGAGTATAATTGTCCGATTGCTCAAGTAGCCGGCAAATATTTGCAAGCTTGCAAATGTGAGCTCTCCTTGTTTAAATCGCTGCTTGACGTGCCTGTTGAACGAACGGAATGTTTGGCGAAGGGCGGCGGCAAGTGCAGCTACCATATCGGTTGATGAAATAAATAGAGGTTGTCTTTGCAAATCGGAGAAGATTTGCTGAGGCAGCCTTTTTTTGTTGCCAATGTGGAGAAAGCAGTGATGCTTTATCATTTTTATTTCGGTTGTGTCATGACAAGCCCATGCTGCTTATACTGTCATTACGCAAGTGGGCATTCGTCTAGGAGCATATACGTATGATCCTGCAATTGATAGAGGAGGAGGGATGCAGGCATGGTCATGATGTGGAGCGCAGCGGTAGTTGCTGGAGCATTTGTCATTCTAGTTGGCGGTATACTCATTGCCTTGCGGTCGGCGCTAAGCAGAGTGAAGCAAGTGCAGGCTGAAGCGGAGGTTATGAGGCAGGACCTCAGTAAGTTATCCGCTGAGATTGGCGGGCTTGTGCAGCCGACCGAGGAAGCGATTCGCGCGGTACACCGTCAGCTGCAAGCCATGAGCAAGCTATTTGAAGCGGCAGGGCAGGTCGGCGGAGCAATTGCCCACACGACATCGACGGTTGAGCGGGTAACGTCTATATTATCGGAGTCGGCTGAGCAGCATGCGAAGCGGCACGAGACGAAGCGTCAAGTCGGTGAGGCGCTTGAATGGGCAGAGCTAGGGATGGCGGCATGGCAGCTGTGGCAAACTAGCCGAAAGGCAGCAACGACTGCCGAAGATGAGCATGGACCTGTATTCGAATCGGAATCTTAAGTCAAGGTGCTAAGGTCGAAGAGCACGCTAAACACGAAAGGAGCAAAAACAATGACAACACGTAAACAAACAAAAGGATTTTTTCTCGGCGCATTAGCTGGAGGTGTTGTAGGCTCGATTGCTGCATTGTTGCTAGCACCGAAGCCGGGCAAGGAATTGCGTCAGGATATTTCAACAGGCGCGCAGAAGGTTGGAGAAACGACGGTTAGAGTTGCAGGTCAAGTAGGCGATACGACGGGCCGTATTGCTAAACAGATCAGCGGCCAAGCGATTCAAATTGCCGATCGTACGAAACAAGCGGCAAGCAGCGTTGTAAGCACGGTAAGAGGCCGCAACAAGGGTACAGAGGAAACAGAAGCGGTTAGTGGCGATATTGCTTTTACAGAAGAGGGCAATGAGCAAGCAGCAAGTGCAATTGAAGCAGTAGAAGCCGGAGAAACAGAAGCTGCTACAGCAAAGGAACAATAGAGACTTAACGATAGATGCAACATACGTAAATTAGACAATGGGTAAAATGGTTCACTCGTATAATACAAAAAGGCAAACGGCAGGGAGCGAAGTCTCCTGCCGTTTGTTTTTTTATTCACGTGTATGGATAGGGGTTAGCCAACAATATGGTTGTGAACGTAATTGGATACGGGACGAAGCAAGCTTGCGAGCGGCTCCATATTGTAGTCGTTCATCGATGGTGAAGTTGCGGTAATGGCTTCACCTGGCCCTACTACAGAAATTTCATCATCTAATCGACCGATGAACGCGCCGTCATGAATGATAGCACCTTCACCGATAATGGCGCGATGGAGCGTAACATTTCTTCCAATTCTGGCTCCCGGCATGATGATGCTCTCATAAATTTCGCTGTTTACGCCAATCGTAACGCCTGAGCAAATGATGGAGCGTGTTACTTCTGCTTCCACAGCGCAAGCGGGGTGGAGGATGGAGTCGGTAATTGATGCTTCGGGGCTTAAGTAAGGCTTTTCGCTAGACTGGTTTGTTCCGGACTGAGCTGGCCACTTGGCTACACCAAGCTTTAGCTCGCCATCCAGCAGGTCCATGTTGGCTTCCCATAGGCTGTTGATTGTGCCGACATCCCGCCAGTAGCCTTTATAAGGATAAGCGATCATATTGGTTTTGGAGGAAAGAAGAGCAGGAATAATATCTTTGCCAAAATCATGAGTTGACGCTTCCGAAGCAGCATCTTCAATGAGTATTTTTTTCAAGTCTGCCCAGCGGAATAAATAAATGCCCATGGAAGCTAAGTTGCTGCGAGGATCCGAAGGTTTCTCATGAAAGGAATTGACCCGAAATTGTTCATCAGTTTCTAAAATGCCGAAGCGGCTTGCCTCGCGCCAAGGAACTTGTTTAACGGCGATCGTAACGGCTGCGCCGCGATTTTTGTGAAATTCAAGCATAGGCTTGTAGTCCATTTCGTAAATGTGGTCGCCCGAGAGGATAAGTACATGCTCTGGAGCTTTCTCATCGATAAAGTCGATGTTCTGATAAATAGCATCGGCCGTTCCTGCATAGCCCTCTAAACATTTGCTTGAAGAAGGGAGGAAGGATACTCCGCTATTCGCTTGATCCGTTTGATAGCCGTTCGTGGATTGATCTACATATTTATGAACGCTTTCGGCGCAGTACTGCGTAAGCACGCCAATCGTAGTAATATTTGAGTTTGCACAATTGTTAAGTGGAAAATCAATCATTCGGAAGCGATCGCCAAAAGGTACGACAGGTTTGGCAAACTGACTTGTGAGCGGGGCTAGGCGCCGCCCTTCTCCACCGGCTAACAACATAGCAATACATTCAGTATGGTTCTTCAATTCAATTTCCCCCTGACCAGTAAGTGTAGTAGTGTTGGCTCTGTTTCTTATATGGAGTCATTAACCTTTCATCGTGACTTTGAAACCGATACGGAGAAAAAAAGGGGGAAATAGATAAGTGAAAAGGGCTCTTGCTCCGCCAGCAAGACGGTGCAAAAGCCCTCAAATGATTAGATATTTCTATACAAAATTCGGAAGTCATGCGGGCCGAGCTCAAGCTGAAGCTGCTCTTCGAATGTGGTTACTTCTTCATTCGAGAGCGCATCTTTCCAATCGTCCGCCTCCATTGGATGCGTAAGCTTAACGGTTTCTTCGGTATTGTTAATCCAGATGGTGAAATGTTGCTTGGCGTTTAAGCGTTCATAAATGAAGGCGCCGCGTTCGTTATCTGCAAATAAGAAGCGGAATCGTCCATCACGAAGAACGGTATGCTGCTTGCGCAGGGCAATGAGGAGCTGGTAGAAATCAAACAGCTCGCGGTCCTGTTTGTCCGCATCCCATTCCATACATTTGCGGCAGTCCGGATCATCGCCGCCATTCATTCCAATCTCGTCGCCATAATAGATGCAAGGGATACCCATAGAAGTCATCATGAATACAACGGCTTGCTTTAAACGCTGCTTATCTCCATTTAAACGAGTTGACGCACGAGGTGTGTCATGACTGGATAGAAGGTTGAACATCGCCTCATTGGTTTGCTGAGGATATCGCATAAGTAAACGGTTGATTTGATCGGCGAAATCAGATGCTTTTCCTTCGGAGGAAGCAAAAAAATCCAAGATGTGCTGCGCAAATGGGTAATTCATCGAAGAGTCAAACTGATCACCGTGCAGCCAGTTAAGCGCATTGCTCCATACCTCGCCGATAATAAAAGCATCCGGCTTTTCAGCCTTAACGGCATGACGGAAATCCCGCCAGAAAGCATGATCAATTTCGTTGGCAACATCGAGCCGCCATCCGTCGATATCTGCTTCCTTAATCCAGTGCACAGCAACATCAAGCAAAAATTGTTTTACTTCCGGATTTGCGGTATTCAGCTTCGGCATATTGCCATAAAATCCAAACGTAGCATAATTTGCTGTACCGTCTTTGACCTCTACAGGGAAGCCATTCAAATGAAACCAATCCTTGTACTTCGAATTTTCTCCATTTGCCAGCACGTCTTGGAAAGGTGGAAACTGCTCGCTCGTATGATTAAAAACAGCATCCAAGACAACTCGGATATTTAGATCATGACAAGCGCTGACCAGCTTCTTAAGCTGCTCGGCATCTCCGAACTGCGGATCGATTTGCATATAATCGACCGTATCATATTTGTGATTTGACGGTGCTGTAAATAAAGGCGTCAAATAAATCGCCGTTACTCCGAGGTCCGTCAGATGCTTGAGATTATCCATTATGCCTTGCAGGTCGCCGCCAAAGTGGCTTTCGCCGCTCGGCGCTTCACCCCAGGGCTGTACGTTTTCGGGGTCGTTGGCCGAATCGCCATTTGCGAAGCGGTCGGGCATAATTTGATAGAAAACAGCTTCCTTTGCCCATTCAGGCGCATCAAACAAATCGACCGTATGAATAAAAGGAATTTCAAAATATCCGCCAGCTGGGGCGGGCTGCTCCTCAAAGATGCCATTCTCGATGAGCCATAACGTTTCTTCGCCGCTGCGTACACGAAAGCCGTACGAAAAACGCCGAAACTCCGGCTTGATGGCAGCTTCCCAATAATCAAAGAGGGAGTCGGCAGCTATTTTTTCCATCGGAACATCATGATGATGCTGATCCCAGTCGTATTTATCTCCTGTTACCGCAACAGCCTCTTCAATGTCATTTCTTTTGGTGCGGAGTCTAAGATGGAAAGTATCACGATCGTATGCATATGCCCATTTCAGATCCGATGAATGATGCAAACATTCTTTAAACAATGGCGTTCGCCCCTTATCATATGGTCTTCTATTTATCCTTATTAATAGCTATCCGCGCAGCAAGGATTCTGCTCCGTCTATGTAAACAGTGGTACCTGAGACATGGTCCGAATCATCAGATGCGAGGAATAATGCAAGCTTGGCCACTTGAGCCGCGCTGCCGGGCCCATCTTCGAGCGGCTGGCTGCCTTCTGGATATTCAACGGGTATCGACACACTCTCGAGCTCTGGCGTACGCTCTGTATTTTGCTCGATATTCGTCTCAATAGCTCCGGGGCAGATGGCATTCACGCGAATTTTGTACTGGGCAAGCTCCAAAGCAGCCATCTTGGCAAAAGCGACCTGTCCAGCCTTCGTGCTGCTGTAGGCGCTGAAACCGATATTCGAGAACACCCGATTACCATTTATGGAGCTGGTGATAATAATGCTTCCGCCTTTATCCTTTAACAAAGGGATAGCGTGTTTTACAGTTAGAAATGTACCGGTGAGATTAACTTGAAGCGTCGTATTCCAGTCTTCGATATCCATCAGTTCAATCGGTGTTAATACACCGTTAATACCTGCATTGGCAAATACAATGTCTAGGTGTCCATAATGCTCGCGTGTTTGTCGATAGGCGTCTGCAAGCTGAGCTTCATTGGAAATATCAGTTTCAATAGGCAGGCAGTCGACATTGTATTCTCGAACACGGCGGCATACTTGCTCCATGGCGGATTCTTTAACATCAAGCAGAACCAAATTGGCGCCTTCCTTCGCGAATTTTAAAGCTGCTGCCTTACCAATACCAGAGCCTGCCCCGGTAATGAGAGCGACCTTTTCTTGTAAACGGCCGATCGGATATTTCACTTTTGTCATCTGAACGCCCTCCTTTTTGTTTTCAATCCAAATGCAATGCTCCACATTGTTTCTACACGTATGTACCCGATCCGAGATGATCTAAACCGAATGCTAAAGGCTGAACCCCATTTATTCCTCTGCATTATTGCTGGATTAACCAAAAAAGGACTGTCAATGCTACGTAACGTAGTCATTGACGGTCCTTTGTCATTTACATTGAGCTTTCAATTTTAAATTTCAGACCGCTTGTCCGAAATGTCGATAAGATACTGGTACGTTTTTGTGCCTGTATTCATATGCTATTTTGTCTCTATTCATCACATTATGTTTAGGAAAGCGGTGTGTTTGTGCAGCAACCGATTGCAATACTGGACTCAGGCGTTGGCGGCCTCACCGTTGCCAAGGAAGTTATGCGCCAACTGCCGCGAGAAAAAATCCTTTACTTTGGAGACACGGCTCGAACGCCATATGGACCGCGTTCTTCAGAAGAGATTGTTCGTTTTACGAGGGAAATCGTCGATTACTTAATTCAGTTTAATCCGAAAATGATTGTTATAGCATGTAACACAGCAACAGCGGCCGGACTTGAAGACATTCGCTCAAGAGTCGCGATTCCGGTTGTTGGTGTCATTGATCCTGGTGCAAGAGCAGCTATCGGCCTTACAGCTACGGGTTATGTTGGTGTCATCGGCACAGAGGGAACGATCAAAAGCGGTGCTTATGAGCAAGCTTTAAAGACGTTGTCGCCGAAGGTGCAAGTGATAAGCGAAGCTTGCCCGAGATTTGTGCCGCTAGTGGAAAAGGGGAATTTTCGCTCCTTTGAAACGTACGAAACGGTGCAGAGCTCCATTGGGCATTTGCGGCTTTTTCCAATGGATACGTTAATACTTGGCTGCACGCATTATCCTTTTCTAGCGGAAACCATATCCGAGGTGATGGGTCAGAGCGTGAATCTCATCAGCTCAGCGGACGAGACGACACGCGAGATCAGAAATATTTTGGAAAACAATGACCAGCTTGCGAGCGAGCAGAGGGAAACGGTACATCAATTTTTTTGCAGCGGAGATCCGCGGATGTTTCAATCCATTACTCAGCAGTGGCTTGGGAAGCAGATTGAACTGACGCCTGTAGTTTGGCAAATACCCAATATCATTTAAATAATAAGAAACTGAAGCCGGGCTTAAACAAAGCAAGGCTTCTTTTTGTTGATTGCTACATAGGACAAGTAAGACCATGCATAGCATGATAGGAGCAAATTTATGCAGCTGGGGGCGATGGTTATATACTCCTTACAAACGTATGGCTATCTTGATTTAGTGGAGGGTGTTCGGCAGCTATCAGGCAGATACTCGTTTTTATCGGCACATATTATTGGGGAGAGCGTAATGGGCAAGCCGTTATTGGCGCTCCGCTGCGGCAACGGCCCGCGTCAAATTCATATGAACGGCTCTTTTCACGCAAATGAATGGATTACCTCTGCACTGCTGATGCGCTTCGTTGCTGATTTGTCGGCAGCTTATTGCAGCGGGGAGCGAATGGGTGGACAGCAAGTGGCGGATTTGTGCAAAGACGTGACTTTATGGGCTGTCCCGATGGTAAACCCAGATGGTGTGGAGCTTGCACAATACGGAGCATTGCCGAGGCATCCTTATTATCAACAGCTAATGGAGTGGAATGGCGGCTCCGATCAGTTCAGCAACTGGAAGGCCAACATTAGAGGTGTTGACTTAAATGATCAATTCCCTGCGTTTTGGGAAGAGGAGTGCAAGCGCAGAGGGGTAGAGGGGCCTGGACCACGCGACTATCCAGGACCGTATCCGCTAAGTGAGCCGGAGGCGAATGCCATGGCTCAATTTACGAGTAGAATCGGTTTCGATGCGGTTCTTGCGCTTCATACGCAGGGGCGGGAAATCTATTGGAATTATCGTGATTATGAGCCGGCCAATGCAGAGCAGCTTGCCAAACGGCTCGCTCAGGCAAGTGGATATGAAGCGGTAAAGCTGACAGGCAGCGATGCGGGATATAAGGACTGGTTCATTCATCAGTTCCGCAGACCTGGCTTTACAGTGGAAGCGGGCTATGGCGAAAATCCGCTGCCGATGAGTAATTTTGATCAAATTTATGTGGAGCTGCAGCCGCTGCTGCTAGAGGCGCTTCGCCTTTAGCGGCCGCTGGCCTCTAGTAGTTAATTACGCCATGCTTATGCTATACTAATCGGAAAAGGTCAGCAAAGGTGGGATTTCATGCGTAAGTTGCTGTCGCTGCGCCATTGGCAGCGTACGTTTGTCCGTATTTTTCAGCTGCTTCGATCAAAGGATGTTTCACTGCTGGACAAGCTGATTTTTTCCGTGCCTGTTTTTCTTTACTGGGTTTTGCYGGACGTCATGCCGTTCATGCCGATTGACGACATCGCGGTTACGATGGTGCTTGCCGAATGGTTTGCCCGTAGAATGGAGAGCAAGTATAATATAAAATAATAACGATTGCCGAAAGGCCTAACGATAAGAGGAGCTGGATAATTTATGAACTGCAAAATTTCAAAAAATGCTGCTAAAGTTCTGCAAGTAGAGCTGGACAAGCCTGAAAACGAAGGTAAAAAGCTGCGTATTTATGTCACTCATTCGCACGGCGACCATGCTCATTACGGTATGGGAATCGACGAGCCGACTGAGAAGGATATTGTTGTATCCACTGACAAAGGGATCGATGTTATTTTGGAGAAAGACAATGCTTTTCTGGACGGCGTTCGCATCGATTATTTCTATGTGCCTGAAGAAGGTTTTGCCGTTACGAATCCAACCAAGGGCAACCACGGTGATCACTAGCATTTTTCCGTATTCGGTTGAGACAGGACGATGAATAATGGCTAACGATATAATGGTTTGCGACAAATGCAAGCATACGAAGATCAAATCGATTTTGCCGAAGCTGCAGAAGCTGGCGCCGGACACAGAGGTTCGTGTAGGCTGCAAGTCGTACTGCGGGCCTTGTGCCCGCTATGCATTTATTTTTGTTAATGGAAGGTACATTAAGGCGCCTTCAGAGGATGAGGTCATCGAGAAGATCATTCCTTATATCAAGAAATAAATAATAATATTAATATTATAGAACGACATACACGACAAGACCCTGCGACAGTTTGATTTCGTAGGGTCTTTGTATTTTCATACGAGGAGCCAAACGAAAGGAGTGCGAGCGTGGACATAACGACGCCTCAGCTTTTATATCATGGAACCACAAGCGATACTGTGCAATCATTTGGGCAGAAGCTGTTGAATTCACCCTATTGGCGGCCGGGGAAAGATTTTGGAGAAGGATTTTATACGACAATATCGGCTGAGCAAGCACGCAAGTGGTCGCATAAGGCAGCAAAGGAGTCATGGGACGGCGGTCGTCCATGCGTGCTTGTCGTAGAGCTGACCTCGGTACCGGAACAGGTCGAGCCTCTCTTGTTTTTATCCGATTCACCGGCATGGGCGTCCTTTATTCTTGCTCACCGCAAGGCAGCAGTCAAAGGTACTGATCCCTGTGATGCACATCCAGATATCATCATCGGTCCTATGGCGGACAATGACACTGGAAAAATCGTACATAAAGCAGTACAATTAAAGAAAGATGAGCAATGGTTTTATGAGCAAATTACAGTGTCGCGCAAAGGCAGGAAGCTCGATTCGCTGCGGCTCGGCAATCAGGTCGTTTTTTGCTCCGAACGGTGGGAATCTCATTTGAAACTAGTCGGCTACCATATTTATACGGGAAGCAGGTGGATGTATCATGAAAGTGAAAACACAGGTCAGGTTAAGCTTATATGAACGCGGAATTGCTGAGGCTTTAGCTGCCGAATACGGCTATACCGCAGCGGATGCGAGAGAGCTTGTCGTCGAATATATTCAGGTTATCCGCAAGCTTAGCGGGTATGACAATTGTGCCCAGTATGCGCAGCTGCTCGATCGTGCGCGTCGTATGAACCATTCCCCAGCGCAGTGGCTTGAACGTATCCAAAGCGTGGAGAAAGGCGAAATGAGAGACAGAGGCATTGATTCGGAACAGCGGCAATATTTGCAAATGAAATAGGACCCCGCGATGTGTATCGCCCGGGTCCTTTGTTTATCCTAAAAGAAATACATATGCTTCGTTTGAGAAAGCTTAGGGGGAAAAGAATGCTGAAGCCAGCACGTTATTACCTATTTGGACTAGTCCTAGCGCTTGTCTGTTTGGCTGCAGCAGAGCTCATTTGGCTGCCGGCCCCGCTGAAGACGTCCGGCGGGATACAGTGGATAGAAATGATCGATTGGTTGTTCAATATATTAGCTCTAATACCGATTAGCTGGGCGGTTGGTGCCTTGCTCGGGGTTTGGCAGCAGCGGAAAAGAAAAGGCTGGACACTTATTTTACAGCTTGTACGGCTTGTAATCGCTGGACTAGGCATAATCGGAGCAGGTTATGTGCTGCTTGCGCCAGAGATGCTGTTCCAGATGCTGCTGATTATCGGCGCTGCTGCACCGCTAGTGTTTGTAGATATGCTTCTTACTGAAGCGTTAGAGCGGTCGCGAGCGGAGAAGGCATTGAACATAGGAGGGAATCGTTCAAACGCTCCCAGGAGGCTTCTAAGTCCTCTGTGGCTGCCAAAGCGCGGGGTGGTCACTCTAATGATTACGATAGTGCTTCTATTGGTGTTGCTCTGCCCTACCGGCTATCGCGTCACATACCCAGGGATGACGCTCAATATGAATCGTTATGCGCATGTAGAGAAGAGCGAAAACAGCGGGGGAACGGTAAACGGCATACTCGTATTCGAGAGGCCGGCCGTACCGGCTGATTGGCTGTATGCCAAGCTGCTTCCGATGTATAGCTTCGAGAAAATACCAGAAAATGAACCGCCGCTGACAGAAGCGTACACGCAAGTCGTTCATATGAAAACGGATGCCAATCGTGTTGCAGCAGCTGTTGCCATGCAGAAAGCAGGCGTTGGAGGCGGAATTAAGCCAGATGGCATTCGAATTGTTGCCATCGTAAAGGATAGTCCAGCCGAGCAGAAGCTGCAAGCTGGCGATATTATTGATGCGATGAATGGGCAAGCGGTTAAATCGATTGGCGAGATGACCGACTACATGGAGAAAGCGGTAAAGCCTGGCGAGTCCGTACAGATTACGCTAAGGAGAGCAGGGGTTCAGACACAAACGGAGGTTAAGACGAAGGCCTCAGCTGATTCGCCATACCGAGCAGTGTTCGGCATTTCGGTGCAAACAGAGTTGCTTCTCGATATCCCGCTTAACATCGATTACAAACGCTTTATGGCGCATATTGGAGGTCCATCTCATGGGGCGATGCTGACGCTGGCTATTATTGATCAGCTGACACCAGGCGGCGTTACGTATGGCAATCAGGTGGCGGGTACAGGTACAATTGAAGCAGATGGCTCGATTGGATTAATTGGCGGCATCAAGCAAAAGGCTTATGCCATCAGCCGGACGGATGCGGATGTGTTTTTTGTGCCGGCTGAGCTGGAAGGAGATGCTCGCAGCGGAGCGCTTGATCTCAACATTGTGCCAGTGAACACGATTGACGATGTGCTAAATTGGCTGTCTGAGCATAAAAAGCAGCTAAATGTGTAGGAATGTTAGTATACCGAATATAAAAAAGAACCTTCAGATCCACTATTGAATGTGGATTTGAAGGTTCTTTTGTTTTGCTTTTTCATAGCTTACCAAGCTGCAACGTTAACGACCAGCTGTCTCAAGCCCATTGCTGCTGCGAGCTTCTGTAGCGGTTTGCTCCTTGAAGTCAGCGATGAGATTGTTCATGACGATTTGATCCGACATGTTCAGCTCGGTGCGCGAGTCTTCAAAGGCACTTATGCAGCCGCTGACTGGTATGGATGCATTGTCTTGGATGTTCCAGCATGCTCCGTTCTCAGCGATGCCATCTGCTGAAGGCATAAAGTAGAGGGTACCATCAGTGAAGGCTCCGTTTCTTTGCACAACCTTCTTGCCAAGGAGAGGATTTTCCATAAGCAGAGGCATGCCAATTAAATATTGATCAGCCGTCGAGATGCCGAGCAGATGCATAATCGTAGGCGTTACATCCAGCTGACCGCCTACATTCGTATACGTTCCTGCATGCTCGTTCTTAGGCAAATGTATGAGCAGAGGTACCTGTTTCACAATCATTTGACGCTCTAAATCATTCAGCGGTTTGCCAAGGAAAGACTCAAACAACGACCAGTCATTAATTGAGTTGTCGTGATCCCCGTACATGACGAGAATCGTATGATCCCAAAGCCCTTCTGCTTTCATTCGATCAACCAGCTCACCGAGCGCGGCGTCTACATAATGAATTGATTGCAAATAATCCCCCATTAATGTACCATCCAGCTCGCCAAGGTTAAGCTTTTGCTCCTCTTCCGGCATCGTGAACGGATAATGGCTGGAGAGTGTGATCAGAAAGGAGTAAAAGGGCTGCTTCTGATCGGCAATGACGTCAAAGGATTGTCGGAAGAAAGACTTGTCTCCGAGAGCCCAGCCGATTTTTTCATCTAGTTGAAAATGCTTTAAGCTGTAAAACTGATCATATTGCATGTTTTTGTACATCGTATTTCGGTTCCAAAAACCACCCTCATAAGAGTGGAAGACGGATGTCCCATAATCGTTTGCTTTCAAGGTGCTGGACATACAATCGAATTCGTTTGGTGCATATTGGATGAAAACCGAGCCGTTCGTGACGGGCTGCATGGAGCAGTTTGCCATGAAATCGGCATCCGAGGTTCTGCCTTGAGCGGTTTGTTGATAAAATTGACTGAAATAGGCGCTCTGCTCGATTAAATCGTTTAAATTCGGGGTAATTTCTTGACCGCCGATTGATTTGTTAACCATAAAGTTTTGGAAAGCTTCGAGCTGAAGCATAATGACATTGCTGCCTTTATATGCGCCAAATAGAGCATCCTGCTCAAGCGTTTTCCGCTGGTCGCCGCGTTCTTGAATCCAGTTTTTTGCACCCGAATACTGCTCAGCGGTAACCGTCTCCGCATCCAGCCAGTGTTGTTTGACATACCGATACATATCATAGCCATGAAAACCAAGCGCGCCCGTCATGTTGTAGATGGACAGATTCCACCAATTGCCGACCAAAATACCTTGTCCCCACGTACGCTTCGCTTCATTTACGTTTGTGAAAACAAGCGATGTTCCGATGCCAAAAATCACAGCGCTTAGAACGATGCGGACGATTGCCTTTTGCATGCCAGCAGGCTTGCGACGATGCTCATTCGCTTGACGAAGATCACTCCGCCCTCGCCATAATGCGTAAATCGCAAAGGGAATGATGATAATCCAATCAAGGAACAAAATAAAATCCGTCGCTCGGAGAAGTGTGCCGATACTCTCGCCTAGGGAGTCCACTTGACTGAACTGAAGCAATACCGGAACGGAGATCAGATCTTGAAAGTAGCGATAATAAATAATATCGGCATACAAAACAAAGGATGCGATCAGGTTCAACACGATAAGTGCAACGATCCGTCCGCGTGCAGGCAGCCATATAGTCCAGAAGCTGAACAATAAAATGGCTCCGAGCTCGATAAGGGCATCTTTATCGGTCATTTTCATTTTTGGTACGTCAAGAATGGCATTGAATAGATAAACCTTCGCCATCATCACAGCCACAAATAAAAGCAAGTCTACAGCCTTCAGCCGCTCGAGCCCTATCAAAATCTTGCTCATCAAGCGGCGTAAAGCCGAGTGGTTATTATATAACATCAATAAAATATCCTTCCTCTTTCGTTACTATCGATTTCCGCGAGGGGGAAGCGGGCCAAAAAATTGCAAGTAATTACACTCGATACGACCATTAAACAGCTTCCGCTTCTTATCCGCAGGACGTCCGAAATAGTGCTCGATTGTCGTTGATGGGCTAATCGAGAAATACGACCAAGTTGGGTAATGGAGCGCAGTCAATCCGAACTGACGCAGCGCAGCCTCTGCTTGTACATCATCGCCGAGACGTTCGCCGTATGGCGGGTTCGTAATAATAACGCCGTAATCGCCTTCAAGCTTCACTTTGGCAACGGGTTGCACAGTAAGCTTGATTTCTTTGCCGAAACCCGCTTTCTTAATAGCAGCTTCTGCGATTTCAATCGCTCCTGGATCAATATCAGAACCTGCAATTTGAAGTGGAACATCATCTTTTACCAAATCAAATGCTTCATCGCGCGCTTCATCCCACAGCTCATTCGGAATAAGCGGCCAGCCTTCGCTGTTAAAGCTTCTGCGAAGGCCAGGTGCGATGTTCCAGCCAATCATTGCTGCTTCAATCAATATCGTGCCGGAACCGCAAAATGGGTCGTAAAGCGGCCGATCAGGACGCCAGCGGCTAAGCTGAACGAGAGCAGCGGCAAGCGTTTCCCTAATTGGAGCTTCGGTAGCTACTTTCCTGTATCCACGTTTATGCAAGCCATCGCCTGTAGTGTCCAGTGTCAGCATGGCACGGTCATTCATAAGCGTAACTTCTATTACATAACGTCCGCCGTTTTCGGGAAACCATTCGGTACCATAACGTGCAGACATTTTATCAACGACCGCTTTTTTTACGATACTTTGGCAGGCGGGTACGCTTGTCAGCTGAGATTTTTGCGAGCGGCCATTTACAGGGAATTCACCGTCGTTCGGAATCCATATCGGCCAATCAAGCGCTTTGGTGCCCTCAAACAATTCATCGAAGGTGGTAGCAGGGAATTCTCCCATTTTGATTAGAATTCTGCCTGCTGTGCGCAGCCAAAGATTGGTGCGGCAAATATCGATAGGACCGCCTGTGAAATTAACGCGTCCGTTCTCTACCTGAAGATCGGTATAACCTAGATCCTTCAATTCACGTGCAACAACCGCTTCAAGCCCCATTGGCGCAGTTGCGATCAATTGTAACTTTTCCATTTTACACTCTCTTTTCATTAATTCTTGGTGATCTTAGCTTCATATCTAAAGCATAAGCTTGTAACCCCGTGAACAAAAACATACAATCAAGTATAGGACAAACTAGCTTGTTTTTACAAATTGTAAAATTGGAGAGAGTAGAATGACGTTGCAAAATGAACAATATGTGGATTCGCTTTATGTGGCAGATGCTGATCTCGAGCGTACAAAAGCAGGTATAGCGGCTAATGGAATGCCGGATATATCAGTTGCTGATGGGTATGGCAGGCTGTTAACGATGCTTGTATCGCTGTCGAAAGCACAAAATATTATTGAAATTGGAGCACTAGGCGGCTATAGCGGCATTTGCTTGGCACGGGGCCTGCAAGAGGGCGGTAAATTAGTATCGCTTGAGCTGCTGCAAAACTATGCTGATCTAGCCAAGCTGCATATGGAAGCAGCTGGACTCGGAGATAAGGTAGAGTATATGGTCGGTGATGCGAAGCAAAGCCTTGCGGAGCTGAAGTCTGCTGGCAGGAAGTTTGATTTCTTTTTTATCGATGCAGATAAAGAAGGATATCCCATCTATCTGGACTACGCGATTGCACTCGCTAATCCGGGAGCAATTATTGTAGGCGATAATATTTTACTGCGCGGAAGAACGATCGATCCAGCCAAGGAAGGTCCAGCAGTTCGTGCCGTGCGCTCTTTTAATGAGATGATCGCAACAGACGATCGTTTGCAGAGCACGATATTGCCGGGCTACGATGGATTAGCGATAGCGATTGTGAAGTAATAGAGCAAGCCCTGACCCCCTTCGGTATAATGCTGGAGGGGATCAGGGCTTTTTTTTTGTGGAAGATGAGTTCTAGAAAAGTCCAAAAACCTTTTTGCAGCAATTTTTACGGTTCAAATGAACAACATCATCCGTGCCAATTTTGTTTAGCTTTGTGAATAAAGCTTCCACACCGTTTTTTAACTTGTAATCCATTTCCTCCTGATAGATCGGAATTAATGTGAAGAAGTGAACGACTTTCTCATCGGTAAGAAACAAATTGAAAAACCCTGGTTTATCTTCTACGTCTGGAAGTGAAAGGAGCATGCCTTGAAACTTCGCATCTTCACTATATGGCTCTACGGGCTCACCATTCGCAAGGGTATGCCCCATGTAAAGCCAAGTTTGATACTCATGTGGAAATCTCCCTAATTTTTTTAGCGCACGGATAGGCCAGTAATAGCGTTCATCCTTAAACGCTTCATCTGAAATCTTCCAAGTAGGAGGAAGGCTGATCATAAGTTCGGAATATCGGTATTCCTCTGCTCCTTCTGGAACGGTCATCGGTAATTCACTCATTCCATATGTAACCAGGGTATAATAATTACGCTTAGCGGTTGGACCCGCTACTATAATATCAATTGGGATGATATCTGACACAATTTCTCGGAAAACACCCTCGATAGGACCAATATATTTTTCAATATGGCTACAAATTTTTTCATAATTTTCAACAGAACGCTCCATAAGACTACCTCCACGCCAAAGTGAAATACTTAAAATGTGAATTTCGACACCATTCTACAATGTCCTTCCTTTTATCGGAATTAATAGTAAAAACAACCGACATTGCATTGATTTTCAGATTGATCGGTTGATCGGATACAGAGCGATAAGAATAGTTCACGGAATTTTGTTGAAAATGCCGAAAGTTTATAAGCTGTGAAGATTAATCAGTATAAACGCAAAAAGGGTCATGAAGGAATTTACATTCTCCTTCATGACCCTTTGCTATCTCCATGTAATGGATCAGCCGTCCTTGACCGGCTCTTTTGGCTGTGGCCGCTTGCGAAGCAGCGACTGCCATACCCATCCAGCGTTAATCATGAGCATGACCGCAGATAAAAGAAATAAACCTTTAATGCCGATCCAACCGGAGAGGGCACCACCCGTGATCGGGCCAATCATGTTGCCTAGACTCATTGTGCTGGTGTTGAAGCTGTAGGAACGGCTCTCCATGCCGTCAGGTGTGTATTTTCGAATAAGGGAGTTTACGGCTGGGATAAGCCCCCCGAGAAAGATGCCAAGAAAAAAGCGGGCAATGAGCAATTGCCATACGGTGCCTGCCATCGCTTGTGGAATAAAGGCGAGCGACGAACCAACAAGCGCTACGCCAAGTACACGTTCTGCACCGATTCGGTCACTAAGCTTACCGAGCAGCGGCGAGGACACGAGATTGGAGAGACCGGTGACTGATCCGACGAAACCTGCCAAGAAAGCAAGGTTGGCCGTTGTCCCGTGAAGCTCCTGAACATAAAGCGGAATAAGCGTCATTGGGCTCATCATAGCGAATTGAATGAGAAAAGTGACGGCAAATAACGCAGTGAGCTGAGGAATGCCGCTTAACTTTCGAAAACCCTCAATGACGGAAGCTTGCACGCGAGCCGCTGCTTTCATTCGGTCAAACGGTTCTTTTACAACAAATAGAGCAAGCAGCGAGGCTGCGAACAGCAAAGCTCCTGTCAGGTAGAAGATCGGCCTAAAGCCAATAGAATCCGCGAGCAAGCCGCCTATAAATGGGCCAAGTATCGTTCCGGCAATGCCTCCTGATTGAATCGTTCCCATCGCGAAGCCCATCTTATTTTTTGGCGTTGTTGCTGAAATTAATGCGATAGATGCAGGGTTGAAGCCGGATATTGTCCCATTCACCATTCGAAGCAGCAGCAAGTGCCATGGAGTTGTGGCAAACCCCATCAATACCATAACGATGGACATACCGAAACCAGAGCGGAGCAGCATCATTTTGCGACCGTACCTGTCAGCCATCTTCCCCCATATGGGTTGAAAAATAAATGACGTCACAAAGTTGCCCGCAAAAATAAGCCCAGCCCACACGCCGATCTCATGCTTATCGGTTAAACCTAAATCAAATTGCAAATAGAGGGACAGGAACGGAATGATCATCGTCATCCCAGCCATAACGAGAAACTGTCCGAACCACAACACGATCAGATTTTTTTTCCATTGTTCCATAAGAAAATTATAACATATGTGATCAAGGCAACAAAAATGGTTCGAATGACTTATTAAATCTACATATTAATGTCGAAACTCGTTCTTTTGTCATAGAAAAATATACCTAGCTATAGTAAACTGAGATTAGAAGAAAAAGGAATTAATTATGTCGATGGTGGCTATGAAGAAGCGGGTGAGGAATCACAAATGAGATTTTATAAGAAAGCAGAAGGACAAGCGGGCTTTTCACTAATTGAAGTGCTAGCTGCATTTACAATACTATCCATCGTTGCTCTAGCAATGACAGCATTTTTCACGAATGCACTCACCTATGCGAAAGGGAATCAGAATAAGACAGTTATGGTGAATCTAGCACGGAATGCTTTGTTTTATATGGAGAAGCAAGAATTTGATCCGATCAAAAAATACTTTGTTGTGGATGGCAAAACAGAGATTTCATGCGGGGCGACAAGCTGCTCTGAAGAAGTGAAAAAGCTGGTTTCGAATGGGGATATATTATTTGAGGTTCTTCACCCAACGATTAACGGTGTTGCATATCAAATATCGATTGAATATCAGAAAGACATTATGACCGATCTTTCGCTTCAAGGAAAAACAGCGAATTATTTAATCCCGATTAACGTTCTTGTAGAGCCTATTGGGAGCAGCAACAATGCTCGTGAGGTAACAAGGGTGGAGGGCTACATAACAAATGAGAAAATACGTTAGTAAGCTTCGAAATGAAGAAGGAATTTCATTAATTGAACTCATCGCATCAATGGCTTTGCTTTCGATATTTGGAGGAATCATATATTCAGTACTCGTCTTCGGAATTGGCACTTATAACAAAATCGAGGTCGAAAACTCCTTGCGTGATGAGGGAGATTTAGTCATGTCCTCTGTTATTAATGAGTTGTATACTTTTGCGCCAGATTTAATAGGGTCAACGGGGTATGGTATTGAACTGTCCAAAAGCGATCCCACCGAAATGAAAATGATTAAGATCGATAATGGCGAAATAATGGTAGGTAACCGCGATCTCAAAATAAAATCAACGATTGCTCCAGCGTCTACCATTAAACTTATTTGTGAGAAGCCTGGGGCATGCAGCACAGGACTTATTGAGATTAAGCTTGTGCTTAATCAAACCCACGCTGGAAAAACACAGCAATTAGCATTGGAAAGTAAATTTGGTTTCTAGGAGATATGCCATGATTCGAAATGAACGCGGCTATGCGTTATTGCTTGTTATATTTATGATTCTTTTATTTACGATATTAGGGACAGCCATTTTAGGTGCTAGTTTAGGAGGAGCAACTCGAACAGAGACACGCGAGAACGATGTGCAAAGCCTTCATTTAGCGGAAAAGTCTCTTAATCAAGCCGTGTCATATTTGATTTCCGAGTATGATGGACGAGATGATATTAGCTCTGAGGAATTACAGAAATATATGACTCAAATTCAGAATTTGGATAATTTTAAAGCGAAGCTTACGAGTACAGAGTTGGATGGGGCTAATGCAGAGATAACTGATATTAAGGTGGAAAGTGGAAGCAACCTTCAAAGTTACAAGCTTAAGCTTACCTCTGAAGCTGTTGTAAATGGAGTTAAACGAAAAATGGTTCAGCATGTCTTGATTGATTCCTATCCAGAATTTCTGCAGTATGCCTATGGTTCGGAACAGGATGTTATTATTAACGGCTCACCGTATGCAATGGGTAACGTCTATGCAGGGCATGAGTTGAAGATTTCCAACCGAGCAGAATATAGGTATAAATCTCTGGGAGATCGGCAGCTTACTCAATATCCAAGGCTAGATGGAAATCTATTTGTGCCTTCATTTCATGCCATCAAATATTTTGAAAGCACTGATAAAGCTCAGCCGGTCGTTTATAAAAGCTTATCGACAAATGATGAGAGTGAACTTCAAAGAGTTCTCGGTATTAAATATGAAAATATTCATCTTAAGGATAATGGCAAATTCAGATCCATTAATATTGATGAGTCATTTATTGACAAAGCAATTGAAGCAACCAGCAACAGTATTGGCGTTCGAGAAAAGCTGAAAACGGTATTTAATGCAAATAATATGAATCCTTTTATAGATGAACTCAGTAATATGGGATTGAACAAAGTTGCAATTGTGACGCAACCGACGCTTCCAAATCAGGATGACCCGCTTGATGTAGCTAGATACGAGGCTGAGATCATTAAATATGAGGAATACATAAATGTATTCAATTCGGTTTTATCGGAATCCATCATACATCAAGGGAATCTGACTTTAAACGGGGTAGATTTTAAAAAACTCACCTATTCAGAAGATGCAAGAAATTCAGGGAAATGGTTTATCGTAAATGGTGATTTGACGATTGTTAATCTTAGTTCTGATTACTTAGATCTTAAAGCTAATATACTTGTAACGGGCAACGTGTCGATTAAAGGTAAAAAGATTAAGGTGGACAGCACGATTTTTTGTTTAGGAGCAGGCTCAAGTTCTAATGAGACAACGATTGAGGATGCTGAACTAAAAGGAGATCAAACGGACGGGACAACGAAGCAGCTGGTACTCATTTCAAAGAAAAACATTTTGCTAAATCGATTTGATGCCTTCACGAATTATGGGAAATATGAAGGGGAAGGCATTAAAAAAAATAGACTAGATGCTTTCTTTTATACAGAAGGCAAAGCGGAGCTCTACGGGGTAGGTTCAACGTTTTGGTTGAATGGCGGTTTTTTTGCAAAAGGCGACCTAACCATTAATGCTGTTTTAGGGAATGTGAAAGAAAAATCAGATGAATCAGGTATAGACTTTCCATTGCAAGATAGCAGTGTAGGTAAGCTGGACTCTAGATTTATTGTGGAATACAATAATAAGATCTTTGAAGACCAGTACTCAGGTTTGCCTCGCGTCAAGCAAATAAGTGTAATGGTTGGAAGTAAGCAATTAGGAGATTAATAAAGATGCGAATAGCCTTCAGAGTACGCAGTCCTATACTCTGAAGGCTATTTTTTGCGTCATGATGATGAAAAGAAAAAAAGCCGCCAAGCTATTGCTGCTTGGCGGCTTTGACCGTTAGTATCTGTCTGTTCCGTCTGTCGGAGAAGGCGGATAGGTAACGATAATAGTAATTTGAGCATTGACTTTTGGATCATGTGAGTAGACTACTGTAATCGTTGCTGAACCAGGCTTAAGGGCCTTTATTTTACCGTCAGAACTAACGCTAACGATTGAAGAATCGCTGCTACTCCAAACTAGTGAATCCTTAATGTTTGTTTTACCATTAGTAGGATCTGAACCGAGTTCATTCCACAATTCCAACTCTGTTCCAGGAGTAACTGTTTTAGTGTTCGATAATTTCAATATAACCTGATTTACTTCAATGGTTAGCTTGTTAGAGACGTAAATACGCCCTGCGTTCGTCGTCACCGTTAGTTTAACTTCTACATTGCCAGCTTTTATGCCTTTAAGTGTTGCAGAGGTTTGTGTTTGTGAAGCCAAAATACCATTCGCATTTCCTTCTGTAACACTCCAAACTGCTGTTTTAATCGGGTCATTGCCAGAAGCAGGAATGACAGCCGATAATGCAATGCTCGTACCTAATGGAATGTTACTTGGCCCACTAATGACGGGGTTCGGTAATGTCACGGTTACTAATGCATTTTTGGATATCCCACTGCCATCCGAAGCTGTAACTGTAATCGTTGCTGCTCCAATGCCAACCCCTGTAATTTTACCGTCACTTCCGACAGTTACAATAGAGGTATCGCTCGATGACCAGGTGACCGCTTTGTTTTTTGCATCGACTGGATTAAACACGGGTGTCATTTGTTTTGTTTCGTTAAGTAAAAGCGTTGCATCAGCTAAATCGATACTTATTAGCTTCTTGTATACCGTTATTTTCTTTGTCGCGGTATATTCTCTTTTTTTGTTCGTTACAGGATCTGTCTGATCAGTAGTAACCTTTAAGGTAATGGTTGCATCGCCAGCTGATAATCCCTGTACATTCGTTGAGCTGCCGCTAGTGTTGCTTAAGCTTATATTTCCAGTGTTTGATGTGACTTTCCAGTTATAGGATGTGATATTCTCATAATCTGCTGTAAATAGCTTTGATTCCAGAATAATAGATTCATTAACAGCGACAGTTTCAGGGCCTGTAATATTAAGCCCTGGGCTAATAACGGTAACGACTGCGCTTGTTGTAATTTTACTGCCATCAGTTGTTGACGCTGTTATGTTTGCGGTACCTGATGTGATGCCTGTAATAATGCCAGTACTGCTATCGATAGAGACAACAGAAGGACGATCAGACGTCCAAATCAGTTGTTTATTAGTAGGTTCTTCAGGCGTAAATACGGGAATCAAAGGCAGTCTGTCACCTACTAAAATTGTTTTATTATTTACAGTCACCGCTTTGATTTTAGTAATAGCTTTTAATACATAATGTGGGAATTGCAGCTTTTTGGATGCCTGCTCACCAATATCTTTAAAATCTAATACGGCATCAAGTAATGGATAAGACCCGTCTTTTTTCGGTGTAACCGGAATATTGAAAGTAAACGGAATAGCTGTGTATGTGTTTCCAGAAAGCGTGTATTTGATATCATCAATTGTTCCAGTGACAGTGTAGCCTGTAGCCAAATTACCGATTTTTCTAAAATTAGACGGGAGTGCTCCTATCTCTAAATTAGCAGGAAACGTCTCATTAAATTTCAATGAAGTGATGATCATTCGATCAGCTGCAAGAGCCTCGTTTCTGTTTATTGGTTTAGGTGTCAGCGTGTATGTGAAGGTTGCTGCTGTATCTTTCTCAACGGTCTCCTGAACGACATTACTGGAAACAGTGCGATTCAACTCAAGGTTGGAGGAGACTTTAACAACCTTAACATTTATGAATTTAACAACTTCAGCGCCTTTAGCATCGCTTGCGATAATTTGGACTTTCAAATCTCCGCCGTTTGGAAGAGGATTAGTAACGCTCTTATTCACGGTTGATCCTGACAGAATCTTTTCGTTAGTTGTTACAGGATAAGATTTTCTGTTGTATATCAGATTAATTGATGTTATTAGTTCTCGATCGTTCAAGTCGAAATCCTCAGCCTTGTAGTTAATCAGAAGATCCTGATAGGAGGGGATAAAGTTATTGTCGACTTGATTATACTCAATTGGACTGAAGACAGTCAGTTGAGGAGCATGATTAGATCCCATAAATGCTCTATACATGGTATTAATAAACAACTTTTGCTCCCACGCTGGGAAGCCTTTGTTTGTATGACCTGAACCTGAATAGGTCACATTGCCTTTGGAATACGTGTAATAATGATTCCAGCTGTCACCGGACGTACGGACACCACCGATCATATTGTACCAAGGGATAACAGTAGCGTCCTCTAAATCAAGAGTGAAATACTGGTTGTGCGTCGTAGCGACCTGTGTGGATTCGTTTAATAAAAAAGGGTATTGCGTTAATAGTCCTTCATTTACTTTTTCTGTTGATGTAGCTTGTAGTGGATTTCCGAGTCCCATGTCTGTACGTGGGGCAATTTGTCCAGTTGTCGTTTGGAATTTATTGAGCCAGTTTTGACTTTCGCTATTATTATTCACAAAGATAGTATCATGCGTAAACATAACGCTCTGACCTGTACTTATGAACTGCTGTACAGCAGCTGTTGCGTTATTACCGATTGGTGCAAAGTTGTTGTACTCATCGACAAATCCGAATATGAGCATGTCATATTTTCCGTTTAATGTGTTGTACCCGCTGTTATTAAAATTAGTTATTGAGGTCGTATCGATCGTAATGCCATAATCATTAGTTATTAAATCTTTTGATTGTAAATTATTGTTTAGATTGCTGTCGTTTGTGTTTTTGTTCGGCAATACTTGAAGTACTTTAATATTAATTTTCTCATCTTGGAAGCGGTATACCCCAGTTTGAATATCTTTTAAAGGACTGCCGAATTCAGATAGCTCGAGTCTCCAATACTGAAGACCAGAGTATCCGGGTGGAAGCTTATACGTAAGCGTACCGCTTTTCTCTGTAACCGTTTGAGAAGTGACAAATTGTTCAGCACCAAACGGCAGAGAGCTGTCAGTTCCAATAAATAAGTTTAAATTAATGTTTTTGGAAGCGACATCGCCAAGGTTATCGACTGCATACTTAAATGTGATGATCTCATCAGGAGAATACTTTTTTGTCGAAGTTGATGTGTAGCCGTCAGGCTTCTCGGTTAGGGTGAGTAAAGGTCTGATATTTCCTTTATCAAGAAGATTGATTTTCGATACAAAATTAGTTTGGCTAGAAATGTCATTATTGTTCACAAAAATTACATTGCTTTTAGTCTTTCCTACTTGGTTGTAGATGGCGAAGTTTTTTTTCAAAAGAGCTTCTTTTATGTTATTGCCACTTCCTAAATCAGCCTGGTGCAGTAATCCTTTTTTGCTTCTGTCTGTAGAATCGCTATAGAGAATAACTGGGAGTCCTTTGTCAACGAAGTTTTTAATAATCTCTGTTGCTTTTAATTGAGTAATATCATTTTGCTTGCTAGCAGTATTATGGGCACTTGACGTAGAGCTTTGAGTAGGGAGTGTGATACTATAACTACCCTTCCCAATATATATCGCGTCATAGTTCCCATCTAGCTGTTCGCGTGAAGCAACAAATTGTTTCATGCTTAATGTATTTATCGTAATTAGGTTAGTTGTACCGACCGCAGCAGTCAGATCAGAAGTTCCTGATTCGGTAATTTCCAATACGTTAACAGTAGGACGAAGCTTTTTAACAGAAAGATTGAATTTTTGAGAATCATTTTCTGTATCGTTTTTAGCAACTAAAGTGTTTGAATTTACTTCCAAGTATTTTTGCGAGGAATTAATTGTACTTTTCGTTTTAAATCGAACAATTCCTTCAGAAACCGCTTGCTTCACGAATTTTTCACTATCTGAAGGATTCGTTTTTGTTAAAACTGTAAGTTTATTTACATTAGAGGATGATGTGGAATAGGAAAGATATTTGTTGGTGCCTTTGGATTTGATAGACACGATATCATTGCCATGATCCTCAAGCTCAAACAACTCGTCTAAGAAATATTGGTTTGCATCGACAGTTATAGCTTCATTCTTTAGAGAAACAAACTTCGAATTATTACTCAATGTAATCGTAGTGCTAGGCACTGCTGCTTTAACTAAGTAAGGCTTAACCCCGATGTATGTGAAAGTCATAGCTAGTATCGTAATAATGCAAACGATTGAAACTCTTTTCCTCAGAAATGATAGATTCATGATCCTTTCCTCCTTATAAACTAAAATCAAATGAGTCTTATTACCTAAAAATTGCAATGAAAACTGTTGTAATTTGCCATATGTAGGATATAATCAGTGTAAGCGACAACGCTAGTTGTTGCAAGATAAACTAGCGAAATACATATAAGAGAACGGATATTGTAGATTTAAAGATAGGATTCAATGTGAAGTAGGTATATAGAACCAATTATATAAAACTATTTATTTGCATTGGAATAGGGATAGAGATAGGGGTTGAAGCTGTGGCGGCAATCAAAAAAAGACTAGGAGATTTGCTTGTTGAGAGCTTGCTGATTTCTGAGGAGCAGCTGCAGGAAGCGTTGCGTGAGCAGAGTAAGACCAAGCAAAAGCTGGGTGACTTGCTCATTACACAAGGTTATATTACCGAACAGCAACTAATAGAGGTTTTAGAGTTCCAACTTGGTATCCCACATGTGAGTTTATACAAATTTCAAATAGATCCGGCAATCGCTCAGATTATTCCAGAGAGCATGGCAAGACGTTACCAAGCTATCCCGATTCAAAAAGAAGGCGGAAGGCTAATGGTCGCGATGGCCGATCCGCTTGATTATTTTGCAATAGAAGAATTGCGAATGAGCACGGGCTTCCGTATCGAACCAGCCATTTCAAGCAGAGATGAACTACAACGAGCCATTGCTCGTCATTACGGTCTTCAAGATTCCATGAATCAGATGCTGGTCGATCTTTCTTCTTCGGATGATATTCAAGAAATAGAAGTGATGGATGAAGATTCGCCAGTCGTTCGCCTTGTGAATCAGATGATTCAGCAAGCAGTTCAACTAAGGGCATCGGATATTCATGTGGACCCAGGCGAGATGCAAATATCGATTCGTTATCGGGTGGATGGTGTGCTTAGAACGGAGAAGACGGTTCCGAAGCAAATGCAAGGCTTCATCACAGCTAGGCTCAAAATTATGGCAAAGCTCAATATTGCCGAACGCAGACTGCCTCAAGACGGACGCATTAAGATGCAGGTTGATTTTAAAAATGTCGATATTCGAGTATCCTCACTTCCTACAATACACGGTGAAAAAATTGTATTGCGGATTCTCGATTTAAGTACTGGTGTGAAGGCGATTGATCAGTTGGGCTTCAACGAGCATAACTTCACCTTATTTAAAGAAATGATCGACAAGCCATACGGGATTTTGCTTATAACTGGCCCTACAGGCAGCGGTAAAACAACTACTTTATATTCTGGACTTCAGCATTTGAATCAGGAAGATACGAATATTATTACGATTGAAGATCCTGTTGAGTATCAGCTGGAAGGCATCAATCAGGTGCATGTGAGTCCGAATATCGGGCTGACATTTGCAGCAGGACTGCGCTCTATTTTGCGGCAAGATCCGAACGTCGTTATGGTGGGCGAAATTCGAGACAGCGAGACGGCAGAAATTGCGATCCGTGCATCGTTGACGGGGCATTTGGTATTGTCGACTTTACATACGAATGATTCAGTTAGTACGATTACCCGTTTTAGAGATATGGGTGTTGAGCCCTATTTGATTGCTTCCTCTCTCGTAGGCGTTGTTGCGCAAAGGCTTGTCCGACGCGTTTGTGCGGACTGCAAGCAGTCGCATGCCGTGACCGACCAGGAACGAATATTTTTGAGAAGTCGTTCAATTGAGATAGAGTCGCTTATAAAGGGCAAAGGCTGTGGAAGCTGCAACAATACTGGATATCGCGGCCGAGTTGCTATTCACGAGGTATTGTTTGTGAATGATGAGCTGCGCGAGCTTATTAACGAAGGGGCATCCGTTCAACAATTGCGTGAAGCGGCAGCAGGGCAAGGCATGATTCAATTGATGGACGACGGCTTGGAAAAAGTAACACGTGGGATTACGACGCTGCAGGAAGTGCTGCGCGAGACGGTAGCACATTAGGCGGAGGGTGGTAACATGTCTGCAAAAGAGAAAATAATGGATCTGCTTAGGCAAGCCCATGAGCAGAAAGCGTCCGATCTTCACATCTCGGTTGGCTCTGCCCCAACATTTCGGGTTAACGGCGGTTTAAAAGCAAGTGAGGACGAGCCAGTTGTTTCAGAGGAAGCTATGGAAATGGCGGGTTCGATGCTTAATGAGCAACAATTGCAATATTTTCAAGATCACGGTGAGATTGATTTCTCCTATAGCATGACGGGCTATTCCCGTTACCGGATTAATATTTATCGGCAGCAGGGCAATGTAAGTATTGCGGCAAGATTAATACCGACGCAAATTCCTACATTGGAGCTGCTCCAGCTTCCTCAGATGATTGCGCCTCTTGCCAATAAACCACAAGGGTTAATTCTTGTGACGGGCCCGACAGGGAGTGGGAAATCGTCAACGCTGGCTGCATTTTTAGGTTATATCAATCGAACGCAGAAGAAACATATTATTACGCTGGAAGATCCGATTGAGTACGTACATAAGAGCGAAGGGTCGATCATTGATCAGCGAGAGGTAGGCAGTGACACAAGAAGTTTCTCCAATGGCTTGCGTGCTGCGCTCAGGCAAGATCCAGATGTCATTTTGGTAGGGGAAATGCGAGATTTGGAGACGATTGCTGCTGCCGTAACGGCTGCAGAGACAGGCCACCTCGTGCTCGCTACATTACATACTACGGATGCGCCTCAGACGATTGATCGAATTATCGATGCTTTTCCAGGACATCAGCAGGCGCAAATTAGAGCACAGCTAGCTGCGGTTCTAGTGACAATCATATCTCAACGTTTGTTTCCTCGAATAAACGGTCAAGGCAGAATTGCTGCGACAGAAATTCTAGTCAATACTCCGGCTGTAGCAAACTTAATTCGTACAGAGAAGGTTCATCAAATTAGAAGCGTGATGCAGACAAGTCGAGCGTTAGGGATGCATACTCTCGATATGTCGATTAAGGAATTGCTGCAAAAGGGTATGATTGATCCGCTGTCAGCCAAATCTTATTTGGTGGAAGGAGGACTCTAATGCCGCAATATAACTATCAAGTCAAGGCAAACACCGGACGACTGATTAAAGGCAAGCTCTCGAGCATGGATAAAGCTTCTGCAGTGGAGGAGCTCCGTAAACGAGGCTTAAAGGTGTTGTCGGTTCAAGAGGTTCGATATACGGTCTTATCGACCGAACTATATATTGGGAATCCAGTAAAAGGGATTCATTTCATTATTTTTTGCAGACAGTTTGCAACGCTCATTCGTGCAGGTGTTACACTCGTCGAATCGACAGCCATTTTATCTGAGCAGACGGAGAGCAAACCACTGAAAAAGGCTTTAGTTGATGTGAACTCGTCCTTGCTAAGAGGGGTTTCGTTCTCACAAGCAGCACAGGAGCACAAGCGGATTTTTCCGCCGATGTTCATCAGCATGGTTCGCGCAGGCGAGGAAACGGGAGATTTAGAGGGTACGCTGGATCGTCTTGCTGTATTTTTCGAAAAAGCACATACGACGAAGGAAAAGATCAAATCGGCCATGACCTATCCGATTGTAGTTGGCATAATGTCACTCGCGGCGGTCGTCTACTTGCTTCAAGGTGTAGTGCCGCAATTCGTCACGATGTTCGCTTCATTTGACGCAGAATTGCCGATGATTACGAAAGTCGTATTGTCATTAAGCGATAGTATATCTAATCAGTGGTATATATGGGTGCTGGCTCTGGTGGCTGTCCTTACTGCCTATCAATTTGCGATACGCTCGGAACGAGGAAGTTACTTTATTGATTATGCGAAGCTGAAGATTCCGATTTTCGGCAAACTGCTCCAGAAGGGCGCCATCGCTCAAATGACTAGGACACTTTCTTCCCTGTATGCGAGTTCCGTGCCGGTATTGCAGTCTCTGGCTATCGTAGAGCAAGTAGTTGGCAATAAGGTGATCGGAGAAGTAATCCGCAAATCAGGAGATTCGCTAAGACAAGGTAGTCCGTTATCCGATCCGCTCAAAAAATCTTGGGTGTTCCCGCCGCTCGTTACACAAATGATAGCGGTCGGTGAGGAAACGGGGGCGCTCGATCAGATGCTCTCGAAAGTAGCTGATTTCTATGAAATGGACGTCGACAACACAGTTGACCGTCTCAAGTCATTAATCGAGCCGTTATTAATCGTATTTCTGGCTGGCGTTGTTGGTTTGATCGTTATGGCGATCATGCTGCCGATGTTTAGCTTATATTCTACTGTTGGGTAAGCACAGGATGCGATGAGTCCGCTCATCTATCTGCTGCTATTCATAAATAAACTATTTTCAGGAGGAATTACAAATGCAAATGTTATTGAAACGTTTTAAGAAGGAAGAGAAAGGTTTTACGCTAATCGAGCTATTGGCGGTAATCGTTATTTTGGCTGTTATCGCGGTAATCGCGGTTCCTTTGATTGGTAATATTATTAGCAATACAAAAGCAAAGTCGGATTTGGCCACTGCTCGTCAAGTTTATGATGCTGCTCGATTATACAATGTTGCCGTTAATGCCGGGGAAATGAAGACTGTATCAATTGCTGATTTACAGACAGGTAATTACTTGGAAAAGAAAATTTACTTGCCAAGTAATAAAGCAGAAATATTAGGTGGTACAGTAACATTTACATCAGGTGTTTTAACTTCGGTAACATTAGCAACTTCAGCAGCTACACTTCCAACTACAGTAGTTAGTGAGGCTACATCAACACCTGCTGATAAATTCTATGATGGTACAAACGTGTTAAAGCAGTAGATAAACATTAGTGTGAAGTTTTGGGGGTATAGCGATAATTTTAATTAAAGCTATTCTCCCTTAATTTCTATTAATAGAAATTTCTTGAGAAAGTGAACTTAAACTATGAATCTATTTATCTCCATCTACCTATTCATCCTCGGCCTCATCTTTGGCTCTTTCTTTAATGTAGTAGGACTACGAGTCCCAATGAAACAATCGATTGTGAATCCGCCTTCGCAGTGTCCGAATTGCGGGAACCGCTTGAAAGCTAGAGATCTTATTCCGGTATTAAGCTGGCTGTTTGCCAGAGCGAAATGCAGACAATGCAGTGTTCCGATATCTGTTGTTTATCCGCTTGGAGAATTAACGACAGGTCTTTTGTTTTTATGGATATATCTAACTTTTGGAATTTCGTGGGAAATGGTAATTGGTTTATTGCTCGTCAGTATGGGAGTAATCATCACCGTTTCTGATTTGAAATATATGCTTATTCCGAACCGAATTTTACTTGCTTTTGCGCCGCTGTTTATCATCCTTCGTCTTATTTATCCGCTGGACTCCATTTGGATTCATGTGTGGGGAGCTCTACTTGGCGGGGGTGTTCTGCTGCTGGTCGTAATTGTGACTCGCGGCGGGATGGGAATGGGCGATGTGAAGCTGATTATGCTGCTCGGCTGGATTATTGGATTTAAAAATTTAATTCCAGCTTTCATGATTGCTTGTTTAGCAGGAACTCTCGTAGGTGGGGCTCTCTTGCTGCTGCGTATCGTGCAGAGAAAACAGCCTATACCTTTTGGCCCTTTTCTTGTGTTTGGCGCATTATTAGCCTTTGCTTATGGCGAGGATTGGATTTCGTTTTACTTATCGATATTTGAGTAGCAGGATGTGATGATTAATGATTACGGGATTGAACCGAATAGGTTTGACAATCGATCATACAGGTGTTCGATATGTGAAAGCGAAAAAGAAAAAGGGCTGGGAAATCGAAAAAAGCGGCTTTTTGTCTTTTGCAGCAGGTTTAATTGTAGAGGATCAATTTATAGCGGTGGAGGAGCTTCGTAATCAGCTTAAGCACTGGGTAAAAGCTGAAAAGTTAACAGGGGCATTTGTTACTGTGTCGATACCGACTTCCCAAGTGATTATTCGTAAGCTTATTATTGAATCGTCAAATGCAAAGGAATTAAAGCAGCTGATCGAGCTTGAAATCGAAACTGCCCTTCATTTGCCTTTTGAAAAACCAGTATACGACTATGTGATCATATCTTCAGCAAATGATAGAAGTGAAGTGCTCGTTTATGTGTCGCCGCTCAAATGGATTCAACAGTGCGTGGCACTATTAGAGGGTGCAGGTTTAAAGGTAAAGTATGCTGAATTAGCTTCTACTGCTCTAGCACGGGCTATTAAAGAGAAAAATGATACAAAGCTAGAGAGCACGATGCTTATTAATTTGGATGATTCAAATATTGAAATTTATATGTTCCATAATAGCCAGCCCGTATTTATGCGAGTCATGAATGAATATGAGCAGCTAGCGATCAAAGAGACGGGACTTGCTCCGGAATTAATAGCTAGCATCAATGCGGAAATTTCGAGACTATTAAACTTTTATCAATATAGTATTCACGAGGGCCAATCGAAAATAACCCATACGCTTGTAACAGGCAATGTAATAGGAAAAGAGCAGCTCGTTAGTGAGTTCAGATTGCTGCAGCCGGACATGCTGGTGGAAAGCCAAAGCTTTGCTTCCTCATCACCTCAGATGAAAGGTAATGAAGCGGACGAATACCGCATGGCTTTTGGACTTGCGATTAGAGAAAACAAGGATAAGGCTATAAATCTCCTGCCAGAGAGAATCATTAACAAGAAGCAATTTTCTGCTCAGCTTGTCGTTGCAGGTATCCTTTGGTTTGCATGCCTGATCGTCATCGTGTCGTTGTATACAGGGGCTAGCTCAAGTTTGCAAAAGCAAACGAAAGCAGCTGACGCTCTGACGCAAAGCAATGCTCTATTAGAACAAGAGCTCGCTAATCTAAACAAGCAAAGTCAGCTCGATGTTGATCCAGAGTCAGTTATTAAGAGCATTCGAGAGCATAGACAAGATGCCGTCGTTGTCCTTGATCAATTGCAAGACCATTTGCCATCGCTCGCTGCTATTCAAACGATGGAGTACAGCAAGCCGGGCTCCATAGCGCTTATCGTGAAATTTGTTGATATGAAGGATGTTGCTGATTATTTAAATGTTTTAAGAACGCTGCCTTTTTCAGGCGGAGCGCTGCTTCAAGGCTTTACAGGTACGGAAACTCAGCAAATTGCCCGCTTCGAGATGAAATGGAAGGGTCAGCTGGAAAGCGAAACACAAGAAACTACGGGAACGACAGAAGAAGGAGGAGTTGCTGCTAATGGATAACAACAAAAACCATTCGCTCATCATCCTCGCGATCATGCTGATGTTTCTCATTTTGCTAGTAAGCTATGTGACGATGCTTCAACCGGCTTATAAGAAGCTTGGGGACAAAAAAGATCAGGTTGTTCAGCTACAAAAAACGACCGAGCTGCTTACCAAAGCACTTAGCAACAAAAAGGAAAAAGGGAAATTGCCCGAGCAAGAGATTCAAGCGACTTTGCCGCTATGGGACAATACGGAGCAAATGATCGTCAGTTTGAAGGAGATCGGACTGAGCACACAAACAAAGCTGAGCAGTGTTTCATTTAGTGTATCGGAAACGAACCAACTGAACACTTTAATTGGAACTAAAGAACCGATGTACCCAAGTGTAAAAGAGTTGAAGACGCAGCTAGTCATACAAGGCAGTTATGAACAGATACGGAGCTGGCTTGTTGAGGTTCAGAAGCTGCCACGTTTGGTCATCGTTGATAACATCCGATATTCAATGGCGATTAGCGGATCCATTTCTGCGGAAATTTCAATTACAGCCTTTTTTGATCCCTCGTATGCGTTTATGCTTGAAAATCCGATTTTGCCAAAAGCAGCTGAATAATGCTGCTGCTAATCACGAATAAATAAAAGCGCGAGTGCGATTTGGTGTTGATTTCCAAGTCTCTTGTGCTTTTTTTATTTGAACATTCATACATCCTTCATGCAACCTGCTGCTGATTGTCATACTATTGTCATAGGAAGTGGAGTGTCGGCGGTTGTTAGGTTTGCGGAAAAAGGGCATAATGGAAGCATAGGAAAATACATAGAAATGGGGAACGGGAATGTCTTATAACGACCGTTTCATACGGGCTTGCCGGAAGGAACAAGTAGATCAATTACCTGTATGGTACATGCGACAAGCGGGACGATATGATCCTGAGTATCGCAAAATAAAAGAGAAGTATTCTTTGCTTGAAATATGCAAACAGCCGGAGCTTGCGGCTGAAGTAACGATGATGCCGGTTCGTAAGCTGGGCGTCGATGCAGCTATTTTGTATTCTGATATTATGAATCCAGTAGCATCTATCGGAATTGATTTTGATATCGTAGCTAATATTGGGCCCGTAATTGCGAACCCGATTCGTTCGGCTGCTGATGTTGAGCGCTTGAAGCCGATTGATGTGGAAGGCGATCTAGGCCATGTCATCGAGACGATTCGGATACTAGACCGTGAGCTGGAAGTGCCGTTAATTACGTTCGCTGGTGCGCCATTCACCATTGCCAGCTATTTAATTGAAGGAAGACCATCCAAAAACTATTTGCGTACGAAAGAAATGATGTACAGCGAGCCGGAGCTATGGCATGAATTGATGCGTAAGCTTGGCGACATGGTCATCACTTATTTGCGCGCGCATATCGCGGCAGGCGGTAAAGCCTTTCAATTGTTCGACAGCTGGGTAGGCGCTTTGACGCCAGCGGATTTCCGGAAATTCGTCTTGCCGACGATTGAACGTATTTTTGCAGAATTGTCAGACTTGCCGCAGCCGAAAATTTACTTCCCAGGCGTAAGCTCAGGAGAGCTGCTTCCGGAACTATTAAATGTCAAAACAGATGTCATCGGTCTCGACTGGCGGGTTTCGATTGCAGAAGGCCGTCGGAGACTGGATCATGGCTTTGCCGTGCAAGGCAATCTAGATCCTACAATTCTGACTGCGCCAATTAGCGTGATTGAGTCGTATGCGAAAGAGATCATTGATAGCGGAATAGAGGAGCCAGGATTTATTTTCAACCTTGGTCATGGTTTGTTCCCTGAAGCATCACTTGAGAAGCTGGCTCAGTTAACTGCATTCGTACAATCGTATTCTAAAAAGGCAATCGCTGCACGCAGCCATAAGGAGACTAGTCATGTCTGAGCATAAAGCGAAACAAATAGGCGTACTTGTAATGTCCTACGGAACGCCGGAATCGATGGATGATGTTGAAACGTATTACACGCATATTCGCCGCGGCAATGCACCAACGCCTGAGCTGCTTGCTGAGCTTAAGGGTCGTTATGAAGCGATTGTTGGCGGGGTTTTCCCACTGCGTGAAAATACGAACGGTCAGGTTGCCGGCTTGCAGGACAAACTAGAGCAGCTGGCTCCTAACAAATTCACATGCTACCAGGGCTTGAAGCACGCAAAACCGTATATTGAAGACGGTGTTGAGCAAATGGCGAAGGACGGCATCACACAAGCGGTAGGAATCGTACTTGCGCCACATTTTTCAACGATGAGTGTGGGCAGTTATATTAAGCGTGCGGAAGAAAAGGCGAAAGAGCTAGGTATCGCGATGACTTTCGTAAAGCAATACCATATGCATCCAAAATTGCTTGAGGCGCTTACGGATCGCGTTGTAGCTGGATTAGAACGCTTGGATGCTGCTACAGATGGTGAAGAGCGTGTGAAGGTGCTTTTTAGCGCGCATAGCTTGCCTGAAAAAATTCGTGAGCTTGGTGATCCTTATGAGCAGCAGCTGCTTGAAACTTCTGCAGCGGTTGCGAAGGCAGCTAATGTGAAGGATTGGCAGTTTACTTGGCAAAGCGCAGGACGGACAAGAGATCCTTGGCTAGGCCCTGATATTTTGGAAACATTGCCAGTGCTCGCAGAAGAGGGCGTAAAAGTGGTACTTGTTGCACCCGTTGGTTTCGTATCAGATCATTTGGAAGTGCTGTACGATCTTGATATTGAAGCCCAAGCTGCTGCGAAAGAGCTGAATATGACTTTGGATAGAATTGCGATGCTGAATCGTGATCCTTTATATATGGAAACATTGGCAGAATCGGTCATCGAGGCTTTGGACAGCCAAGGGAAGGAATGAATGAGATGCGGAGAATCGGAAAACCTGATCGAATTGTCATTATTGGCGGAGGGATCAGCGGACTGAGCTCCGCTTTTTATTTGCAGCGGGAAGCGGAGCGGCAAGGCAGGGAGCTGGAGATAACCATCGTAGATGGGGCTCCTGCCTTAGGCGGAAAAATTAATACGCTGCAGCGTGACGGGTTCGTCATTGAGAAAGGGCCGGATTCTTTTTTGGCGCGCAAGCTTGCCATCATTGATTTGGCGGAGGAGCTTGGCATAGCGGACGAGCTTACGACAACGAATCCAGGAGCGAAAAAAACATATATTTTGCATCAAAGAAAGCTGTTTCCGATGCCAGCGGGACTCGTGCTTGGGGTTCCGACTGAAATTGGGCCGTTCGTGAAAACAGGCTTATTGTCATGGGGCGGCAAGCTGCGGGCGCTGATGGATTTGGTGCTGCCTGTTCGCAAGGAGCAAAGCGATGAGTCGCTTGGCGGTTTTTTGGAACGGCGAGTGGGCAATCAAGTGATGCGGCGCATCGCGGAGCCGCTGCTTGCAGGTATTTATGCAGGTGATTTGAAAAAGCTAAGTCTGCAAGCTACGTTTCCGCAGTTTGCCGCGTCAGAGCGCAAGCATGGCAGCCTGATTCGCGGCATGCAGCATAACCGTAAAGTGAGTGCTGCTGCAGGAGCGCTTCCAGCCGTCGCAAAGGGTGGAACTTTTTTGACGTTCAAGGGTGGTTTGTCTTCGCTAGTTAACGCACTAGATAAAGCTTTGAGCAAAGTGCAGCGACGACTCAGTACAAAGGTTGTGGAAATTAAACGATGTGCGGATCTAGCATTAAGCAGCGATCAAGCTGTTTCGAATGCGTCAGAGGGAGCTCGTTATGAGGTTGTCCTTGATAGCGGCGAGACGCTGTGGGCGGATCAAATCGTGATGACGGCACCTGCATATAACGCGGCAGAGCTGCTTGCGCCTTTGACAGAAGTTAATGAGCTGCGCGCTATTAATTATGTATCGGTAGCGAACGTCGTACTGGCATTTGATAAAGCGACGTTTGGGCTCGATTTTGACGGATCGGGATTTGTAGTGCCTCGCTCAGAAGGATTGCAAATTACTGCTTGCACATGGACATCAAATAAATGGCTGCATTCGAGTCCGAATGACAAGGTGCTGCTACGCTGCTATGTCGGACGGTCGGGTGATGAAGAAAGCGTTAGGCTTCCGGATGCTGAGCTTATTAAGGCTGTGCGGCGAGATATTGAAGAAACAATGGGCATAAAAGCAGAGCCTTTGTTTGTTGAAATTACGAGGTTGCCGCGCTCCATGCCGCAATATCCGGTGGGTCATGTTGAGAATATGAAACAGCTGCGAGAACGCTTCGAAAAGGAGCTGCCAGGAGTTTGGATTACAGGTGCAGCGTTCGATGGAGTAGGTCTTCCGGACTGCATAAGACAGGGCAAGGAAGCTGCTCAAGAACTATTAAAGTAAGCTCGTAATAATAGTTCTCCCCGCGAAGGTGGATCATTGCTATAATGGAAGAGTCTAGCTATTCATAGACTTTGATTCTATTAAAGAGGAGCCATCTTCCATGCACATATCACGTTCTGAAACGCATCAGCAGGATAGGTCTAAACGTAAAAAGAGGCTTCGAAGACTCATTTTCGTTAATTTGTCGCTGCTAGGCATCATTATAATCGTATTAGGTGCCTGGCTTGCGGCTGAAAATTCAGATAAGCTAAAAGGTTTGTCAAGCTTCGCAGGTGATTGGAATAAAGGACAAAATCAAACGGTTAACACAGGTGATAAAGGGTCAGAAAACGAGCTGGATTTAACAGAAGACGTCGATTTGTCTGGAAATGACACAGAATCCAATCTACCGAATGAAGAGGAAGATACTTCTGCTATAACGGATCCTAACGGAGCCGGCAGCGAGGAAGAGAGAGTCAGCCTTTCCTTTGTAGGGGATTTACTCGTTGCTGATTATGTGAGCGCCATCACTGCCCGTGAAGGCTATGAGTATCTCTATCAACCTGCCATGCTGTACTTAAGCGAGCCGGATCTGACGGCTGGCAATTTGGAATTTCCAGTAACGAAGCGTGGTACTCCGGTAACAGGAACGCCTTATGTGTTTAAAGGTTCGCCTGATGTTCTTCCATCGATACGCAATGCAGGCTTTGATGTTTTGAGCTTAGCCAATAACCATGCGCTTGACCAAGGCGTTGAGGGTATGCTCGACACGATGAAATATTTGGATGAAGCAGGCCTATCGCATATGGGGGCGGGCAATAATGATACCGAGGCTTTTACTCCTGTTATCAAAGAGGTTCGGGGCATTAAGGTAGCTTACATCGGACTGAGTAAAGTGGTTCCGTTTTCTTCATGGAAAGCGGATAAAAATACAGCAGGATTAGCTGAAACCTATGATACTCGGCGTGCGACGGAAGCGATTGCGAAAGCAAAGAAAGAAGCAGATATCGTTGTCGTGATGGTGCACTGGGGCAAGGAACGAGTGGATCAGCCCGAGCCGTATCAAAAGGATTTTGGCAAACAATATATCGATGCGGGAGCAGATCTGGTGATCGGAAGCCACCCGCATGTGCTGCAAGGCTTCGAAATGTATAAAGGCAAATGGATTGCATACAGTTTAGGAAACTTTATTTTTAGCTCATATCCCAAGGAGACAGCGGGCGAGACCGGTGTTCTTGACGCTTTATGCACTAAAAACGGGGATTGTGAGATGACGTTTCATCCGATGTTTACAGTTAATGCGCAGCCTACTCCATTAGAGGGAGAAAAAGCAAAAGCGTTACTCGATCGGCTAACATCGGTCTCCTTTGGCGTAAAGCTGAATGAGGATGGACGCATTGCACCTGAACAATGAGCCGAGTGAGAGGATGATCGTTTAATGAAAAATCCGTGCGTAGCGCACCGAGGCTGGTCTAGCCGCGCGCCGGAAAATACGATGGCAGCTATACGGTTGGCGCTCGCTGATCCACTAATTGAATGGATTGAAATTGATGTTCATCTTTCAAAGGATCATGTACCGATGGTTATTCATGATTACACGCTGCGTAGAACGACAGATGGAAAAGGCGATGTGAAAAAAAAGACGGCTGACGAGCTTGCAGCACTGGATGCGGGCAATTGGTTTTCACAAAAGTATCAAGGCGAGCATATTCCGACCCTTGCTCAGGTGCTTAAAGAATCAGTCGGACACTGCAAGCTTAACATCGAGCTGAAGACGGACGGCATCCGTTATCCGTTGATCGAGCAGAAGGTGCTTGAATGTATACAGGCATATCAAGCGGAAAGTGAAGTAGTCATCACGTCCTTTCATGAAGGTACATTATACCGAATGAAGCGCCTATGCAGCCAAATTCGTACCGGTATTATTATTGACGGCTGGCGGAATTCGCTGCCTAAAGAGCTAAAAGAGCTTGGAGCAGATTTTTTGTCGATCAGCTATTCCAAGCTAAACAAGGAACGAGTCGAACTATTGAAAAATGCAGGCATTCAAATTATGGCCTGGACGATCAATGAGAAACGTGCGATCCGTAAAATTGCTGCACTTGATCCGGAATTATTAATATGTACAAATTACCCGGAACGCTGGCATGAGCTGCGGGCTGAAAGCATGGAATTAGAAGTAGTAAATAGAAAAAAATGATTAAAAATAATAAATAGAGTGCAAGGAATAAGATAGCAAGCATGTATGGGTTGTGTATAAGCAGGAGGTTGCTCGCTAGATGGTAGGATGGATAGATGAATGGTGGTTGCGAATGATTATCGGCTTAGTGGGCAGTTGCTTTATTGCAGCAGCAGCCTATCATGTGAAATCATTGTCCGCTTCAGGCGCGTGCTCGGCGATCATAATGGGAACCGGCTTCGTAACACTAGGTGAACCGGTCTGGTTTGGGTTATTGATCGGTTTTTTTGTTTCATCAAGTGTATGGTCGAAGTGGAAGAGAAAACATAGAGCGAAGGAAGCTGCCGAAGCCAAATATGCGAAGACTGGCCGCCGTGATGCAGGGCAAGTATGGGCAAATGGCGGCGTAGGACTCCTATTATGCGCCGCTCATGCAATCTGGCCTGATGAGGGGTGGCTGTTCGCTTACATAGGCGTGATGGCTGCTGTAAACGCGGATACATGGGCCACGGAGATCGGGGCCTTAAGTAAGACGGCGCCGCGATCGGTGACGAGCGGCAAGCCGGTCACGCCTGGAACGAGCGGCGGTGTCACGCCGCTCGGCAGCGCAGCAGCGCTCGCAGGCGCCGTGTTCATCGGCGCCGTTGCCGCGCTGCTGCTTGCGGCCCCGCAGCCAGCAGAGGCTGCTGCGGGTACGCTTGGCGGCTCGGCGGCGGTATATATCGCCGCCGCAGCCGCCGCTGGCCTGGCCGGGGCGTTCGCCGACTCTTTGCTCGGCGCAACCGGCCAGGCCATGTATCGCTGCCGGGTATGCGGCAGCGAGATCGAGCGCGCCGCGCATTGCGGCAGTGCGGCGGAGCAAGTGCGCGGCTTCGCCTGGCTGAACAACGACAGAGTGAACCTTATGTCGTCGTTATTCGCAGGCGTGCTAGCATGGGGGATCGGTCAAGTTTTTCTGTGACCGATGCGAGTAGTTATTGTGAAAAGACTGATCAGGATGAAGAAATTCTCCTGATCAGTCTTTTTTTCAATCTACACGATGATCAACCCTATCAATAACCACAAAAAAAGGTAATCTATGTTATTGTTATCCTATATCTATCTCGTTAAAATTTACATAAATATGTAAATGAAAAGACTTCCAATACACAAGGAGGGACTCTTATGAACGATAGTTTTAATCGAGAGTGGTTAACCAATAAATTTGAAGAAATCAGAAAAAGAATGCTGAAGGCGATCGAACAGCTTGATGATGACCAGTTGAATTGGCAGCCTGATCCATCAAGTCACAGCATATCGATGTTGATCAATCACATAGATGGCAATATTGAAGAGAGAATCGTAAAAGGTATTTTACGTGTAGATATTAAGAGAAGCCGTGACGATGAGTTCAAAGCTGAATATGTAAAGAAGGCAGCCTTGCAAACGATCATTCAGGATAGGCTGCAGCTGGTCATCGATACGATTCAGACGATTTCGGATGAAGCGTTGGGACAAACCCAAACAGTGAGGAACCGGGAAAGAACGAACTTGGATATGCTGCATCAATGTGCTGCCCATTATTCTGAACATATGGGACAACTATTCTATATTGCAAAACTATGTTTGAAAGAGGAATACACATCCACATCAGTGGTTCGCCCAAAGTCATACGAATAGATTTCAGAACCAAAAGATTCCTTGCCATTGCTAAGGAATCTTTTGGTGTTATCCGAGCTCTACAAAATACCTGCTTAACGCAAAATATATCCGCCATCAGGGAAAAGGGTGCTTCCAGTTGTATACGCATTAGTCATTAAATAAATCGTAGTATGGGCTGCATCGTCTGCTTGACCGATTTTGCCTAACAGATTGATTTTTGCATAGGCATCATAAGACTGGTCTCTGACTTCCTGTTCTGCACCTTCCCAGTTGAAATTCGTATGGATGGTGCCGGGAGATATAACGTTGACACGTATGGGAGCAAGTTCAACCGCCAGCGCTTTGCCAAGACTTTCGATAGCCCCGTTGCAGGCAGCATAGGAAGCGCCGCCCTCAAGCGGCCGTTGGCCAAAAGCACCGGACATGAGCACGATTGAGCCATTCGAGTTAATAAATGGAGCAGCGTATTTCACCGCATTGTACTGCGGCCAAAATTTTGAATTAAAGCAGCTGTGTGCAACCTCAGCACTTGATGTAATTGGACCTCGAACGTAGGAGGCACCCGGTGTAAATAAATGGTCGAAATGACCGATCTGCTCGAAAAAAGACTGAAGCGCCAGTTCATTCTTGTTATCTAATGCATAGGCTTCAACATGCTCATGACCTAAGTACTGCCGTGCAGCATCCAACCTTTCTTTGGACCGGCCGGCAATGACAACTTGAGCCCCTTGCTCTATTGCTTGTTTTGCAGTCGCTAAGCCAATTCCTGAGCTTCCTCCGATAATGACGATCCGTTTATTTTTTAATGAAAAATTAGACATGATCATATTCTCCTTTTGCAGTCAAATCACTTCTAATGTTTATTATTCATGACAAAAACAAGACTGCCAAGTACGCACTTTGTTCGTACTTAGTACGAAAAATCGTACTAATCATAAAAAAATATAATGACTGGAACAAACGTGCACATGCAAATAACATGCGATATGATGATAGTGGAGGTGATACGATGATTACGGATTTGAAGGAACCGAGGCTAAAAGGTGTACTTACCACCCTTCATATGATTGGCGGGAAATGGAAGCCGCTTATATTGTTTATTTTATTAATTGACGGGACCAAACGATTTGGTGAACTAAGACGGCTTATTCCTGAAGTCTCGCAAGGCACGCTGGCGAAGCAGCTTCGAGAGCTCGAAGAGGATGAGCTCATTACCCGTGTTATCTATCAAGAAGTGCCTCCGAAGGTGGAGTACAGCATTTCTGAACACGGGAGAACACTGACCTCGGTGCTGGACAGCATGTGCGGCTGGGGTAGGGAACATTTGGCTTATGTTAATACGAAGGAAATGAAATAATCAATCCAGCTCCTCAAAAATAAACAGCAAAAAGACCGTCAAGCAGGCTTGACGGTCTCTTTGCGTATTTCGGTTATTTCGTCAATTGCTCCATTTGACCAATAAGCTCTTCAAAGACGCTCATTGCTTGCTCAATTGGCTCAGGTGAAGACATATCCACGCCGGCTTTTTTCAAGATATTAATCGAGAAGTCTTTGCCGCCGCTTTTGAGGAAGCCAAGATAACGCTCAACCGCAGGCTCGCCTTCCTCCAAAATTTGCTTGGAGAAGCTGGTTGCAGCTGAGAAGCCCGTTGCGTATTTGTACACATAGAAGCTGTTATAGAAATGGGGGATACGAGCCCATTCCATTTCAATGTCTTTATCTACGACCATGCCTGAGCCGTAGTACTGAACGTTAAGATCATAATAGATTTTGCTAAGGTCTTGCGGCGTTAACGAATCGCCTTGCTCCGTGCGCTCATGGATGATTTTCTCGAACTCTGCAAACATCGTTTGACGGAATACGGTTGTGCGGAACTGATCCGCATAATAAGTGAGCAAATACATTTTTTCTTTTGGATCAGTTGATTTGTTAAGGAGATAATCCATCAACAAAGCTTCGTTTAATGTTGAAGCAACCTCAGCAAGGAAAATCGTATATTGTGCGTCGCGGTAGTTCTGATTTGTATCCGAATAATGGGAATGCAGAGCATGACCCATTTCGTGCGTCAATGTGAACATGCTGTTCAAGTTGTCATTATGATTGAGCAATACATACGGATGCGTGCCGAAAGCGCCCCAGCTATAAGCACCGCTGCGTTTGCCTTCATTCTCGTACACATCAATCCAGCCATTGTCGAAGCCCTCTTGCAGCACCTTCAAATAATCTTCGCCCAGTGGCTTCAAGCTTTCTTTTACTGTTTTTTTGGCTTCCTCATACGTAATGTCCATTTTGAATTCGTCAACGAGCGGTGCGAACAAGTCGTACATATGCAGCTCATCCAAACCGAGCAGCTTTTTGCGAAGCTCCATATAACGATGCATCAACGGCAGGTGCTTATGAATGGTGTTGATGAGGTTTGTATATACTTCCTGCGGAATGTTGTCACCATAAAGGGACATATCCAGCACGGAGTCATATTTGCGAGCTTTTGCATAAAAGCTGTTTTTTGTAACGTTAGCCGTCAATGTTGTAGCAAGTGTATTTTTTAACTTGCCGTATGTTTCGTACACTGCTTTAAATGCCTCGCGGCGTACGTCTTGGTTTTTGCTCTCAAGGAACTGTATGTAACTGCCGTGTGTCAGCTCAACCAATTCGCCTTTTTCGTTTTTCACTTTTGGGAATTTGAGGTCTGCATTGTTCAGCATGCTGAAGATTGTGCCGGGAGCGGAGCTCATATTGCCTACTTGTGCAAGCAGCGCTTCCTCGTCTTTGGATAAAATATGAGCTTTCTGGCGACGCATTTCTTCGAGCGTATGGCGGAATTTGGCAACGGATTCGTTCGTTATCAATTGCTCCAGCTGCTCATCGGATAGACTGAGAACTTCAGGTGTGATGAATGATAATGCTTCGCCGGATTCCACACTTAGTTTTTTGGATTTCTCGGATAGAGCCTGATAAGTAGGTTCAGCCGTATCCTCATGATGCTTCATATTTGCATATACATAAAGCCGTTCAACATGCAGTGACAATTCGTCTTCAAGCTCGAAGCAAGCTTTAAGCTGCGCGACGTCGGCTAATTTGCCTTGGTATTCGGATATTTTTTTGATTAATCCTTTTGCTTCTGCATATTCCTTGTCCCATGCCGCTTGGCTTGCAAAAATATCCTCTAGCTTCCAGCGGGTCTCAGGTGCCGATTCTGAACGTTTAGGTACGTGATTCATCGAATTCCTCCTTGGTATGGATAAGGTTGGTAAAGCATGCTCTGCATGTGCCGCGGTCTCATTTGTAGCGGTAGCACCTGGCACGAGGCTTAAAACAAGCAGCAGGGGAAGCCATTTCATCCAGTTATCACCTCAGGACACAGTTTGTTTCTACTATGTCCGTACGGGATAACGAATATTCAGCTGCCTGCCGGCTAAGCTGTACCCATTGTGAAAAAAGCATATACGATCAGAAAAAACGCAAATGCAATAAATCCAATGGATACAAGTGCAAGACCTCTGCGTATGCCAGGAGGCAAGGTATCTCGTTTCATGATAACGATGGCTCCTAGCGCGAAGGCTGCAATAATGAAAATAACTGAAGCGGTAGCATCCATTTGAAGGTAAGTCCTCCTGATTGTAAGCTGGCCTCAAAAGGCAGCATTCTAATTTTACCTATGCACAAATGCGTAACGATATGTTCGCCGCGCTGTGTGAAATATCCTGCTGATTGGTTAGAAATAGACTGCTTATACTTCCTTTAGCGCACTCATAATGGATGCTAGTTCATCTTCGCGTCCAACAAAGTCGGCTGCGCGAAACCGATTCTGTGCCCAGTGAAGCATCTCAGGGCGGCTAATAAAAGTATGTGTGTCCTCGCCCCATTGATCAGAAATTTCCCGAACAATAAGTGTTTTGCCTTGAACTTCAACCGTCAACATATTGTATTTGTCGGTCTTGTAAATTTCGTGTTTCTTAAACATGCGTAAATTCCACCCTTATAGTAGTTAATTATGGTATTCTTATCATCATAGCCATTATGGCGGCGGTAATCAATACGACGCTGCAAGAAGAAGCTATAGCTGTAACGAGAAAAGTTGAGATGAGACGAGCAGAGGAGAGTGCAAGAATGAGTAAACAGGGCTATGAGCAAATGGGAGTCGCTATGACTTGCAGAAGCTACGAAGAGTATTTAAGGATGTTTGATTTACAGCAGGAGGATCTTGCTAAAGGGGAAATTCTTGATGTTGCAGCCGGGGGTTCGTCATTTACTGCAGAAGTAAATGAGAGAGGTTTTTCAGCAACTGCTGTTGATCCGCGCTACGGGGCAGGAATTGAGCAATGGATCTCTGAGGCAGCTGAGGAAATCGAAACATCAACGGCGAAGATTGCAAAAATTCAGGTGCATTTTGACTGGAGCTATTACGGGTCGGTTGAGAATCATCGAGCTGGACGCGAAGCATCCATTGAACGATTTAAAGCCGATGTATTAAGAAACGAGAATAAACAAATCTATATAGATGGCAAGCTTCCAGAGCTGCCCTTCAAGGAGAATCGCTTTTCACTCATTTTGTGCAGCCATTTTATGTTTTTGTATGCGAATCAATTTGGTCATGAATTTCATTCGCAGGCTGTTCTGGAACTGATGCGTATTTGTAAGCCAGGCGGTCAAATTCGAATTTATCCGCTTATATCGCTTAACTGGGAACCTTATTCGGAACTAGATAACCTGATTGCGATGATAGCTGCTAACGGAGGGCGCACAGAGCTTGGAGAATCCAACCTTCCGTTTATCCCTGGATCTAGTCAATATTTGAAAATTTTACTTTAATTGCTTTTTTGAAATGGGATAGCTATAATAATTTTACTCGCACGTTCAAATAAAACGGCGGTCATATTTAGGAGGTTGTTCAATTGAAAGGAACAGTTAAATGGTTTAATGCAGAGAAAGGCTACGGCTTTATCCAAACAGAGGGCGGAGAAGACGTATTCGTGCATTTCTCAGCGATTCAAAGCGATGGCTTCAAATCTTTAGATGAAGGGCAAGCGGTTGAATTCGACATTACTGAAGGTAACCGCGGTGCTCAAGCGGCCAACGTCATTAAACTATAGGAAAATGTGCGAATGGAGAGGGCTCCCTGGAAGCGGGGAGCCCTTTTTTAATATGAACATATTACCATTATTAGTATTTTTAAATTTTATTGTCAGCCTTTTATAAATAATCAAAGCATTTTTTATATATTTTGAAGCTGGGCTATTAAACCATCATTAGGATACGAATTTCTAAGCCATAATCAGATCAATAGATAACGTGAAATAACCGCCGTTTGCGCTTGCTTTCATTGACCAAGACCTATTTGCAATGATAAACTGTTGCTTGGAAACTTTGTCAGGGGAGCGAGCATAATGAAATTTAAATTGTTCAAAGACCGTAAAGGAAAGGCCGATCAGGCTAAAAATAACAAGTTCGTCAAGCTTGGACGTGAAATTTATGTACAAGCCCGCAGAGGCGGACCAAACCCAGATTCGAACTTTGGTTTGAAAACAGCGATTGCCAACGCAAGAGCGGAGCAAATGCCAAACGATAATATCGAGCGTGCGATCAAGAAAGCAGCTGGTGCAGGCGATGGCGTCGAGTACGATGATATTATGTATGAGGGTTATGGCCCAGGCGGCGTAGCTATTATGGTTAAATGCTTGACGGATAATCGGAATCGTACGGCAGCTGACGTTCGTTCTGCGTTTAATAAACGTGGCGGCAATATGGGTGAGAGCGGCTGTGTAGGTTATATGTTCGACCATAAAGGATTGCTTGTTGTCGATCGTGAAGCCCATGAGACAGATGAGGATACGATGATGATGGTTTCGCTTGAAGCCGGAGCTGAGGACGTTATTGTCAATGACGACAGCTTTGAGATTTTGACACATCCGCATGAGTTCGAGCAGGTGAAAAATGCGCTTGAGAAGGAAGGCTACTCCTTCGTAAATGCTGGCGTGCGCTGGCTTCCGCAAACGATTGTTAAAGTCGATGGCGAAAATGCGGAGAAGCTGCTTAAGATGATGGATGCTTTTGAAGATAACGACGATGTGCAGGATGTATACTCCAATTTTGAAATTGTAGAATAGTATCTGCTTAAGCAATAAAAAAGGGCTGCTCCAAGCGTAGGTGATACGCCTTCTGGAGCAGCCTTTGTTTAACTATAAGAAATGATTTCATTTGTGACGCGGAAGTCATATTGCTTGGTAGAAATAGAGATCGTTATCGGTTCGTACGACTGAAAAAATATCTTGTTAGGAAGGCAGCCGCTGCAACCAGTGCTAAGGCAGCTCCCATACGGAAGAAGGTCTCGCGTCCGAAATGCTCATAAATATAACCGCCAAACATACCGCTGATCACACCGGCAAGTCCAGTCCAGACAACGGCATAAACGGCTTGGCCGGATGCGCGGAACTCGTCGGGAATCAGGTGGGACAAATAACGCAGCGCAGTTGAAAAATAAATGCCGAACGAAACGCTGTGCATGGCTTGGGTAGCAATTACCCAGCGTGGATCTTGAATATCGCTAAGCAGCCATAGTCTGACAGCATACATGATGGATGCGATCATAAGCAGCGGCAGCTCCTTAAATTTATGGCCGTATTTGCCGAGTAGAAACAAGATCGGAATCTCGCTCATCGCGGACACGAGCCATGCAAGTCCAACCAAAGAATCGCTTGCTCCCATTTGGCGCATGGTGACGGCAAGAAATCCTTCGTACATACGGTGCGGGATCGAAATGGTCAAAATAATTAAAAAGAACAATAGGACATCGCGCTGGCGAATAAGCTTAAAGAATCCAGAAAAATCGATTTTCCGAGCGCTTCCTTGATAGTCTCTAATTCTCGTCGTTAAGGCGAGGGTGATGGCTATGGTACAAAGTGCTAGCGGAAGCGTCCACTGTGAGCCAATTTCTTTTAGAATAAGTCCGAACGTATAAGCCGTTACTGCAAAGCCAAGCGAGCCGAATATGCGTATTAAAGCGTATGGCGTTCCGGTGTATTGACTTGATAATAAAAGCAGACTGTCACTTAATGGATTAATAGGTGTCTGAAAAAAATAAAAGCCCATCATAACTAGGCAAACAAGAGCAAAGTTTTCAATAGGGAAAAGCAATGAAATCATGACAAGCTGTCCAAATAACAGAATCATAAGCAGTTTTTTTATCGTTCTGAATTTGTCGCTGGCTATCCCAAGAAGGATATTCGCAAAGATTGATATGAACGGTCCTGTTGAGTAAATAATTCCAATTTGCTGCTCAGAGAAACCTCTATCCAAAAAGTATAACGGGATAAAGGAAACAACCATCGCAGCGGTAGAATAAGAAGAGAAGCTGTAAATTCGTAGTGAAAGTGTTTCCTTGCGTGCAGTCGAAGAGCGCTCTGCTGGCGCAATCTCAGATGTGTCCATCTTTTAAAGCTCACTCCATCTCTTTACAAAAACAATATGGTTCTCAGTATAACATGGATTAGTTATCGAACCAATGAGATTTGAAGCTGGATTATTATGAGCTGAGATGATACATTTAGAGGCGGAGGTTTACAATGGGTGCTTATCGTTTTGACTGGAATGAACGGCTTCGGATCCGTATTCCCGTGCTGGAAATGGAATGGGAGCAGTATGCAGCAGCTGTGCAGCTTGCGATCGTAGAGCAGTGGGAACTCATTCGTGGGACGATCCCCGATCGCGTGAAAGAGTTTGAAGCGTTCATCAATGAAAAGCAGGCAAAGCTGTTTGAAGAAGATAGCTTTGAGCAATCCTGTATACTAAACTATGAAATTGCCGATTATGCAAGTAGGATAAACGACCTTCATATTTGGTATCGCCTAGAGCAGCAATTAGAGCCGCGCTGGCATTCATGAACGATTTTGAGGAGAGGTGCATCATGAGATTGACGACTTTGACAGGCCATCGAGTGCCCCAGAGCCCACTAAAGCTCATGCATCGCGTATATAAATATGTACTTCCCGAAGTGGCGCGAGAGCTCAAGCAACATCGCGTATTTGCACTGCGAATACCAGATGCTGAGCTGCGAACACAAGCTCTTAGCAGTATGGATAGCAAGAAGTTTCATTGCCAAGGCGGCGGAGTATATGCAGCGGCGAACTTAGAGCACAGACATGTGCTCATACCGTTAATTGTTGCGCTGCAGACCATTAGCGACTATTTGGATAATCTATGTGATCGCAGCACTTCTCTTGATCCGAATGATTTTCGATTATTGCATCAATCGATGCTCGATGCCGTCAATCCCGAAGCTCAGCTTCAGGATTATTATGCATTTCGCGATGAAAAAGATGATGGGGGTTATTTGCATCACCTGGTACGAACTTGTCAGATCCATGTCGCGCAATTGCCTTCCTATGGAAGTGTTCAGCAGCATGTGATCGAGCTAGTCACTTTATATGGCGATTTGCAGGTGTACAAGCATATACGCAAGGAATTGCGTGAGGAGCATTTGTTTGCATGGTGGGAGCAGCATCGAGGGAACTATCCAAACCTGAAATGGAATGAATTTGCTGCGGCATCAGGTTCGACGCTGGGCATGTTTATGTTGTTTCTAGCCGCAAGCGAGCCATGCTTATCCACGCAGGACGCTGCAGCGATCAAAAATATTTATTTTCCGCATGTTTGCGGACTTCATATCCTGCTCGATTATTTAATCGATCAAGAAGAGGATCAAGTAGGCGGAGACCTTAATTTTTGCAATTATTATGATAATGACAGTCTGCTTGTTGAGCGTCTCGGTACGATTGTGAACCGAGCGCGTGAGGATGTGAAGCAGCTTCCTGCTTCTCGTTTTCATCGTTTGATTATTGAAGGGCTCTTAGCCTTATATTTGTCAGACCCGAAGGTTCGCCACCAGGCGGATGTCAGAAATGTTTCTAGGAGGCTAATGAAGAACAGCCCGCTTACGCGTCTGTTTTTCCTTATTAACAGCATCTGGATTCGGAAACAACAGGCTTAACTATAAATAAAAAATGTGGAGGAATGACCATGTCTGCAGTCAAATCAATCGCAGTATTGACAAGCGGAGGAGATTCGCAAGGAATGAACGCAGCCGTTCGTGCTGTTGTAAGGAGTGCACTATATCACGGTTTAGATGTATATGGTGTTCAAAGGGGTTACCAAGGGCTTATCAATGACGACCTTAGACAAATGGATTTGAGAAGCGTTGGCGATATTATTCAACGCGGCGGTACAATTTTGCAAACAGCTAGATGCAAGGAGTTTATGACACCTGAAGGCCAACAGCGCGGTGCCGAAGTGCTTCGTGCTAGAGGTATCGACGGTTTGGTCGTTATTGGCGGCGACGGCTCGTATCATGGCGCTAATAAGCTAAGCAAGCTGGGCATTAAAACGATGGGACTTCCAGGAACGATTGATAACGATATTCCGTTTACGGATATTACAATCGGCTTTGATACCGCGGTTAGCATCGTAGTAGATGCGATTAACAAAATTCGCGACACGATGTCATCGCATGAGCGTTCATCCGTCGTTGAAGTTATGGGACGTCATTGCGGCGATATCGCTTTGCATGCTGGTCTAGCAAGCGGTGCGGAGACGATTCTTGTACCAGAGGTTCCTTTTGAACTGACTGAGGTTGCAGAGCGTATGAAGACGAATTTTGCCAAAGGCAAGCGTCATTCAATTATTGTTGTAGCAGAAGGTGCGGGCAAAGGTGAAGAGGTAGCAAGACAGATTACAGCTAATAGCGGAATTGAGCCGCGTGTAACTGTACTTGGACATATTCAACGCGGCGGTACGCCGACGGCAATCGATCGTATTCTAGCAAGCCGTCTTGGTGACTTTGCCGTTAGACAGCTAATGGCTGGCGATTCAGGCAAAGGCTGCGGCGTTGTTAAAGGCGAGCTCGTAACGACTGATATTGATCTTGTTGTCAATACGAAGAAACCATTTGACACTGATATGTACGAGCTGGCACTTCGTTTATCCCAATAAAAATAAATATAAAAAAAGTCCACCGCCGCTTTGTTAGCGAAGGTGGACTTTTTTGTGTCTAAATAGGATTTAAGCTAATCATATTCCACGTTAGGAGTGTATTTATTTCCGGCATTCCATAGGAGAAACTCCTTGATTCCTGTTTCTTTCAAAGCTCTAATCTGAGCTTCGACTTCCGTTTTGCCATACTTCACAAAATGACCAGCGCCTAACCAGCTTGCAGTGAAATCTTGAATCCACGGCCGAATAATCGGTTTAACCTCCGTACCCGGATCAAGCTTCTTATGCGTATCAAGCATGGCGCCTTTTATAGTCTCATATGGGCTTTTGTCAGGATCCTTTTGTTTAAACCATCCCGTACTATAGTGACTAGGATAAACCATAGGCGAAATGACATGCACATCATTTGAAATTTTCACAAAATCTTGGCCAATGCCTTCGGCTGTCGGTACGGATGCCGCATAACCAAATATATCTACCGAAACCCTAACACCGAGCGGCTGAAGCTGTTCTCTAGCATATTTGACAAATCCAGCGACTGTGTCCACGCGGCTCTGATCAGCCTTGCTGAAGGTCAGTGTATCTGATTTGTTATCAAAGCCCTCTGGGAACCGAACATAGTCGAATTGGATTTCCTTAAAGCCAAGCTTTGCTGCTTCCTTGGCGACAGCAATATTATAATCCCATACTTCTTTGCGATAAGGATTTACGAAGCTCTCACCGCGATTATTTTTCCATATCGTTCCGTCTTGCTGGAGGAAAGACAGCTCAGGCTGCTTTCGGGCAAGTACCGTATCCTTAAAAACTACAATTCTGGCTATCGGATAAATATTATGTTTTTTTAAAGTAAGCATAAGTTCATTAATATCTCGGATATATTTCTTCGAAGCGCCAACCTCTAGCAGTTCGGGTGTTGTAGTAGGATATGTAATGTAGCCGTTGTCATCTTTAATGTCGATCACCATACTATTGAGGTCCGTGTCGTCAAGCAGCTTTAAAAGCGATTCCATGCGCGCACCGCCTGCGCTGTGAGCAGTTACATAGATTCCTTTGATCGGCGGTGTTTCAGGCTGCGGGTCTTTTATGATGAGTCCAGCGTGATTTTTTCCTGAGATTTCGCCTCCATTTGCAGCTGCATCCGGATCAATGATGGTTTGGCCAGCTGCGGAATTTAAGTATGCAATTGCTAGCTGCTTCACTGCGGTGTTATGCTCTCCGCTTCCAGTGAGCAAGCTGTACAGCAGCAGCAATGTTGAAATGATGTTGTCCATTTTGCTCTCTCCCCGTTAGCTATTCTGTTCAAATTATAAAGCAGATGGCATGTCTGGGTCATTAACTTTTTTACAATTGTCATAAAACTCATATTGAAAATTTGCTAAAAAGCTGAAATAAAGACTTGCGAATAGGTGATTATCGCCGCCGTTTTCCTGCAAAACAAACAAAAGCCAGCCGAGTGTGACTCGACTGGCGCATAAATAATCCGTGTGTGTCCCGCATTGTCATTGTAACAAAGCTTCTCTCTGCTGATTGCAAATACTGTGCTGCACAATTTCCATTGCGTCAGCAGGCTCTAATACTGCAAGACCGTCACGCAGCACAATGCTGATGTCCAATTCGCGTTTCGTAAGAAAAGGACTGAGCTCTGGGGCTAGCTTCTCTACAATTTGAGACAATTTGACCGTTTCCATATCCACCTGAGCCTCACCCTTTCATATCTAATGTTTAGGGGAAATCATATGGCAAGAAACCAAACTACGGGATACAAACATTATATCAGGATCATTTTCAAAAACATAGGGATACGGTGTAAAATCCATACCTGCGTATATGATTTAGTCTTTTGGCTTGTAAAAATCGCCGATGACACCAACCGTTTCTACGATGTTAATGAATGCACGCGGGTCGATGGTGGTAATCGTTTTGCAAAGCTCTGCTATTTCATATTTCGTTCTTACAGTCATCAGCATATCGCGATCACCCGAAGAATATGCACCGCGTGTTTTTATTATTGTAATTCCGCGCGGGTGCAAGAGCAGCTTTGCGAGCAGCTCTTCGGTTTTGGTCGTGATGATGAAGGCCGTAAGTTTAATATGCCTCACGTGGATGAGATCTACTACTTTTCCAGCGGAAAAAATAGCGACGAGCGAGTATAAGGCTAAATTCCAGTCCTTCGTAAACAAAATCAACACTGCAATGACTACGCCATTCAATAAAAATATAATCATGCCTATTGGCCAATCGTGTTTTCGCGTTGCAATTGAGGCAATAATATCGAAACCGCCTGATGAGCCGCCGTACCGAAGGGTTAAGCCGCTGCCAAACCCGACTATAATCCCGCCGAATACAGCGCCAAGCATAAGGTCATCCGCAATTTTCATGACGGGTATAACCTGTAGGAATACCGTAGAGGCGACAACGGTGTAGACGCTCCATATAATAAAGCGATGACCTACGATAAACCATCCCCATAATAGCACCGGCACATTGAGGATAAAATAAAGCAAGGCGATGTTTCCGCCCGTAATATAGCCGACCATCATGGAAATACCAGATATTCCACCGCTAAGCAGCTGGTGCGGAATTAGAAAAAAATTGAAGCCCAGTGCGATAAGGAAGGCGCCTACCGTCATCATTGGGATTGTAAAAAGGTAACGCAGGGAATGCGGATTCAATAAAATCGCTCCAATGCAACCGACTTGTTTAATTCCTTTATTTTGGCATGCTTAGTATGTCTTAAATTGGTTTGCTGGTATTCACGATTGATTGTGTGCTATAATGATTTGGATATTCTTAAGTAGGCTGCAGATAAAAGGAGTTTGAGAAAAGTTTGAAAACATTTGCTGAATTTGGCTTGGAACCAAAAGTGTTACAAGCAATTACCGAACTTGGATYCGAGGAATCTACCCCGATTCAAGACAAAGCTATCCCTATTGCTATGGCGGGACAAGATTTAATTGGCCAAGCACAAACGGGTACAGGAAAGACAGCGGCATTCGGAATTCCGCTCATTAACAAAATTCCGACAAGCGAGGAACGCATTGTCGCATTAATAATGACGCCAACCCGTGAACTCGCTATTCAAGTGGCTGACGAGATCGGGAAGCTAACAAGGTACAAAGGTCTTCGCTCGTTGCCGATTTATGGCGGACAGGAAATTGGTCGTCAAATCCGTGCATTGAAGAAGAAGCCTCAAATTATTATTGGTACACCAGGACGTTTGCTTGATCACATCAACCGCAAAACAATCCGTCTTGAAGATGTACAAACCGTTATTTTGGATGAAGCAGATGAAATGCTTGATATGGGCTTCATGGAGGATATTCAATCTATCCTTAAGCAAGTGCCAGACGAGCGTCACACCATGCTGTTCTCTGCAACAATGCCAGCAAACATTCAGAAGCTTGCACAGCAATTTCTGAAAAACCCTGAGCATGTTTCAGTTATTCCAAAACAAATCACAGCTCCACTTATTGAGCAATCTTATATTGAAGTGCATGAGCGCCAGAAGTTCGAAGCGCTTAGCCGCTTGCTTGATATGGAATCCCCTGAGCTAGCTATCATTTTCGGTCGTACAAAACGTCGGGTTGATGAGCTTAGCGAAGCGCTTCAAAAACGTGGATATACTGCAGACGGTTTGCACGGCGACTTGTCGCAGAACCAACGCGACAGCGTAATGCGTAAATTCCGTGATGGCAGCATCGATGTATTGGTAGCGACTGACGTTGCTGCTCGTGGACTTGATGTATCCGGCGTAACGCATGTTATCAACTTTGACCTTCCGCAAGATCCTGAGAGCTATGTTCACCGTATCGGTCGTACAGGCCGCGCAGGTAAAGAAGGTACAGCTTGGTCATTCGTTACACCTCGTGAAACGGACCACTTGCATTTCATCGAGAAAGTCACGCGTCAGAAGATGAACCGCAAGCCGCTTCCAAGCATCGCAGAAGCTATTGAAGGCAAACAACGCGTAACAGCTGAACGTCTTCTTGAAGTCGTTCAAAACGAAGAGTTCTCTGAGTACAAAGCGATTTCGATTCAATTGCTTGAGCAATATGATTCCGTTCACTTGCTCTCAGCAGCAATTAAATTGCTGACTGGCGAGAAGAAAAACGTAGAAATCGAATTGACACCGGAAGATCCGCTTCGCGCGAAAAAACGCAAGCCGGACATTCGTTCAAACGGTCGTCCATTCAACCGCAGCGGTTCGTCCTCTTCATACGGCGGCAATCGCAGCAGCAGCACTGGCGGCAGCGGTGGCGGCGGATATCGCGGTCGCGATGACAGACGCAGCAGCGGCAGCAGTACTGGCGGCAGCTCACGCGGTGGCTATGAGTCCCGTGGCGGCAGCAGCAGTGGCGGCGGCTACGCTGGTAAAAGAAGCAGCGAAGGACGTCCAGAAAACCGTCGTCCAAAAAGCTCTTCCGACGGTTATGTAAATAACTAATAATCGTTTCCCTTGTGTAACCAAAAAAATCGAGGAAGTCCGTGATCCCTAACGGGCATCTGGACGACCTCGATTTTTTTATTATTATTCTATTGGTTGTCTTATTACAAAACAGATATACGAATTCCGCTACACTTTGTAGTCTAGTGGGAGTAATCTTACTTTTCTGGAGGCAGATCCGATGGAACCAAAGGGGCTAATGGGTGGGTTTTACCGAATTTCGGAATGGATCATGAGATTGGCAGTTATTAATGTTTTGTGGTTGATCTGTTYGATTCCATTCGCTTTTTTTGCATGGGGATTGGTTTTGTCACAGGATGTCAATCAAATCTATTCCGCTCTTATTGCGATGGCAGTCGTCGCGCCGTTCTCCTTATTTCCAGCAACAGCAGCTATGTTTGCGGTTGCGCGCAAATGGGTAATGGGAGAGAGTGACGTTGCGCTGTTCAAAACGTTCTTCCGCGGCTACAAGGAAAATTATAAGCAAAGTATGCTAGGCGGTATTATTTATACAATACTGCTTGCGATTATGGTTGTTGACTTTATCGTATATCGTGAACAATTGAATTTGCTTTCATACATTTTCATTGCATTTTTGCTGCTGTTAATCGTATCGCTATTTAATTTTTTCTCTATGCTTGTCCACTATCATATGAAAACGTTTCAATTACTGAAAAACGCTGTTCTCATTACGATCGGCAAACCTTTCCGTTCGCTTTCTACAGCGATTATGAGCGGCGCGGTTATGTATTTCAGTACTAGATTCACTTTTCTTATTCCTTTCTTTATGGGCAGCATCATCGCTTACCTGGCGTTCTGGAACTTCAACTTGATTTACCAGAAGCTTCAAGACCAAGCGGAGAAAGCGCGTTTGGCAGAGGAAGAAGAAGCAGAGAAGGCAGCTGAGCTAGACCGTATCGATTTAGTTAAGGAAGATTCGAGCGGCTCCAGTAAATAACAGCCCATCAAAGTTTACTTTTTCTTTTGTTCAGTCTATAATAAGCAATACCTCCTGCGATGCTCGTTACGGCTTTACGCTGTTTTGAACCAATGGCTGTTTCACGGGAGACCAACATCGAGACGCAGCTGACATGCCCCCGAAAGGGGATCTCAAAAGCGGTTCTGCGGTCACCCACCTGCGTAAGCGGGTTCAGAAACATGTGAGTCGGACGGCATAGGCGGGTTCTCATTTTCAAATAAAGAGCATTTGCTGGTTAAATCCAGTGATAGCTCTTTTTTCATGGGACAAATCATGGTATCATATAGAGTAATGTACATAGATGCCGGAGGGGGAGATCGTTGTTGTTGAAGCGGACCTTGATCGGGCTGCTGCGCAGTCATGAACAGACGGGCGACAGGGCTAAGGATCCAATGCTCAAATCTCATTTCTACAAGCTGTCGAAAGATAAGGCTTGGGAAGAAGTGATATCGACTCTTAAGAAAATGCAAGGATATAAGGTGCTTCATGAGGTGCAATCCGTAGGGGAGATTGTGCTGGAGAAGCGCACAGCATTTGGAAGAACGATGGACATTACCGTTTCCGTTATTAGCGTAAATCCGCTCCAATCAGCTGTCGATATTTATTCAGCATCCCGCGGCTCATTAGGGGATCTTGGTTCTAATTACAGAGTCATTATGGATTTATATCGTACGCTTGATAAGAAGCTAGCTGCATTTAAAGTAAATAATTAATTCATAAACAAAGCGAGGAAGGGTAGCCTTCACTCGCTTTGTTTGCAATAGTGCTGAAAAACTTCTTTGTTTTGAATTTACACGAGTGCTTTTACAGCGTTGATTGCTTGCTCGTAATTCGGGTGCTCTGTCATTTCAGGCAAATATTCAACATATTGGATCGTATCATTAGCATCGATAACGAAGATCGAACGTTGATCCAAACCAAGTTCTTTAATATATACGCCATATGATTCACCAAAGCTATGCGCTTTGTAGTCAGACAGCAGCACAACTTTGTCGATACCTGCAGCACCGCACCAGCGTGCTTGTGCGAACGGTAGGTCAACGCTGACCGTTAGGACAACAACATTGTCGCCTAGTTCGCCAGCAGCTTCGTTAAAGCGACGAGTTTGTGCATCGCAAACGCCAGTGTCGATTGAAGGCACAACGCTGATTAGTTTGATCTTACCGGAGTAGTCCTTGAGGGTAACATTTTCAACAAGTGATTTGTTAAGATTGAAATCTGGGGCTTTGTCCCCTGCTTTAAGTTCTGGTCCTACTAATGTGATCGGGTTGCCTTTGAATGTGGCAGCTCCATTACGTTCTTGTGTCATTTGTAAATTTCCTCCTCTAATAAGATATGGTCAATACCAGATTTATTATAATCGTTATGAAACAACCTTGTCCAATTGTTGGATTGAGAAAGGGGATGTACTCGTGATCTTCTTGCGATATGAGAGCTTTCGCTCTTACTTAAAGATGTATCCCGTAACATCAATATTAATTTTATTGAATATTATTTATTTTATTGTCGTATTATGGAATGGCGATCCTAATGATCAATTGCATGCATACAATTATGGTGCGTTTTATACTGACCCTGTGAATGATCCATTTGGATTAGAACAGCCATGGCGTTATATAACAAGCATGTTCATGCATGCGGGATTTGAGCATTTGCTCTACAATATGTTTGCTTTGCTCGTGTTTGCACCGCCGCTAGAGTATCTGCTTAAACAAACGAGATATATTATATTTTATTTGCTTTGTGGGTTTGCGGGAAATGCGATGAGCGCTTTCGTAAATGTGCTGCAAGACGATCTTTATGGTCATGTGGGTGTAGGAGCCTCTGGGGCTATTTACGGCGTGTATGGCGCCTTTCTGTTCATATCGTTGTTCCGCAAGGCTCAGCTTGACGAGAGCTCTCGTAAAACGGTGTACACGATATTAATATTTGGGGTTATTTATTCGATTGTAGTTGCCAAAGTGGATTTATGGGCACATGTTGGCGGCGCTCTTGCAGGCTTCTTGCTCTACCATTTCTTTGACCGAATAAAGACTCAAAAGAAACAGCGATACTCATAAAAACTATGTAAGTACGGGAGAGAATTGAACCGGTATGGAACTTCGTCAGCTTCATTATTTTGTAAAAGTAGCGAAAAAAGAGCATGTAACGCAAGCGGCGGAAGAGCTGCATGTGGCGCAATCTGCAGTAAGCCGGCAGATTCATCAGCTTGAAGAAGAGCTTGGCGTAAAACTGTTCGTTCAAAAAGGTAGAAATTTGCAGCTCACACCAGTCGGTCAGCTTTTTCTAAAGCGGGCTGAAGTGATATTGGCTGATCTGGAACGTGCTGTCATTGAAATACATGAATTTCTTGACCCCGAGAAGGGTGAAATTAGACTGGGCTTCCCGCATAGCCTTGGGATCTCATTAATTCCACAGGTTGTGGCAGCTTTCCGCAAGCTCCATCCGAATGTGAAATTTAAATTTAAGCAGGGGATGTATCCATCGCTTATTCGTGACATGGTGAAAGGCGAGATTGACTTGGCGTTTATATCTCCTTTCCCTGATGAACATGAATTCGTTTGCGGCGAAGTATTGCTGACAGAGGAGCTATATGCGATATTGCCGCCGGGGCATCGTTTATCAGACAAAGCATCGATTGAACTGAAAGAGCTGGAGCATGAGACGTTCGTATTGTTCAGCGAAGGGTATTCGCTTAGGCCGATCGTTTGGGGAGCTTGCCAAGAGGCAGGTTTTACGCCGAAAATCGGTTTTGAAGGGGAAGAGACGGATACGATTCGTGGTTTGGTAGCCGCTGGGATGGGCGTAAGCCTTCTTCCAGAGATGGCGCTTCACTATACAGGGCCATTGCAGCCGACTAAAGTAAGGGTGATCGAACCTCAGGTGACTCGTACGATCGGACTTATTCAGCGTTCAAATGAGAAATTGCCTTTAGTTGCGAAAGTGTTTCACGGTTTTCTGCTTCGTTATTTCCAGAACACGATAAAATAGATAAAAGAACAAACAAAAGAGGAGCAGTTCCTGTCGGTCGATGAAGACCGAAGGGGAACTGCTCCTCTTTTGTTTAGCTATAAGGCACGGAAGCTTATTCCTGACGGCTGCCGCCTACGAAGATTAAGATATATCTGACAAGCTCCAGCAAGGACAAGAGAGCCGCTGCTACATACGTTAAAGCCGCTGCGTTAAGCACCTTTGCGACCCCGCGTTCCTCATCATTCGTTATGAACCCTTCAGCAACCATAATGTCTCTTGCTCGGTTGCTCGCATTAAATTCAACCGGAAGTGTAATGACCTGAAAGGCAACTGCTACTGAGAAAAATATGATGCCAAGCCCAATTAGGTTAAGTGCTGAGAATAGAATACCGGCAATAAATAAAAATGGTGCTACGCCGGATGCAAAATTCACGACTGGGAATATACGATGTCTGAGCACGAGCATTGGGTAATGCTCCGCATGCTGTATGGCATGGCCGACTTCGTGACAAGCGACTGAAATCGCTGAAATTGAATTTTCATAATACACAGGCTCCGACAAACGTACAACTCGGTGAATCGGATCATAATGATCGGTTAGTGTACCGCGTACTGGCTCGATCGGAACATCATGAAGTCCGTTAGAATCAAGCATTCTTCGTGCTGCCTGGTAACCGGTCAAACCACTGTTGGCTTGAACTTGCGTCCATTTTTTAAACGTTCCTTTGACTCGGAATTGAGCCCAAATTGTTAGTATAAATGCAAGTACGATTAAAACATAGATAAACGCCATTGAGTCATTCCTCCAATTTTTGATGAAATGTATAGCTACATGAGGGAGCTTTTGTTAATGAGAAGCATAAGTGCCTCTATGCAAGCTGCGGTTTGCGGCATAAGACGCGTGTAGAGGTGATTGGCTTGACGAGGCTTGAGCTTCTTAATAACAGGCTCTAACTCCTTCACTTCACGCTCGAGCTGGCTTAGATGGTACTGCAAGTCCGTAAGCTTACGTGAGACCTGCTCCTCAGGTGTAATCTTGCTCCAGCTTTCAATTGTGGCCTTAATCTCATCTAATGTATATTTATCTTTTTTCATCTGTTCAATACGTTCCAGACGCTGCAAAGTTTCATCAGAATAGAGGCGATAGTTTTTGGCGGAACGCTCTGCAGGCTCTATTAGACCGATTGAAGTGTAATAATCAATGGTTCGTGCACTGATTTGCGCAAGCTTGGATAGTTCTCCGATACGATACATTTTCAAATCCTCCATTCGTTCAAAATATAAGTAAACTAGATTCCGCTTGCGTACTAAGCTTATGTTTCATCTCATTCTGAGATGATGTGTCGACAAAGAACAGGTTTGTTGTTTTAGCTCGTCATGTCTAAAAGAACATCATTACCTATTGAGGTGAATTTCACAATCACCATCTTATGGGAAAACGTATAACTATTGTTCCTCTAATGATAATAGGAAAGTAACCATACAGTCAAACGTGTTACATGACTATACAATTTTAGTGTCAATTTTCAATTTCGACAGGGCGTTTTCATGTGTTTCTTCTATATAACGTAATTTAGGTGACATGAAACGGGTGTGAGTCATAGTGATTTGCGTTTTTAACTAGAAAAAGTAGGAACCAATACCTATATAGAGTGAAAATGCGAAGAATAAGGAGTTTCAGCTGACGATTTTGGCGTTGATTTGCCTCATTTCTTAACGTTCGTGTTAGATTATATGCCGAACGTTTGATTTTTTTTATAAAAATAGTTAAAACGTATTGTCAAATTGAGCACTACTGACTATAATGACATTAAGTCTTTCTTAACGTGTAAGGAAATATAACATTTAGGGAGTGGTCGTAATGATTAAGAAAACGATGTTAGCTTTAGGAATCTTCACCTTATTGTTCCCGGTAATGGCGTTTGCAGAGGATCCTTCCGCAGCAACGTTGAACATGGGTCTCAACTCTCTATGGGTTATGCTCTCATTCATTCTTGTTCTTCTCATGCAAGGCGGTTTTATTCTTCTTGAAACAGGCTCAACACGGATGAAAAATGCTGGTCACGTTGCTGGCAAAACGATTTTCACAACGGGTTTGGCAGCACTTATTTATTGGGCTTTCGGCTACGGCATCGCATTTGGCGGCGATAGCGGAATTAACGCATTGATCGGCTGGGGCAATTTCTTCTTCGATCCATCCCTAGCAGCTGGTGAAGGCGAGAGCTATCCAAGTACTGTATTCTTCTTGTTCCAATTAGCATTTGCAGCGGTTTCGCTTTCCATAGCATGGGGCGGTTTTGCAGAAAGAGCTAAACTTTCAGCTTATATCGTATTTACTGTATTCTTCATTGCCATAATCTACCCTGTAGTAGCTCACTGGATCTGGGGCGGCGGTTGGCTCGCTGAAGATGGAGCACAAGATTTTGCGGGCTCCACAGTTGTTCACTTAACGGGTGCGCTTGCAGCATTTGCAGCGACTGTACTACTTAAACCTCGTATTGGTAAATTTAACAAAGACGGCTCTGCGAATGAGATTTTGGGACATAACCAAGTATTCACAGCACTTTCTGTATTGCTTCTATGGGTGGGCTGGTTTGGGTTCAACGCAGGCAGCACGGTAGCGATTGGCGATGGATTTTTTGGATATGTAGCATTCAACACGATGCTTGGAGCAGGCGCAGGCGGCGTTGCAGCACTTCTTATTTCTTGGGCAGTAACAGGCAAAGCTGACATTACGGCTATGCTGAATGGTACGCTAGCAGGTCTAGTTGCAATTACAGCTTCTTGTGCTTACGTCGCTCCTTGGGCGGCAGTTGTAATCGGTTTAGTGGCTGGCGTGCTCGTGTTCTACAGTGTGAAATTTTTCGAGAAAGTTAAAGTTGATGATCCTATCTATGCTCTATCTGTACACGGCGCGGCTGGTGTGTGGGGTACGCTTGCCAACGGGATCTTTGCAACACAAGAACTCGCTGATAAAGTGGGCGTAGGCACAGGCGGCTTGGTCGACACAGGCAGCTGGAAGCAACTTTGGGTTCAATTCGAATCGGTAGTAGTCGTTGGCGCATTCGTACTCGCTGCATCATTCCTTATTCTAGGTATTATGAAGCTTGTGATGGGCTTCCGCGTAACAGAGGAGCAAGAAATTATCGGTCTTGACCTGAGTGAGCATGGAGCTTATGGTTATCCCGAGCAAATGAAAAAAGCTGGTCAAAACATTCAAGGCTAATAGAAGATACGCGATGGACTGACCGAAAGGAGAGAGCGTCGCATGAGTGATCCGGTGCGATTGCAGCTGCTTAAGCAGATTGGTTCAGCTGATCATGTGGATAGGCTGCGAAACTTGCGGGATCAGGTTCACGAGCATATGGAGGCTCTTCTCCCAACGCGTCCAGTCGAACAATTTAATGAACAATTAAATGAGGTGCACGATGCGGTGATTCAGCGCTCGATTATCCTCGCAGAAGCGGAAATGGCACGGAGGGGGAATGGTTCTCCCCCCGTGCCTTACGCATATGTATTGTTCGGCAGCGGCGGTCGGCAAGAGCAAACTTTGTCAAGCGATCAAGACAGYGGAGTTGTCTATCAGGATCCAGTGGCTGATTCAACAGAAGTTAAGAACTATTTTTTGAATTTAAGTGCGCTCATTGTAAAAAATCTCCAAAATGTAGGTTACCCGCCTTGTGAGGGCAATGTGCTTAGCAGCAACTCCGACTGGTGTTTGTCCATTTCGGAGTGGGGCGTTAAACTGGGTGCTTGGTTTGAAGAGCCTGCTTGGGAGGCAGTGCGCTATTTGCTTATTATTGCTGATGGCCGCTGTATTTACGGTGATTATAAGCTCGTTGAACAGCTTAAAGAATTGTTTTTTATTGATATGCTTAACCACCAGATCATCCTGCAGCGGATGCTGGATAATACGCTTCGGCATAAGGTGCTGTTAGGCTTTTTTGGCCAATTGCTAAAGGAGCAGTATGGCGAGGAAGCGGGAAGCTTGGATATTAAATATGGCGCCTATATTCCTATGGTTAATTCGATTCGGCTATTATCCATACAAGAAGGCATCCGTGAAACCTCTACGCTTGAAAGAATTAGAATGCTTGTAAAGGCAGGGAAGATGTCATCAGCTGACGGGGCTATTTATGATCAAGCTTTTCGGATTTTTCTCCGGCTCCGTCTAATGACGACTGAGAAAAACGCAGATGGCTTATATGCCAACAATGGAAAGCTGTCGAGCCATAAGCTTACGAAGGAAATGACGGATGAGCTTAAGAGCGGACTGCGTCTTGGCAAGAGGCTGCAACGAACGGTTTTTAAGCAAACAATGGGCAGGTTTACGTAAGGCGGTGGAGAAATGAAGGAACAAAAAGGCGTCGGTCGCATGTGGAACCTATACAAAATGGGAGGATTTACGCCTGCCATCGCTTCTATGCTAGGCTCGCAAAATGCGCAGCAAATGGCGTTTATTCGGAATGTCAACAAAGAGCAGCGCAAGCAGTCAATGTTCGATATGCCTCTTCGAGAGCTGGAGGTCATTGTTTTTGATCTAGAGACAACGGGCTTTTATCCGAATAACGGAGATGAAATTATTTCATTTGGCGCTGTATTGTTTCGAGATGGCGAACTTGTTGAAAGTGAAACCTTCTATAGTCTCGTGAATCCTAAACGAAGAATTCCGAAAGCGATAGTCGAACTAACCGGCATTACGAATGAAATGGTACAGGATGCTCCTGATTTGATGCAGGTGCTTCATGATTTTATGGAGTTTGTCGGCAGAAGGCTGCTTATCGCTCATGCTTCCGGCCACGATAAGCAATTTCTGAACGCGGCATTGTGGAGGACGTCAAAGATTAATTTGAACCACAGAGTGCTGGACATGATGATGGTGGCCAAATGGCTCGAGCCCAATCTGGAAGGATACAGTCTCGATGATTTGCTTGAGAGCTGCTGTATTCCAATTACAGAGCGGCATCATGCTTTGCAGGATTCAATCATGACAGCAAAGCTGTGGCGGAACTATTTGACGCGTATTTTGGAACGAAATATTACGACACTCGGCGATCTGTATGCCTACTTAAGCAAGCACTAGCTGCAGTGGAATAAATGAACCTTCCGAGCGGCGATAGGGCTTAACGTCAGGCGATTTCATGTTCTCCAGTGAAACAATCCAATAGGAAAGCTCCGAAGCGGGCAGGAAACCGTCAGTATCGCTAGAAGACGGAATAGCCTTAGTACGCGGATGCGAATGAAATAAGCCGACAAGCGTTTGTCGGTTTTTTTGCATGTCATAATAAGCAGCGGTCCACTCGGTCGGGTCAAACGAGAACGAATGCATGGGATCGTTATGATTATTAGTTATGGGGATAACGATATCTATAATGGCTTCATTTTGATCAGTGGCAATGGAATGTAAGGATTGGCTGCTTGCCATAATGCCGCATGCCTCTAAAGGTTGAGCATCCGCACATATTTGAATAAGCCGCTCGTATGCCGATTTGGTTATGCATCCACGCGTTTGCTGTGATTCCAACACAATGCCTCCTTTTTTATAATGCGAATGAATTAAGTATAACGAAATAGGCTTAAGTCCGCTAACTTCAATAAGGCTGGGTATGAATAATACTTAACTTACCCATAATAGTCGTCAGAGAATAGATAAGAACCATTTCTTTAAAAATGACGTTTTGATGGCTAATTTGTCCTGTGTATTGAGCTTCTATACGGTGCATGATACCATGAAGCGATATAGGCATTTGAAAATGTGAAAAAAAGGATGGAACCTCATGAAGCGTGTCGCAGCACTATTTACGATTGCGTTGCTGTTTGCAGGATTAGCTGTATTTCAATATAAAAATGATGACTCGGATTCAGCAGCGCTAGCAGCCACTTCAGTCGATTTTAAGCCGAAAGCAGGATTTCAAGCGACAACCTTTAAACTCCCTGATCTTGATGAGAAGTCCTATGAAATAGGGGGCAAACAGGATAAACTGACCTTCGTTAATTTCTGGGCATCTTGGTGTGGCCCTTGTGAGCTGGAAGCGCCGGATCTGCAGCGGCTGCATGAGCAATACGGGGAAAAAATTTCACTCGTTGGCGTTAATGCTACGAAATTTGATAAAGAACGGGCAGCTAGAGACTTTGTCAAAGAATACGAGTTCACGTTTCCAATCTTAATGGATCGGGTGGGCGATGTGACGAAGCAGTATAAGGTAGATACGTTTCCAACAACGTTCCTTATTGACAGTGAGGGTGTCATTAGAGAGCGGATCAATGGCGTCATTCCTTATGCGGAGTGGGAACGCATGATTGAGAAATGGATGTAGTCGGCAGCAACAACAAAAAAGAGTCGAGCAGGCGTGAACAGCCTGTTCGACTCTTTTTGTTGTTTTAATGATTGACGAGGCCCATGCGATCGTGAGGATCAACGAGCGTGCTGTCAACCTTTACCATGTTAAGCAGGGCATAACGAATGCTGTCTACGAGAGCTTCCCAGCTTGCTTCGATGACGTTGTTTGATACGCCAACTGTGCTCCACGTATTGTTTAGTCCTGTCGACTCGATAAGAACACGCACCTTAGCTGCTGTAGCGTCCTTCTCGTCGATTACACGGACTTTATAATCGGATAGATGGATATCAACGATTTCCGGATAAAACTGCACCAGCGCCTTGCGCAGGGCGTTATCGAGGGCGTTGACAGGTCCGTTGCCTTCAGCAGCCATATAAACTTGTTGGCCGCCAACGTTGATTTTTACAATCGCTTCTGAAATCATTTGGCCGTTTGTTTTTTCTACGAGCATTTTGAAGGATTCAACCTTGAACAATTCTTTTACTTCGCTGCCGAATGCTTCACGAAGCAGCAGCTCCATAGAAGCGTCGGCGCCTTCAAATTGATAGCCTTGATGCTCGAGCTCTTTAATTTGATCCATAATGAGCTTTGTTTTCTCATTATTTGCGTTGACATCAAGTCCAAGCTCTTTCGCCTTGGATATGATATTGCTTTGTCCTGCGAGCTCAGAGACTAGAATACGCTGCTTGTTGCCAACAAGCTCTGGTTGAATATGCTCATAGGTTTTGGAATCCTTCATAATGGCGGAGACATGAATGCCGCCTTTGTGAGCAAATGCGGCATTGCCGACATAAGCTTGACCAACAGGCATGTGGACATTCGCAATTTCACTGATATATCGAGCAGTACTCGTCAATGTGCGAAGCTTATCCTCTGGCAAAACGTCATAATTCATTTTGATTTGTAAGTTAGGGATGATGGAGCATAGGTTCGCGTTCCCGCAGCGCTCGCCGTAGCCGTTAATCGTGCCTTGTACTTGACGTGCTCCGGCTTCGATTGCTGCTAAAGAGTTTGCGACAGCCAGCTCACAGTCATTATGTGTATGAATGCCGATAGGAGCCGTTAGCTCCTGCTTCACGCGTGAAACGATTTCATGGATTTCACTAGGCAATGTGCCGCCGTTCGTATCGCATAGGACGAGCCAGTTGGCGCCAGCCTCCTGTGCTTTCTTCAAAACAGCAATGGCATACTCCGGATTGTTCTTGTAGCCATCGAAAAAATGCTCGGCATCGAACAAGGCTTCCATTTGATTCTGCTTTAGAAAAGCAATGGAATCAAAAATCATCGACATGTTTTCTTCTAAAGTCGTTTGCAGGGCGGTATGTACATGGAAATCCCATGACTTGCCTACAAGCGTAGCGGCCGGAACACCGGACTCCACGATGCGAACAAGGCTGGCATCCTGCTCTGCCAAACTGTTTTTGCGACGAGTGCTGCCGAAGGCAGTAATTTTGGCGCTTAAATTGAAAGCTTTGATCCGCTGAAAAAACTCAATATCCTTACTGTTGCTTCCAGGATTTCCGCCTTCAATATAATGAACGCCCAACGTGTCGAGCTTCTGGGCAATTTTTAATTTGTCATCTGCCGACAGGCTGATCCCTTCACCTTGAGTACCGTCACGCAGCGTCGTATCGAATATAGATATGTTTTTTGTCATTAACGGGACGCCTCCTTCACTGAATGCCTTTTCAAATCATAATTTAGTATTATAACACTTGTCGCCTTGAAAGTAGAGGGGGCAAAAGGAATTTTTGTCAGCTCACGCGTGCTTCGTTGACTTGACCCTATTGGAATTGTATGCTTGGGTGGATAAGCTTATGTAGGCTTATGGCTTAGGTTAGGCGGTGTGTTGCGCGATTATGACGAATACGAATGAGTTCTATCCGGCTAAGGGCCGAGTTATCATTCATTTAGATATGAATGCTTTTTATTGTTCCGTACATGAGGCTGAGGAGCCGGAGAAATATAAGGACAAACCAACTGCGGTGTCCGGCAGCGTTGAGCAGCGAAAGGGCATCCTCGTCACTTGTTCTTATGCAGCACGGAGCAGAGGGATAAAGACGGGAATGACAGTCAGACAGGCACTAACACTTTGTCCTGAGCTTATATTAATCAAACCGGACTTTTCATTATACCGCAAATATTCACATGGCTTTATGGCAATCGCTAGACAATATACGCCGCTCGTTGAGTCTGTTTCGATTGACGAATGTTATATGGACATTACCGGTTCGAAAATGTTCGGCTCGCCGCTTGATATTGCGGCTTCGCTGCAGCAGCGGATCAAGTCTGAGTGGTCTCTTCCTTGTTCAATTGGTTTAGCTCCAAATAAGCTGCTTGCAAAGATGGCATCCGACATGAAAAAACCAAACGGGCTGACTGTGCTGCGGATTCGTGATGTGCAAAAGGTGCTTTGGGATAAGCCGTGCGATCATTTGTTTGGCATCGGCAAAAAAACGGCTGATAAGCTTAGCAAGCTGAATATTCGGACGATTGGCCAGTTGGCGGCATCGGAAGAAACGATGCTGAATAAGCATTTTGGCGTAGTTGGCTCTTGGATGAAATCAGCTGCCCATGGACTAGATTATTCTGAAGTTAACCCAAATCGGGAACGGAACAAATCGATCGGTCATACGACCACGCTTCCAAGCGATATTACATCGCGGGACGACGTTTTCCGGGTGCTGCTTAATTTGGCGGATCAGACAGGTCGCAGGCTGCGAAGGCAGAAGATGGTCGCAACCACGGTTCAAATCACAATTCGCAAGCCGGATATGACGACGATTGCCCGCTCCCACACCCTTGCAGCACCTACGGAATCGAGTGAAGATTTCTATAGGGAGGCTTGCAAGCTATATGACCGGCATTGGAAGGAAGGTGAACCGATTCGGCTGCTTGGCATAACGCTCCAGAACCTCACTTTGCTTGCGGAAACTGCCTTGCAGCTTGATTTGTTCAGCTACGAGAAACAGCCGAGAAAAGAAGCGTTGACTAAAGCGATGGATCAGCTCCGCGACAAGTATGGAGAAGATGCTGTTTTGACGGCAGGAATGCTTGGTGATGATCCTTCAACCTTAATTAGGAATAAACGAATTCGCGGTACATCCTTGCAAAAGGACGATAGTTTGTTATATATTGATGAATGAAGCTTGACTGTACAGAGACGAGATTATTCCGTTTATTTATTTGGGAGGGGATTTCCATGGGTAAGTTTACTTGGGTTGAAAAAGATACGTGCATCGCTTGTGGAGCTTGCGGAGCGACTGCTCCTGACATTTATGATTATGATGACGAAGGTCTTGCAGAAGTTATTTATAAAGCTGACGGTAATACAGGCAACACTGAAATTCCTGAAGATTTGTTCGATGATTTGCAGGATGCAGCTGACGGCTGTCCGACAGATTCAATCAAAATTGCAGACGTTCCTTTTAATTACTAATTTTTGAGTGATGATAAAAAAGTTCCTCCTCGCTGGCCTATGCAGCGGTGAGGAGCTTTTTTTGTATATGCAGCAAAAACAGAAATGGACTCGGGATTACAATCAAACTCCCTGCCTGCCGATATAGAGGATATATACCACATGTCGGGAGGATGGGGGATGGACTCTCCGGAAGATATTTTTTATTTGAAGCAATTTGTAAAGCAGCACCCTGATAACCAAATGGGTTGGTATCTGTTAGGCAAGCAATACAAGCTCGCTGGCAAGGAGGGCAAAGCGAATTATTGCTTCCTGCAAGCTGGTGAAGTATACGATGCCTTCGAGCATGAAAGTCATCCGTTATCGGAAAATCAATTGCAGCTGCTTAAAGATTGGGATTTGCAGCAAAAGAAAAAAAGACGAGCTCGTAAATTAGGAGCATTAGCTCTATTGTTCCTGCTCGTTGCATTGTTTGCTCCAGCTAGCACTTCCGTATTCAAGGAAAGGCCAGAGCAGCCTGAACCGATAGCTGTAGTTGAAGTGAATCCAATTGGCGTTGTGTTTATACCGCGTAAAGAACGAAATCCAGTCGGCAGCGCATGGAACAGCCTCATCGCAGCCGGCAAACAAGCACCTCTTCATACCATTGCAGCTCGCCTTGAGGAAGATGAGGGCTGGCGGAAATGGACAGGGAACACTAGACTGCTCATGTCTATAGAAAAGGAAAACGGAAGCAGTAAGCTGGATGTAACGATGTATGACCGCCTTACCTGCGAGTGTGAGCCTTCTGAGGCGAGCTCGGCAGCAGCACAATATAAGGAATGGAGCGTGCAGCAAGAGACGCACTGGACGCTTGCAAGCGGCATCTATCAATATGAGAAAAAATATAAAAAGTGGCCGGAGAAGCTGGATGATCTCATTCAATCTTATCCGAACAATGTTCTTTCCGGGGAACGCAGCGGTATGCGCTCTATGTTTCCGGCTGTATTGCGAAAGCTGAAAGCCGCGCAGGCACAAAAAAACCGTTCAATCCAAGAGCAAGAACAAGCAGCAGGAAATCAGCAGCAAGAGGAAAGCGAAAAAAGAACGAGTCCGATAGTAGGCACAAATGGAATTTTGGATAAACAGTGGAGCCAGCCGCTAGAGGTCGTGGTAGATAAAGCGAGTTATCGACTTGCTGTTATTCAAGGGGATATCATTGTGCGCAGCTATAAGGTGGGCCTCGGAGGCGATGCAACACCTGAGGGAAGCTTCTACATAAGTGAAAAGGTTAGAAATCCGAATGGGCGTGACGATGGAAACTTCGGAAGCCGAGGAATGACATTATCGAATACGCTGTACGCGATTCATGGAACGGATGAACCCGGCAGTATTGGCAAAGACGAATCACTTGGCTGTATCCGCATGGGCAAAGCTGATGTGGAGGAGTTGTTTGATATGGTGCCGCTAGGAACGGTTGTCAAAATAAAAAATGGGACGCTTCCGTCTAAGGTGCAGCAGCCAGCAGAACGCTTTCAGCTGGAGCCGCTCCAAAACGAAACCAATCCCTTGAAAATCTATAAATGGTTGACGTAGACCGCTTACGAAGTGAAAATAAGAAGCAGCGCGACAGCTACAACAACTACGCCGACGATTGAACCAATCCATACAAGCGCTTTTTTGTTTACTTCATCCTTCGGTTTCGCTTTTATTGTAGCCGGTCTTCTTTTTGGTGAACTCATCGTCAATCAACCTCTCTATTTCATAGTAATAAATAATATGATCTCATTGTAATCGTTTTCTAGACAAGCCGCAATACAATGGAAGCTTGCACCTTGCGTGCAGGCTCTTTTCTTTTTGCTGCAAAAAAGATAAACTGTCAGATAGAGCATACATCTAAGATCGGAGTGAGTAAGTTGATTTATTCTTCAATTTTAAAACCTATTTTTTTTCGAATGGATCCTGAGAGGGCCCATCATCTTGTGATTGACGGCTTAGCAGCCGGCGGTGTAGTTCCAGGACTGAATGGTCTGATGAATGCGATGTATGGCGTAGCAAAGTCGCCTGAGCTTGCTACAGAACTATTCGGACTGCAATTCCCGCACCCTGTTGGACTTGCTGCTGGACTTGATAAGAACGGCAAAGCCGCGGACGGTTTCTCAAGCATAGGTTTTGGTTTTGCTGAGGTAGGTACGGTAACGCCAAAAGGACAAGCCGGCAATGAGCAGCCGCGATTGTTCCGCCTTCCATCAGACGAAGCGCTTATTAATCGGATGGGCTTTAACAATGATGGCACAGCGGCAATGGCAGAGAAGCTGTCACGCCGCAAAATAAATAGAATCCCGATAGCGGTTAACATTGGCAAAAACAAGATAACGCCAAATGAACTTGCTCATGAGGACTATCAGACCTGCATACGCGAATTGTATACATACGGCGACTTTTTTGTCGTCAATATCAGCTCTCCGAACACCCCGGATTTGCGTGATTTGCAGCATGGTGAAGAACTGAGAAATTTGCTTACCGCTGTAAAAAAGGAAATAAACACGCAAGCGGCGAAAACAGGAGCAAAAGCAAAACCTGTTCTCGTCAAAATTGCGCCTGACATGACAGATGAACAGCTGGAGCTTACCGTTGCGACTATTATGGAAAGCGGAGTTTCAGGTATAATTGCAACAAACACAACATTATCGCGCCAAGGCCTTCAGCATTCGAATGCTGGCGAAGCGGGCGGGCTCAGCGGCAAGCCGCTGCGAGATCGTTCAACGGAGGTTATTCGGGCGGTATATCGCCAAACCGGGGGCAAGCTGCCCATTATTGGTTCGGGCGGCATTTTTACAGCACAAGACGCATACGATAAAATCCGCGCGGGAGCATCACTTGTAGAAATCTACACGGCGCTTATTTACAAAGGGCCTGGAGTGCTGCGAGAGCTAACGAGTGGATTGAAGGAATGTTTACGCAAAGATGGCTACCGCAATATTGCCGAAGCAGTTGGTGCAGATCACGTTTAAGAACAGGAGGCGTCCGGATGGACGGTAGAGACTGGAATCTTTTTTTACAGCCTTATGAACAAGCGGTTGAAGAACTTAAAGTGAAATTTAAAACGATGCGGGTCGAACTGAAGATACGAGAAGCTTACGCGCCGATAGAATTCGTCACCGGCCGGGTAAAGCGAATTTCTAGTATTCTGGAAAAGGCCAAGCGTCTCAAAGTCCCCTCGGATCAATTGGATACGGGTATAGAGGACATTGCAGGTATTCGCATTATGTGCCAGTTTGTGGATGATATTCACCGCGTAGCTGGCTTGATTCGCACGCGTAAAGATCTTTCCCTTGTTTATGAGAAGGATTATATTACGAATTTCAAAGACAGCGGCTACCGAAGCTACCATATGATTGTAGAATATCCGGTTCAAACAGCACTAGGATACAAAATCGTGTTGGCTGAAATTCAAATACGGACGTTAGCGATGAATTTTTGGGCGACAATCGAGCATTCATTAAACTACAAGTTTAAAGAAAGCTTGCCTGAGGATGTGCGTGAGCGATTGAAGAAAGCGGCTGAAGCCGCATCGCAGCTGGATACAGAAATGACCAGCATACGCAAAGAGATTTTGGATGCGCAGACCGAGTTCGAGGAGCAGTCCAATGTGGTCTCGAAGGTGCTTAAAGGCATTCAAGATTTGTATTTTTATAATCGGGTTCGTGAAGCTGCTCAATTTCAAATGAAATTTAACGAGAAATTTGAAAAAGAGGACTATCATGAGCTTAATCAGCTTTCGCTTGATATTCAAACAGCCATTGGGAAAGCTAAGAAAGCAAACCAAAGCTAGCATAAAAGCAGGCGTAAAACCAATGTGAATTGGATTTAGGATAGTTAGGCAAAATGAACATTGAAGACGACTTTCACTCCATTATAGAGTGAGAAGTCGTCTTTTTTTGTTGTCCAAGGGAGGTGGCGCCATTCCATCATTTACAATAAACAAACGTTAAAATGACTTCTGTTTAACAATACAACCAATCAAAACATATATAATGCACATGAAACAAGAAATTTAAAGGAGTGATTGATTTGTTTTTTAAGTGGAGGAGAAGTTTAGCGGTTTTCATAGTTATGGCTGTTTTATGTTCCAATGCACAAGGGTTCATTCGATCAGCAAGCGCTGCTGATGGTGCGGTACTAGCACCTGAAGCATCTGTCGCTGGAGGACGTTACGAGGCTGCGATAGCGGTTGTATTAAGCTCTAAAACAAGTGATGCTAGCATTTACTACACACTTGACGGAACGCTGCCTAACGAGAAAAGCAAAAAAGCTGACAATAATCCGATCACGATTGCCAAAACCACAAACCTTAGCGCGATTGCGATAAAGGATGGCGTGGCGAGCAAGGCGGTAACGTTTGGCTACATGATTAAAACAAGTGAGAAGCCGCTGCTGCAATTTGTAGCGATGTCAGATGTTCATGTAGGCTCACGCACGACAGGCGATCCAAGATATGAAAGCTATTTCAATACAATCGCTTCAATCTTCCCAAATCCTGATGCCATCTTAGTTGTGGGTGATATGATCAACGATAACGGGGGAGACAAACCGAACGATCATCAAATGGTAAGGGAAATTTTCAAAGCGAATCTAGCTAGAAAAAATATGACCAATACAAAGATGCATGTTGCAATGGGAAATCATGACGCGACAGTTGCAAAAGTGAATGAGCATTATCCAGCGGATTGGTTCACATCACAGGCTAACGGCTATTATGAAACTCAAATCGGCGGCTATTATTTTTTCTTCTTGAACGGAAATAACTACAACTCGGATACAAGCCAGCGTAATTGGCTTAAGGGCAGATTGGCAGAAATTACGGCTGATCCATTAAACAAAAATAAACCGATCTTTGTAGGCATTCATCAGCCGATCACAGGAACGGTAATGGATGGACAGCAGGCGTCCAATCCGAACCTTAACAGTGATCTGGCGGGTTACCCGCAGGTTATTACGTTGTCGGGGCACTCTCATCTGACCAACAGCGATGAACGCTCTATTTTCCAGAAGGATTATACGGCTCTGAATCTTGGCTCGATGTCGTACATTGAAGCAGAGCATGGCTACTCTGCTGTAACGAATGCAGGACTGGTCAACCGCTTTGAATTTCCGGTATCTCAGGCTAATTTTATTGAAGTGTATGCGGATCGGATTGAAGTAGATAGAATTGCTTTTAATGCAGATCCGGCAGATATTATGGATGATTGGACACCGGTTCCCCCATTCAACAGCGTCGGTACAATTGCTGGCGAGAAATGGGTTATTGAACTGAAAGGCAACACGATTCAAGAGATCAAAAACAATTTCAAGTATACGAGTGCAAATCGCAATAAAGTAGCACCGCAATTTCCTGCTGAGACGGATCTGAAAGTGGAGGATTTGGATGGCACTCCTAAGCTGAGCTTCAACCAAGCGAAGGATGACCAAAACATGCATCATTACGAGCTGACGCTAACGAACAAAAGGACGGGTACGACCGCAAAATCGGTTAATGTGTTCTCCGACTATTTCTTTACGCCGATCCCGAATGCGATGACGATTCCTCTGGACGGACTTGATCCGCAAACGACCTATAATGCGGTCATTTATGCCGTTGACAGCTACGGGAACAAGTCTAGCGCGATCCAGCATACATTCCGTACGGGAGGCACGCTGCCTGAGCTTACGCCGATTGATCCTGAAACGATGTGGAAGGACCTAGTCGTTGATATGAAGTTTGACGACAACTTAAACGATGATGCAAGCGGCGTGACGGGTTCGGCTGTATCACGCGGAAGCGTTGCGTACGTGCAGGGCAAATCGAATAAAGCAGCTTACATTCCGGCAGGCAATGCGAATTATATTGATCTGGGCAGCCGCAGCGATCTGAAGTTTGGCAGTGGCAGCTTTACGGTATCGTTCTGGCATACAGGCAATTTATCTGGTGATCAGACGGTCATTTCGAATAAAAACTGGAACAGCGGCAAAAACGTCGGTTGGTATATCGGACCTGCTGTAGCCAATGCAATGACGTTAAACATTGCAGACGGCACGAACCGAATGGATACTTCGGCGGGTAGTGTAGGAAGTGAATGGCATTTGCTTACGGTCACCGTCGACCGAGCAAACCAAGTTGGCAAAGTGTATGTCGATGGTGTGGAGAAGGCCTCTAAAGAAATGACTGCACTTGGCACGAGCAGTATAGATACAGCTTTTAATACGATTATTGGTGCGGATGGCAACAAAGGGAACGGCGGTGCCAATGTTACGATGGACGATTTGAAAATTTGGAAACGGACGCTCACTGCAACGGAGATCAAGGCTTTATCCGATTCCTACAAAATCATTCCTGCTTATACGTATGAGCAGCTTAACAAGTTGAAGGTTGATGCTTCGGCCTTTGATGCTGCCAGTGAAAGTGTTGTAGGCGTCACCTATTCCGCTGCCAAGATGATGGAGCTTCGGTCTGCTTTAAGCAGTGCATCGGCGCTTACTCCAGAAAGCCCAGTTAACGAAATCGATGAAGCTTATGTGAATCTTATGCTCGCTTTGGAAGCGGCAAAGGAATCTGTGACTTATCAGTTCCTATCGAAATCGGCATTTGCAATCGAATCATTCAGCTCTTATGCGGATAATGAAGATGCATTTGCATCAAATATTCTCGATGGTGATTCGGCGACTATTTGGCACTCCAAATGGGAGGCTTCCGCGGCAGATTTCCCTCACTGGGTTATTATTGATTCAAAGAATAGCCACAGCTTGAGTGGCATTCAAAGAACAAGCAGAATGAATCAAACTGCGCTGGAATTTCCGAAAGAATTTGAGGTATACGCTTCTGATCGCTTGTCAGATCTAAGTGACGCGGCGTTCCTTGCGAATGAAGCCAATAAAGCCACAGGCACCTTCGGCAAATCGTGGACAGGCAGTACGTATAAAGACTTTACACCGCTTAACAAAACGATTTCCGGCAGATATATCAAATTTGTTGTAAAGAGCTCTTATAATGCAGCAGGCACTTTTACGAGCATGAGCGAAATTGATTTTACAGGTACCGTGAAGGACAAGCAGACGGAAAAAGCCAGTTTAAAAGGTGAAACAAAAGTAACAGTGGGTGGTTCCATTGCGCTTACTTACGGTCTAGAAAACGTAGTGGGTCCCGTTATGGCAGAGGACATTACGATTGAATATGATCCTTCCAAGTTAACCTTTGTTTCAGCAGTATCCATGGATGAAACTAAATTTTTGATCCCAGAAACGAAGGATAAGGATGGACAAGTAAGATTGATCGCAGTCCATTTGAATGAGGCACAGACGAATGCGAATGGGGATTGGATGAAGCTCACATTCCAAGCTAAGGCAGGAGCTTTGGCTGGCCCAACTCAAATTACAGTGAAAAAAGCAGTATTATCCGACAGTGTGGAAGAAGTAACGATAGCCGGCGATTCGCATGCACTTGAGGTTATTAATATCCCTGGCGATTATAACAATGATGAGAAGGTAAGCATCGTTGACTTAGCAATCCTCGTAAAATCATATGGTGCGAAGGAAGGCGACAGCAACTGGAATGCAGTTAAATCTGGGGATTTGAACAACGACAAGGTCATTGATATTCTCGATCTCGTATTAATGGCCAAATTAATCGTTGATTGGAGCAAATAAGAAAGAATAAGTAAATAAAGCCTTAGTTGCATTACATGTTTGAAAAAAAGAAGCTGTCCAGCAAGGTCGGAGTAGACCTAGTTGGACAGCTTCTTCAACTTATACAGCAGATGAGCGTTAACTAATCTGTTGATTTTTTTGGTTTGTACAGTTTATCGATGGCTGCACGTATTTCTTCCTTGGTCTTGCCTTGCTTGCTTAAGGCGATTACTTCTTCCATCTCTTTCTTACAAATGCCGCAGCTGGTACTGTGATTGGTCCATGTGACAGCGCCCTCGTCCGCAGGATGTTCGGCAACGTAGCAGCGCAAAAGCGAGTCATGCGGGGTTTCAACTGCTAACCCATCTGAGCAACCGCAATAACAAGTGATCCCGCTCATAATGTCGGCGTGAGCATGGACTCCTTTATATAGCTCACTCGTATGCGGCGTATAGTCCGCTAAAAAACCAGGCAGCTCATCATAGGATGCTGTTGTTTGCCATGTTTCTGAACCGTGTTGATGCTCAGCGCCTGCCTTGTCGTCGTTCGCTAAGCCGCATGCGGTGAGCAAAGTAATAAAAGCGAATGCGAGCAGCAAAGCATACATGATGCTGCGAATGCGTGAATTTTTTTGCTCCTCCGTAATCTGCTCAGCCGTTTGGCGCTGACGCTTCATCATTTGGTTTCAGCCCCCGAATATTTATTGAAAAACGCTCTAAAATCATCTAGTTTGTAGCCGGTAGTTCCTTCTTCAGCAAGTCCGCCCTCTAGCTTGTCAATTTGAACGCCATCTTTGAAATAAGCAAGTGTAGGCGTAAACTCGACATTATATTTGTTGAAATAGCTAGGGAATTCTCTTAAGTTGAATTGCGGAAGTTCAATTCCAAGCTCATCAACAAGCGGCATAAGCTGTGGCGTCGTTCTTTGACAATGAGGACAATCAGAAGCGAATAGGTAAACGAAGAAATCTTCCTTATCGGCCACTTTCTTGTCTAATTCAGCAGGCAAAATGATATTCTGATAGTTAGGATCATTAAGCAGCTTGCGTGTTTCTGGGTTCAGCTCGGAGAGGGGCTTGTCATATACGGCGTTTACCTTGCCACTGTTGTTTAAAACGGTAATAAGACCGAATAAAATAACAACGATACCGATATAGACGTAAATCATTTTCAATTTCTTTTTCTTCTTCATGTAAGCAACTACCTCCGAAACAGGTTTAAGTGGACAAGCTATGAAAGAACAGCATGTCCTTACTTAAATATATTATATAACAAATCCGTATTGGTATGTAAGAGCTTGAACATCAATGTCATACAACATTCGGATTTAGAGAATCAAAGGAAATATACGGATAAAATGTTGGATATTACTGGTTGTCTGATCTGGCGTTAATTGCTTGGGGATATTGCATGGCTTCTCGTTGTTCAATGTATAACGAATGATCAGAGATGCCATAGGTTTTAACTATTTCCTGCATTTTTCCCATAGCTGCTTCTTCACTGCTATAATATCCAGCTTCGACAAAGTAGCCCCCTTGTTGATCTTTGAGCGTTCGTACTCCTTCAAGGCCTCTTAACATTTCTTCGTAGATGCCTTGCGTTTCTCCGAATGCGGAAGAAGCGGTACGAAGCGAATAAATGGTGGGAGGATTGGTTTCTGCAGAGTCCCRCTTTATCGTAAGAACAACTTGTGCCGGTTCTTTATATTCCTTGACCTCGTAACTTACATTGCTCTTAAATGTTATGTTAAAGCGAACAAGCGAGTCGTCGGGCGAAATTAATGGATATGCTTCCGCGATTAAACTGCTTTTCTTTAGCTCCGCTAAGTCCTTCTCGGCTGAGAATCGTCTAACACCGCCAATTGAAAAAGTCATCGTATTAGGATATTGGCTATAGTTTACGGTAAAAGAATTCGTCATTTGCTGATCTTTATTGTTTTGCTGAAAATGAATGACAATATGCTCAAGATCGCCTTTTTTCTCGAGTGAAATGACATTAATAGCAGTGGAGTCCGTAATTGTACCGCCACCTGCGCTTCCTTTGTTAAACTGCAAAGTACGCACGAGTTGCTCAAGTCCAGGTATTTTTTCTAAGCTGCTAGCGAAAGCGGGCATCGTATTAATGCTGATTGTAAAAAGAATAAAAAGGGCTGCTGCACCAACAACTACACGTTTCACCCAGCGGATTGAGTTTGCTTGTTTCGTGCGCTTGCGCTCGATTTTGCCTCTTTGAATAGCTGCATCGGCAACGGCAGCAAGCTGATCGGGAATATCGATTTCATTATATGTTTTTTTAAATAAATCCAATCGGTTACTCATCGTCTTCCCCCTCGTTTAGATGAATATTCAGCTTTGCTAAAGCCCGGTAGACGCTCGATTTCACCGAGCTTAACGGCATATCGACAATTTCAGCAACATCTTTTAAGGGCAAATCTTCAAAATACCTAAGGATGATCACCGTTTTGGACTTCTCGTCAAGACTGTTGAGTGCCTGATGCAGATCGATTTGTTCTTCGGTTCGTTCAGGAGCGTAACCAGCCTCATAATCACTGTCGATATAGACTGTTTTTTTCGCTTTTCGAATATATTCAAGCGCATAATTGACGGCGATCTTTGTTAGCCACGTATGAAAGTATTGCGGCTCACGCACTTTTTTGACAGAAATAAAGGCGCGATATATGGTTTCTTGTACAATTTCGAGAGCATCGTCCTTGTTCCGAACATAAGTATAGGCGATTCGGTAGAGCCGATCCTGCCGACTCGCGATCAACTTGGAGAAGCTTTCGTCATCGCCGGCTATCGCTTTTTTTACAAGTTCAATTTCATTTGAAATGGCGGTCGGCCTCCTTATGAGTAATAGTCGTGCTCTGGTTATGCTCTCCCACACGGTTCCAATCATACTGAACCTTGCCCCAGTCAGGTGCGCCGATAGAAGCTGTTCCAAAACCTGAGGCAAGCACTTTTTCGCCATGTTTTAGGGTATAATGATAGGTGCCCTCTGAAAGTCTCGCCTCGCCCTTTAAGGAATAATCGACGGATACAGGAGTGATCATCAGGTTGCGAAATGATTCGTTATCGACTTTTTTGCTGTTTGCGTACATCGTTAGCGGCATGTTGATTTTGCGAACTTGTTCGCCGCTCTCTTGATCAATTTCATATAGCTCGATATGGAGCGGGATGTCGAGTGACAACTTATTTACCGGAACGATAATGGTCTGATTCACTTTGCCCCATTCCGGTCCGCCTACAGAAGCAGTTCCAAAACCAGTCATGATGATTTTATCGCCTTGCTTGATTGTGAAATGGTAGGTGCCTTCGAATAGGCTTGCTTCGCCATTAATTTCAAATACTAAACTTTGCTTCGCGGCTTCAATGTTGTGGAACGAGTCGTTGCTAATGCTTGCATTGGGCTGTTTCACATGCTGCTGCGTTATTTGGTTTACGTTTTCCTTGGCTTGAACGATGCTACGGTCGCTGACCGAATTCGTCAGCAACCCGATAAGGGTTACTCCGGCAATGACTGAAGTTACGACTGTACCTATTACTATTTTTTTCATATGAATAATCTCCTGATGGCTTTTTCGCCGTGTATTATTGTTAAACGATAGTTGCTGTTTGCTTCATGAAGGCTACATAGGTTAGATGGGCGAGATGGTCATAAAGACGCAAGGAAGTATATTCCATTAATCGGCTATGGAATGCGACCAACTTTTGTATAACGAATAGCGTTTCGGAGCTTGTCTAACTTTTCAACAATTTTAATGGCGCTTCATTATTACGTGCGTTGTATAATGAATCCTTAAGCTTTGTGTACGAATGCCTCGGCGAATGCTGAGAGGCTATTTATTTGGCAGGAGGAAATAGCATGAACGGCAATTTGCCGCGTAATTTCACAGAAAAAATGGAAAAGCTGCTTGGTGATGAGTTTGATAGCTTTATGTCTTCGTATGATGCACCGAGAGTATACGGTCTTCGAATCAATCGATTAAAGCTAGGTGTCGAGCAATGGAAAAAGCTATCTGACATGGGCGAGGAGGTGCGTGAAATACCTTGGGCACCGGATGGTTTGTATTACAAAGAGGGTGAACGGCCAGGCAAACATCCGCACTATCATGCGGGGCTCTATTATATTCAAGAACCGAGTGCGATGGCTCCGGTAGAACTGCTGGACGTTCAGCCTGGTCAACGCGTACTTGATCTATGCGCGGCTCCAGGAGGTAAATCGACGCAAATTGCAGGGAAGCTGCAAGGAAGCGGAGTGCTCGTCACGAATGATAACGCCAGAGAAAGAACAAAGGCTTTGGCCAAAAATATAGAGCTTGCCGGCGTACGCAATGCTGTCGTGCTTAACGATGAGCCCGCAGCAATTGCCGCTGTTTTTCCACAATGGTTCGATCGTATTCTCATTGATGCACCATGCTCCGGCGAGGGCATGTTTCGCAAGGATGATTCAATGATCGCAGAATGGGAGAAACACTCGATTGAAAAATGCTCCTTAATGCAGCGCGATATTATGCAGCATGCCGCAGCGATGCTGGCACCTGGGGGGAGAATGGTCTATTCGACATGCACGTTCTCGCCGGAGGAGAACGAGCAGCAAATGGCTCAGTTTTTAGCCGAGCATGAAGATTTTTTTGTTGAAGCTATTTCTCCTCAGCATGGCTGGAGGGCAGGCAGAGCGGATTTAGCAGTAGGCATGGCACAGCTTGATGAAGAGCGTCTGCAATCCATTCAGGGAACGGTAAGGCTATGGCCGCATTTAATTGAGGGAGAAGGTCATTATGCGGCTGTCCTTAGACGCAGCGGGGAGCGGACAAGCATTATTGAAGAAGAGCCGGCGGTTGCTGCTTCTGTAAAGCGCCAGAGCGTCCAGTCTGCTGGCGGAAGCTTAAAACGCGAAGTCGTGCCAAGCAGCGGGAAAAGACAAGAAAAGAAACAAGATCATAGGGATGAGCGCCGCGCAGCTAAACGGCAAACGAGAAATGATTGGGCCAACGCTGGATTGGAGCGCCCTGCAAACAAGAAAGGGGCAGGGAGTGGTCGTGATGGAGCCGCGATGAACCTCACTGAAGAAGCAAGTCCAATTGAGCTGTGGCATCAGTATGCAGAACAATTTGCGATAAATGCACGAAGCTGGCCAGGGCGTGTAGTAGCCTTTGGTTCTCGCGTATATATTCAGCCTGCCGAACTGCCATCGCTCGATGGCTTGCGCGTGGTTAGAGCCGGCTGGTATGTAGGTGAAGCTATTCGAGGTCGATTTGAACCGTCACACCCGCTAGCCATGGGGTTAAAGCGAGATGAAGCCGTGCGCTCCGTTAATTGGAGCTCGTCTGATGAGCAGACGATTCGATATCTCAAAGGGGAAACCTTGTTTGTTGATGAATCGGAATTAACGGTGCATGCTGGCGCCGCCTCAAAAGGATATATATTAGTTTGCACAGACGGTTTCCCGATAGGTTGGGGGAAATATGCCGCTGGAATGATCAAAAATGAACTGCCTGCAGGATGGAGATGGATGTAGTATGAGTAAACGTATTCGAATTGACAAGCTGATCGCCCATATGGGACTGGGTACGCGCAGCGAAATTAAACGAGCTGTGAAGCTCGGCATGGTTGTTGTCGATGATAAAGTAGTGAAAGACAGCGGACTAATCGTTGACCCTGATACAGCAAAGGTTTATTTTGACGGCGCACCTGTCGTGTATCGTGATGTCGTTTATTTCATGTTGAATAAGCCGCAGGGCGTTATTTCTGCAACAGAAGATAGTCGTGAACGCACGGTAATCGATTTACTTGAGCTCTCCGATCGGCAGCGAGATCCATTTCCAGTCGGACGACTGGATAAAGACACGGTTGGCTTGCTGCTGCTGACGAACGATGGGCAGCTTGCTCATGAACTGTTGTCTCCGCGCAAGCATGTTGCGAAGACCTATGAAGCATTGGTTCATGGCGATGTTGGCGAAGAAGACCAGCAGCTTTTTTTGGCTGGCGTTGCATTAGACGACGGGTATGTTACCATGCCGGCTGAGCTACACATCAAGAGTCGTGAACAACGGGATGATGAAATATTTTCGAGTATCTCCCTTACCATTATGGAAGGTAAGTTCCACCAAGTGAAAAGAATGTTTGAAGCTGTCGGCAAAAAGGTCGTATACTTGAAAAGAGTATCGATGGGTCCGCTTAAGCTTGATGAAACTCTTGAAGAGGGCTCCTATCGCGAGCTGACGGAAGAAGAACTAGAGCTTCTGCGCTCACATAAACGGAAGACGGATTAGACATTGTATCTAGTGTTTGCTGTAATTAAGAGATAGAGAGAGCACTTACAGAGTTTGGAATAGGAGTGGAGACATGAGCCTTAATTATGACTTAATTGCTTTAGATGTGGATGGGACGCTGCTTACAGATGATCATGTGCTGACGAAAGCTATTCGTGAGTCGGTACATGAGGCTGCCAATCGCGGAGCTCAAATCGTATTATGTACTGGGAGAGGACCATCAGGCGCACTTCCTGTGCTGAAAGAGCTTGGACTTAGCGGGACGGTTATTACTCATAATGGCGCAGCAACGATAAATGCGGACGACCATTCCGTTGTTCACCAATTCGATATGGTACCTGAGCATTTATTGCGTTTTATTCAATATTGCCGCGAGAATGGCATTCATTTTGATTTGAATACTGCTTTTGAAATGATGGTCGAGAGCATGACGCCGGAAGTGGAAGCGATGTATGGTCATTTTCAAGCTAAACCATCGATTCATGATTTCCGCCTGGGCTTGCCTAGCGGCCTTGTGAAATTTACAGTTTTCGGAACGAAGGATCAGATGGATGTCGTACAAACGGAATGGTCGGGATGGCCTAAGCAGCTTCATTCGATTCGGAGCGGCGACTTTTTTATCGATGTGCATCATAGTGAAGCCAATAAAGGAAAAGCGTTGCAGCAGCTTGCAGCAATTAAAGGCATTGATCGCAGCCGAATTCTAGCAATCGGCAATTATCATAATGATATAACGATGCTTCAATTTGCGGGCATGGGCATAGCAATGGGCAATTCTCCTGAGGAAGTGAAGCTGGCAGCTAATGCAGTTGCACTTTCGAATAGCGAGGATGGCGTGGCTAGAGCGCTTTATGAGCACGCTTGGAGCTAATTAAACAAGAGGGCTGTTTCAAAAGTGAAAACTTTTGAAACAGCCCTTTTTCTTTGGGATATTCGTAAAGTATTTAGGAAATGTTTTTGGACAGATGAATTTTCCTGGTACAAACGGTAAGGTGAAATATGTATGGCTGGATAATGCACCTGGAAAATTCAGCTTTGCAAGCATAAGCCTGCTTAAAAATTTGGACCCTAGCTATTATTATATTATTGATTGCCATTGGCCGCTGAAGGTAAGCGGAATTACAGTAGATCCTACACATTTTTACGTTTGCGGATGCAGCGGCGCGTATAAATGCCAATGCAATTCTACTAGTTGCGGTAGAGGATATTATGAGGCGGCATTGACTATCAATAATAATCAGTATGATCTAACGGTTAACGAAGTAAGATCCTGACGGAATGATATAGAAAAAGAAAGAGCGGTCAGCACTAGGAATAAGTTCCTGTGTTGACCGCTCTTTCTTTTAAAGTTGTTTACCGATTGCGTCCGCCGCCACCGCGCGGTTTGCTCGAAGAGCTTCCGCCACCACGCGGGCTGTTGCCGCGACCGCCGGCAGGTGAGCCGCTGCGTCCGCCTGACGATGATTTGCCGCGCTTGCCTGTTCCACGGCCGTTTTCGTGCTCATTTAGTGTTTTCGCTTTGAAATCACTGCGCGCTGCTTCCCAAGGGCTATCCACCTTGGACGAGGCACGGCCTGCTACATGCTCTGCGCCGCGAGGACTGCCGAAGCCGCCGGTGCGACTTGCACCACGAGCTGAGCCGCCACGACTCTCGGAGCGTTCGCCACCGCGAGCTGAACTTCCGCGACTTTCGGAACGATCACCGCCGCGAGTGGAACTGCTGCGGCTTTGGGAACGGTCATTACCGCGAGCAGGGCTTGCGGATTCGAATCGGTCCCCACGGTTGGCTGACCAGCCTGTGCTCTCGCCAACTGCTTCGGAAGCTTGACCGCGAATCTCAGCTGTTCTGCCTGTACGTTTGCCAGCATTAGGACGTACGGTCTCGCGTTGGCCTCTGCGTCCGCCTGGCTTCGCATTGCGATCACCTTGAGCAGAACGGTCACGACCGCCGCGGCGTCCACCCTCGGATGGCTTGCTGCTTCCGCCGCGTGTACTGCTTTTGCCAGCTGCACTGCGTGTTCTCTCTGGACGATCGCCGGATTGTGCGCGTACAGATGTTTCGTTGCCTTCGCTGTCAATCGCACGGCGTGCAAGCTTAGCATTTATGCTTTGTTCAATAAGAATCAAATGGTTTTTGTCATAAGGAGTTGCGAGTGTAATGGCTGCGCCATCTTGCCCAGCGCGACCTGTTCTGCCAATACGGTGAATATACAGCTCGCCGTCTTGTGGAACGTCGTAGTTGTAAACATGGGTAACCCCTTCAACATCGAGTCCGCGAGCAGCAACGTCAGTCGCTACGAGCACTTGCAGTCTTGCATCTCTGAAGCGCTTCATTACTTGCTCACGCTTCGCTTGCGTAAGATCGCCGTGCAGCTCATCCGATTCGATGCCGATCTCTTGGAGTTCCTTGTTTAATTTTTTCGCGCGAACTTTAGTCCGGCAAAAAATAACGGCCAAATAGGGCTGATGACGCTCTAGCAAATGCACGAGAGTTTGCTGTTTGCTTCTATCCGTTGTTTCATAGACGATTTGTGTAATGCTGTCGAGTGTGACGTTAGTACTGCGTACCCGAATATCGACAGGCGTCTTCATATAATCAGCAGCCAGCTTGCGAATAGCATCAGGCATTGTAGCTGAGAACAACATCGTTTGACGAGCTTTCGGCGTTTGTGAAATAATGCTTTCTACATCTGGCAGGAAGCCCATGTGAAGCATTTGATCCGCTTCATCGAGAACAAGCATTTGCAGCTTGCCTAGGCTGACGGTTTCACGTTTCATATGATCGATTAGACGACCAGGTGTTGCAACCACGATATGGGGCGAGCGCTGCAGCTTGCGAATCTGAGCATCAACGTCTTGGCCGCCATAGGCTGCAAGCACGCTTACGCCAACAGCGGGAACAAGTTTTTTGAGCTCGCTCGTAATTTGAATCGCAAGTTCTCTCGTTGGAGTTAATATGAGAGCTTGGACTTGTTCTTTCTCTATATTAATACGTTGCAAAATAGGCAAAGCAAACGCAATCGTTTTGCCTGTGCCCGTCTGAGCTTGTGCAATAACATCCTGCCCGTTGAGCAGAAGTGGAATCGCTTGCTTTTGAACCGGAGTCGGCTCGATAATTCCATCATGGTGAAGCAATTCGCTTAGCTTGGGAATTATACCCAAAGCGTTAAATGCGTTAGACATTAATACATTTCCTCATTTCGTTTACATCTTTTGATGTTAAGTATAACAGCTGTCCTTATAATGTGCATCTTTACTTTGCTTATGCTATGCTAAAAGCCGACATTAGAGCAGCAGAGGAATGGTAAATATGAATGGAACAGAGCGTTCCGCGATCAAAGCGGGCCTATCGGTAGACATTGTTTTGAAGCAGGATCAACGGACTGGCAAGCTGACACGAGGTGTCGTGAAAGATATTTTGACGAATTCGCCTAAGCACCCTCATGGCATTAAAGTGAGACTGGCTGATGGGCAAGTAGGGAGAGTCAAGAACATCCTTACTTAAAGAGTCCATATCTAGTCAGGAAGGAATGTTCAACGTTAAAGGAGCGATGTGCTGTGGCCTTTGGCATAAAAAGAAAAGAGTTGCAGCGATGGAAGGAAGCCGTTGCCCGCGGAGAAATTGCATTTCTGACGCACTACTGGCTGGATTCGAGGTTTCCAGACATGAAAACAGTAACGAAGGTAGGCTGCTCCGATATGGAGAAGCTCTCGCGCTGGTGCCTCGATAACGGACTTAATCCTCGCTATATTCATGCGCGGTCAGAGTATCCGCATTTTGATTTGCTTGGACCGATGCAGCGTGAAATATTGAAGCGAGAAAATCAGCTGGAACAGCTTGAACGATTTGATATGTTATGAGGATCAGAATCGCAATTAGCTGCTCATGAGGCGGCTTTTTTTATTTCAAAAATGGAAAAAAATCTTTCTCCTTAATGAATCATCCTTTATGATAAATGGAAGCTTGGATGATTATGCCAGTTTAAGGGGAGTGGAATTTGCATATGGTTACCGAGAAATTGCAGCTGCTGGACACCTTCAAAGAATGGATAACGTTTGTAACCGATTTGGCGCGTTACGACGAACGTATTTGGAATCAGAGCATTGCCGCAGGAAAGTGGTCGGTTCGAGACGTCACAGCTCATATTTTACGTTGGGATATTTATTTTTATGAAGAAGCAATCTTAAAGGTGCGAGCTGGCCTGCCGCTTACGGTTAAACATTTGGATTATAATGAGTTTAACGAACAAGCAAAAATATACAGCAAGTCAACTTCGATCGCTGAGCTCGTTCATGAAGCTGCAAGCATACGTGAGCGGATTATTGACACGATAGCACAGTTAGCAGATGAGCAGTACAAAGCTGAATATGTAGATGCGGACGGCCATGCCTTTGAAGTGAGTCAGTATATAAAAGATTTTATATGGCATGATCAGCATCATATGGAGCAGATTAAACGACTGTTGCATTTTCGCATAGAGGAAATGAGCCTGAACGGCTGGCCAGCTTTGCAAACGGTTGTCTACGACGGCTGGCTGCTTCGTTTTGCAGAAGGTTATACGAAACGTTCCAATTCGATTAATCCTGTGTACGGCAGCACGCTTCAGCTTAATGCAAAAATTAGCTCCTGCGAGGAACTGTATGAAAACAAGGGAATACGCTCTGTTTTTAAAATAACCCCCTTTGTCCAGCCAACCTCGCTTGATGAGGAACTGGCGACTCGCGGTTATGAGCTTATCGACCGGACGATTGTAAAGACAATACATCTCTCTGACGCTCTATCCCCGAAGGCTGCTGAAATTTGGCTCGAACAGGAAGTTTCGGAGAACTGGYTGGATGCGGTTGCGGTTTTTAGTCATTTAACGGATGAACAGCGGTCAACTACTCGCAAGATGTTAGAACAGTCACCGCTGGATAAATGCTGCGCGATCCTGCACGACAATGGAATACCGGTAGCATGCGGCTATGCGGTGATTGAGGATGGTTGGATTGGTATTTATGATATTGTGACCGATCCTAACTATCGAAATAGAGGTTTTGGCGAGCAGCTAGTGCTACATCTTCTACAATGGGGCAAGGGACGTGGAGCGACTGAAGGTTATCTGCTCGTCGTAAAAGATAACGCAGCAGCTAATCGGTTGTACGATAAAATCGGGTATGTCCCGCAATACGAATATTGGTATCGAGTAAAAAAATAAAAGCAGCTATTTGTTATTTGTAATAATCGTATAAGGCGACTTGTTGAATGTTTAAGGCGCTTATATGGGAAACTAAACAACTTAGATTGATCAGCATGAGAAAGAAGGATTATTTCGTGAAAATCAGCAATTCAAATTTATCATCAGCATCTACATCTTCTGCGCCAATTGCAATAACAAGCTCATGGCTGCTGCTTCTTGGCATTTTGCTAATAGCCGCTAATTTGCGAGCGCCATTAACAGCGGTTGGACCAATCGTATCTGAAATTCAGCGTTCGTTCGGCATTTCCAGTGCGCTCACTGGGCTGCTGACGACATTGCCGCTGCTAGCATTTGCACTTATTTCTCCGCTTGCGCCACGAATTGCTCAGCGCATAAGTATGGAAAACACATTATTTATAGCAATGGTCGTGCTGACTGGTGCGATTGTAATTCGATCCCTTCCGGCGATAGCCGCTTTATTTGTTGGAACGATCTTGCTGGGCATGGCGATTGCAGTTGCAAACGTACTGCTTCCGAGCATGATAAAAAGAGATTTTCCGGCCACCGTCGGGTTAATGACTGGTTTATATTCGGTCGTGATGAATTTAGGTGCTGCTTTAGCTTCAGGATTCAGCATTCCCATTACAGAGAAGATTTCCTTTGGCTGGCAAGGAATGCTGGCCTGCTGGGCACTGCTCGCTCTAATTGCTACGATTGCATGGGTACCGCAACTTCGTTCGTTTGCGATGAAGGACAACAACAAAGCAGCAACCAATGGTGAGAAGAACGAGGGTCTGCTGCGCTCTGGCTTAGCTTGGAAAGTCGCATTATTTATGGGTCTTCAATCATTTTGTTTCTATGTCAACATATCATGGCTGCCTGAAATTTTGTCTGACCGCGGCATGAGTCACATTGATGCGGGATGGATGCTGTCACTGCTGCAATTTGTCAGCTTGCCTGCGACATTTATTATCCCTGTCATTGCGGGAAAGCAGGCAAGCCAAAGGCTGCTTGTTATTCTTACAACGATCTTGCTGCTCCTAGGATACTTAGGGCTCCTTAGCGGGAATGTGGATCTTATTCCGATTTGTATGATCTTACTCGGAATTGCCGGCGGTTCCGGCTTTAGTCTCGCAGTTATGTTTTTTGTACTGCGGACAAGCAGCACAAGGCAGTCGGCTCAGTTGTCGGGGATGGCGCAGTCACTTGGTTATCTGCTTGCCGCTGCCGGACCGCTGTTGTTTGGACTCATTCATGATTTGACGAATAATTGGACTGTCTCATTAGTGATGCTAGTAGCCGTTGCCGTTATTTTTGGATATATAGGCTTCGGAGCTGGAGCGAATAAAACCATATCAGGAGCACAAGAAAAATAAATGTGTTGTGCAAATTGATTAGTATACGCTTGAAGTTCAAGTTCGTTCTCTTGACACCGAACCGTGTGATCTTTATAATCGAAACTAACGATTTTATGCATATGGAGCGTTGAAGAGGAACAGTAATTTCGTTTGTCAGGCCTAGAGAGCCGGTGATGTATGGTGGAAGCCGGACCTGCAGCGAAATGAAGCTCGCCTTGGAGCTGTGCGATTAACGAAAGCGATGTTTACGAAACATCGTTTACGCGAAAATCACCGTTTGGCCCGCGATAAGGGCGACAAGTGAGCGATCGGCAAAGCATGTCTTTCGCTAACTAGGGTGGTACCACGGGAGAACAACCTCTCGTCCCTAGCGATAATTCGCTAGGGGCGAGAGGTTTTATGTTTTTTTGTACAATTATGCATTCAGCATTTATTTGAGAGAGGATATGAGCACATGAGTCAAGAACAGCAATTTCACGGCTATAACCCGCTTGTTGTGGAGCCGAAATGGCAGCAATTTTGGGATAAAAACAAAACGTTTCAAACGACAGAGGATGCTGAAAAACCAAAGTTTTACGCATTAGATATGTTTCCATATCCATCTGGAGCTGGCTTGCATGTAGGACATCCAGAAGGTTATACAGCGACGGATATCGTGTCTCGCTACAAAAGAATGAAAGGTTATAATGTCCTTCATCCAATGGGCTGGGACGCGTTCGGATTGCCTGCTGAGCAACATGCGCTTGATACAGGAAAGCATCCGCGCGATATTACGTTTGTAAACATCGATAATTTCCGCAGACAAATAAAATCACTTGGCTTCTCATACGATTGGGATCGCGAGATTAGTACAACCGATCCTGAATATTATAAATGGACGCAATGGATTTTTATCCAATTGTACAACAGAGGACTCGCTTATGTTGCTGAAGTATCAGTTAACTGGTGTGAGGCTCTTGGAACGGTGCTTGCCAATGAAGAGGTTATTAACGGCCTAAGTGAGCGGGGCAATCATCCCGTTGTTCGCAAGCCTATGCGTCAGTGGATTTTGAGAATTACAGAATACGCAGATCGTTTGTTGGATGATTTGGAAGAACTGGACTGGACAGAAAGCATTAAGGATATGCAGCGCAACTGGATTGGAAAATCCAAAGGAGCTGAGGTTACCTTTGAGATTGACGGTCATGATTCCGCATTGGTCGTATTTACGACTCGTCCAGATACATTGTTTGGCGCGACTTATTGCGTACTCGCTCCTGAGCATGAGCTTGTTGCAAAAATCGTAACGGCAGAGCAAAAAGAAGCAGTTGAAGCTTATCAACTGGCAGCATCGCGCAAGAGTGATTTGGAGCGTACTGATTTGGCGAAAGACAAGTCAGGCGTGTTCACAGGAGCTTATGCCATTAATCCCGTTAATGGCGTGAAAACACAAATCTGGATCGCAGATTATGTTCTTGCTGGTTATGGAACGGGTGCTATTATGGCTGTTCCAGGTCATGACGCTCGCGACTGGGAATTTGCTAAGCAATTTGATTTGCCAATCGTTGAGGTTGTGCAAGGCGGAGATGTTACGAAAGAAGCTTATGCAGGCGACGGCATTCATGTCAATTCCGATTTCTTGAACGGTTTGACGAATGAAGAAGCGATTGCGAAAATGATAGAGCATCTGGATGCGTCGGGCAAAGGAAAAGGGAAAATCACTTACCGCCTGCGCGATTGGTTGTTCAGCCGCCAGCGCTACTGGGGTGAGCCGATTCCGATCCTTCACTTGGAGGATGGTACGATGAAGACTGTTCCTGAGGATCAGCTTCCGCTTCTGTTGCCTGATGTTGATGCTATCACTCCTTCAGGAACTGGGGAATCACCGCTTGCCAGCGTTACGGAATGGGTGAACACGATCGATCCTGAAACGGGCATGAAGGCTCGCCGTGAAACGAACACGATGCCGCAATGGGCTGGCAGCTGCTGGTACTACCTGCGCTTCATCGATCCTAAAAACGACAAACAGCTTTGTTCGCCAGAGAAGCAAAAGCAATGGCTGCCGGTTGACCTTTACATCGGTGGCGCTGAGCATGCTGTACTGCATCTGCTTTACGCTCGTTTCTGGCACAAGGTGCTTTATGATATCGGCGTTGTAGATACAAAGGAGCCGTTCCATAAGCTTGTCAACCAAGGCATGATCCTTGGAAACAATAACGAAAAAATGTCCAAATCGCGTGGAAATGTTATCAATCCAGATGATATCGTAAACGAGTTTGGCGCAGATACGCTACGTATGTACGAAATGTTTATGGGTCCGCTTGAAGCAACGAAACCTTGGAATACCAATGGTGTGGAAGGAACATATCGTTTCCTTAACCGTGTATGGCGTTTGTTCGTGAACGAGGATGGCAGCTTGAATGCCAAAATCGGCAATGGCGAAACAAGTGATGCATTCAAGCGCACATGGCATCGTTCAATCAAAAAAATTACGGATGATTATGAGGGACTTCGCTTCAACACCGTAATCAGCCAGCTCATGATTTTTGTAAACGAAGCCTACAAAACAGATGTGCTTCCGCAAGCAGCAATGGAGCAATTCGTTCAATTGATTTCTCCAATTGCGCCGCATATCGCGGAAGAGCTATGGGAGAAGCTGGGACGCACGGATTCGCTTACGTATGCAGCGTTCCCGACGTTCGAAGAAGCTTGGACGGTCGATCAAGAGGTTGAGATCGTCGTACAAGTAAATGGTAAAATCGCAGATCGCATCTCCATTGCAGCTGATATGGACGTTGCTGAGATGGAAAGCATAGCGAAAGAACTTGAGAAGGTGCAAGAGCTGATTGCCGGCAAAACAATCCGTAAAGTCATTGCGGTAAAAGGCAAGCTAGTTAATATCGTTGCTAATTAAGACAAACAGAAGAGGTGAGCGGGCATTAGCTGAAGAACAGCTATTGACCGTTCACCTCTTCGCCTATAAAGGCGGTCGAAACCTTGACCACATCTTCATCGAACTTTGCATGTGTCGTACGGATGAGTTGATTGAATACTCCTTCTGTCTCGCGGCGCAGCAGGTTTAGCGCTTTGGCTGTAATGCCGCCAGGGACGGCAACTCTCTCTTGCACCTCTGCTGGTGTAAGGCCGCCTTCGGTCAGCAGCAAGCCGGTTCCGAGCAGCATGGCGCTTGCAACACGCAGCGCTTCATCACGGCTTATACCCGTTTCTGCAACCGCAGCATCCACAAATTGCTCAAGCAGGAAAGACATAAAAGCTGGTCCGCAGCTTGAAATGTCGGATACGATGCGTGTGTAATTCTCATCTATTCGCAGCGGCTGACTAATATGGGATAATAAGTCCTCCAGATGAGCCATATCATTCTCATCAATCGTTTCCCCATAAATACAAAGCGATGCTCCGCTCCATACATAATTTGTAATGCTCGGAATAACCTTAGCTACCTTGCAATCGAGTTCCCCTTCGAGATGAGAGATAAGGACAGGACTCGTTATAGATACGACAATCTGATTTGGTCGAATAGTTGCCTTCAAATCATCGACCACTTTTTTAAACTCCAAAGGCTTTACGCACAAAAAAACAATATCGCAGCCGCAGGCAGCCGCAGCATTCGTATATTCGGCTCTCATGCCGGAATAACGGTTGGCCAAGGCTTGCGCTTTTGCAAAGGTGCGGTTGCTGACGGCAATTTGTATTGGTGATAATGCACCAGATGCGATCAAAGCTTCAATGAGCAGGCTTCCCATTGTGCCCGTCCCGATAAATCCGACATTCATGCTGAACCCTCCTATAGGTTTGGCGCGCACATAACCTGCTTTAACTTGTAGAGAAAGGTTATATGCGAACAAATCCCGAGTGAAAATTTCAATAGCCGTACTCATTTCGTGTGCTCTCTTACCTTATTCCGCAGGACTTGTTTCATATGTCACTAATTACCAAATAATTCGTCGCTTTCAAAGGAGAGTGAAGAAGTGAAGCCTTTAACTGGAACGATTTCTAGCAAAGCCATTATATTTGCTTCTATTTTAATACTTGCTGCAGCTATATTGCTGGCAGCTGCTTTTATGGAGCCTAAGCAGAAGGAAACAGGTGATTGGGTACCTTTAAACGATGCTGTGAAATCTGCAGTCGCTGCAATTGATGCAGCAGATGCGGGTGAAGAAGACGTAAAGAACAAGAAGGATACGGAGATGATTCCGGAAAAGGAGCAAGAAGCATCAGCTGCGGGTGTTGATCATCGAAATGAGCCGGATGAGAAAGCTTCTTTAAAGGATGATACGATTGTATCCACTGCGCCAGCAGTGCCGATTGCTGAGGCGGGCAAGGATAATGCAGCAAAGCTTGATATCAACCGCGCAACGGAGGCGGAACTTGATGATTTGAAAGGAATCGGACCGTCCAAAGCAAAAGCAATTATTGAAGATAGAGAAAGAAACGGCAAATTTGCGACCGTTAATGATTTACTCCGTGTCAAGGGAATTGGAGAAAAACTATTAAAAGGATTGGAAGACAGCATTGTAGCTCGTCCATAATTGTGAGAGAATGGAAAGAAGCGGACATTTACAACTTCCGTTTGCCATTATCTATTAACTCATTTGAAGGAGTCGAGAAAATGTCAGAACAACGCAAGCTTTCCCTCGATACACTATCCGTCCACGGAGGTCAGCAAATCGATCCGACTACGTTGTCGCGCGCAGTACCTATCTACCAGACGACATCTTACGGATTCAAAGATACAGATCATGCAGCGAATCTATTTGCATTGCAGGAATTTGGAAATATTTACTCCCGAATCATGAACCCGACATCGGATGTTTTTGAGAAACGTGTAGCTGAATTAGAGGGTGCTCCGGCAGCATTGGCAGTTGCTTCTGGTCAATCGGCTATTACATACGCGATTCTAAATATTGCAGGAGCTGGCGATGAGATCGTTTCCGCTACAAGCCTGTACGGAGGCACTTACAACTTATTCTCAATGACGCTTGCAAAGCTTGGCATCACTGTAAGATTTGTTGATCCGTCGAATCCGGAAAACTTCCGCGGAGCAATCAACGAGCGTACGAAAGCAGTGTATGCTGAAACGATCGGAAATCCGAAGGGCGATGTGATCGATCTTGAAGCGGTTGCTGCAATTGCACATGAGAATGGCATTCCATTTATCGTGGACAATACATTCCCGAGCCCGTACTTGTGCAGACCGATTGAACATGGAGCAGACATTGTGGTGCATTCCGCGACTAAATTTATCGGCGGACATGGAACATCAATCGGCGGTATCATTGTAGACGGCGGCAAGTTTGACTGGAAAGCCAGCGGCAAATTCCCTGGTCTTACTGAGCCAGATCCAAGCTACAATGGCGTTGTTTATACCGATGCAGTTGGCCCTGTCGCTTATATCATTAAAGCACGCGTCCAATTGCTAAGAGATATGGGTGCGGCCATTTCACCTTTCAACTCCTTCCTATTGCTTCAAGGACTTGAGACGCTGCATCTTCGGATGGAACGCCATAGCTCAAACGCGCAAAAGGTAGCTGAATATTTGGAAGGCCATGAAGCGGTTGAGTGGGTTAGCTATCCAGGACTTCCAAGCCACCCATCTTATGACCTTGCACAAAAATATTTGCCGAAGGGCAAAGGCGCTATTATGACATTTGGCATCAAAGGTGGAGTAGAAGCGGGCAAGAAAGTAATCAACTCCGTTCAGCTATTCTCGCATTTGGCGAATGTCGGCGATTCCAAGTCGCTAATTATTCATCCGGCAAGCACAACACATCTGCAATTGTCTGAGGAACAGCAAGCTAATGCAGGCGTTTCTCCAGGCATGATTCGTCTATCGATCGGTACAGAAGGCATTGATGATATTTTGGCGGATATTGARCAAGCCATTGCTGCCAGCCAAGCCTAAGACTAAACGTTTTAGTAAGAAGCGTTAACGAAGAAATATACAATAAATAAATGCAACCAGAGATCATCAGATGCAGCATGAGAGAGGAAGTTGAGTTATGAGCACCCAAACGAAGGATGCCGACCGCAAGGACTGGGACACCTACTTCATGGATATTGCCTATATGGTTTCGACGCGCTCGCGTTGTCCGCGCAGACATGTTGGAGCTGTTCTTGTACAAGGAAAAAAACTGCTTGGCACAGCGTATAACGGCGCTCCGATGGGCGTGCAGGATTGTCTCGAGGCAGGCTGCATGATTTCGGAGGAAGTTGAGATGAAGCTGGTCGACGGCAAGGAGCAGCCATTCAAGAAACAACGCTGTATTCGAACGATACATGCGGAGCAAAATTTGCTGCTGTTCACCGATCGTACCGATCGCGAAGGCTCAACCGTTTATGTAACCGACCAGCCTTGCTGGACATGCGCTAACATGCTTGCAAACAGCGGTGTTATCGAAATTGTCTATCATCGCAGTTATCCGAAAGACAGTGAAAAGGTGAGCAATATGATGGCCCAGAAAGGTATTGTTTTCCGTTGTTTGGATCATTACGAGCCACCTGCTCAGGCGCATATGGATGTAACATCATAGCGTTGTTCATTAAATAGTAGAAACGAGGAGGAACCTCTGATTGCATCTTTTGATGCGACAGAGGTTCTTTTTTTGTTATGAGGCTTTGCGAATTGGAGGGAGCTAGAGGTGAATCGACGTCCTTTAATTTGGTTTGCGATTTGTTGGGTATTTGGGAGCGCGGCTGCTGCTGGTTTGAACAGCAGCGGCGTTTGGCTTGCGGCGGGAGCGGGAATAATGCTCGCAACCGCCGCAGTGCTTGGCAAGCAAGCGACGTGGCAGCTCGCGGCAGCTTGTGCTTTGGCAGTGTGCCTTGCCGCAGGAGAGCGGTTATGGGCGGATGCCCGCAACGTGACTGCGCTGCCAGCACTGCTTGCCGCCGCTGAGGCGGATGGGCCGCGAGCTGCGTATGCGGCGGAAGCGGAGGGCGTTATTGTATCGGCGGTGGAGGTCGACGGCGACCGCGCGATGTTTCGCGTGGAGGCGCACAGCATCCACGTTCAGGGTGAAGCCGCTGCGCAGCCGTTGCGCGAGCGGTTGATCGTGCATGTCCGGCTGATGGAACAGCCGGAGCAGGCCATCGCCGCGGCTTGGCAGCGCGGCGCCAAAGTACGCCTTGCCGGCGAGCTTACGCGGCCGGCTGGCGCATCCAATAGCGGCGGATTTGATTACCGCCGCTACCTCAGCAGCCAGAGAATCCACTGGCTGCTCAAAGTGAAGGGCACCGCCGCCGTAAAGCCGGCGCCGGGCCCCAAGTGGACCGCGGCCGCGCTGCTTGGCCGCGTCGACAGTGCGCGCGCATGGCTTGGCGCGCAGATGGAACAGCTGTATCCGTCCTCGCAGTCCGGATACATGAAGGGGCTGGTCCTCGGCATTCGCGAGGACCTCGATCCAGAGCAGTTCCAGCAATTTTCAAGGCTTGGTTTAACGCATATTTTAGCGATTTCGGGCCTCCATGTTGCTGTATTCCTTTATGCGCTTAGCGGTCTGCTGCGCCTCGCACGTATAAGCCGCGAACGAATGCTGCTCATCCTCATGTTGTCCGTTCCCTTGTATGTGCTGCTTGCCGGCGCGTCCCCATCGGTTGTCCGCGCGGGTCTAATGTCCGTTCTTGGGCTATTGGCAGCCCGTATGGGTAAGCTGAAGGATGGGCTGCATCTGTTAGCTGCTGCTGCGGTGCTCATGCTTATTTATGATCCCTATTTTATCGAGGATGTCAGCTTTCAACTGTCGTTCATTGTAACGATCGGTCTAATTGTCGGAGTCCAGCCTGTACGGCAAGCGATGCCGAGGTGGCGCAGAGGAAAATCGCTGCTTGATCTGGCAGCGGTTACGCTCGTAGCACAGATTGTATCTTTTCCACTGACGATCTATTATTTCAATCAGTTTCATGTGTTGTCTATGCTCGCGAATTTTGTGCTCGTTCCGTTCATCAGCTTTGTCGTTATGCCGCTAGGCGCAGTATCGCTCCTGCTTGCAATACCTTGGGAGGGCGGCGGCAAGCTGCTGGCCTATTTCTCGCATTTCGCGAATGAATGGACGTTTGCTTTCGTCGAGCAGCTGTCCGAAGTGGATTCACTAAGGACGATTTGGGCAACTCCGCCTCTTTGGTGGGTGGCAGCTTGGCTGATTATATTTTGTGTTATATTTCGGATTTTGCGCAGTTGGACGATGCAAATCGCTGCGAAACATGAGGAAGAAGCAGCGATCATAGAGGAGACAGCGCCAATTGGAACGGTTCATCCTTACATAGTGGTTAAAGAAAACAGTAAAAAGCTAAGGATCAGCCTATATCTGCTGTTAGCGTTAGTTTTGATTATGATTTTTTATGCCTTTAAACCGGATTTATTTAACCGTCAGGCAGAGGTTAGTTTTATTGATGTTGGTCAAGGCGATGCTGTACATATCCGAACACCCGGCGGCAAGCATATATTAATCGATGGCGGAGGTACGATGAGCTTCCGCAAGCCGGGAGAAGAGTGGAAGGAGCGGAGCGACCCTTTTGAAATTGGGAAAAAGGTGCTTGTGCCTTTACTAATGAAAAGAGGCGTGCGCGAGATTGACATCCTCGTCATTTCACATTTGGATAGCGATCATATCCGTGGTTTAAAAGCGGTTTTGGAGACGATTCCAATACGCAGCATTTGGTGGAATGGAACGGTGAAGGAAGCAGATGATGCTCAGCAGCTTATTAAGCAAGCACTTGCGCTGGGAATTCCAATGTACAGCGCGTCTGCGGGCATGAAGCAGCAGGTAGATGCAAATACGAAGATAAGCGTTCTGTGGCCATTGGCGCAAAAAGAGGAAGCGGTGGCTCACCTTGAGGAGCAGAATGAAGCCAGTGTTGTGCTTAGTGTTCAGCTATTTCAGTCGGTCTTCTTGTTTACCGGTGATATTAATGCAGCCACGGAACGCGCCATTATACGAAATGAGCGGCAGCAAAATATAATGGATTCAAATGAAAAGACTGTCTCAGTTATGAAGGTTGCACATCATGGCAGTCGTTTTTCAACAAGCACAGAGTGGCTCGATTATTGGCGTACGCTTGGAGCAGTAGCTTCTGTTGGAGCGACAAATACCTACGGCCATCCTAGTCCAGATGTGATTTCTCGATTAAATCAAGCGGGAACCGCTTTGTGGCGAACAGATCGTGATGGCGAGGTACGGTTTATTGTAACCAGCCAAGATTTATTTACGTATACAAAAATTAAGTAAGGCGGGTATCGAAAAAATGCGGATAGAAAGCCTGCTTTCATCTTTCCGTACCTAAATTCGCATATCATATGAAAATCATTCATACTTAGGAATAAAGAAGTCGAGCCGTTTTCAAAGGTATTCGACTTCTTTCTATATACGAGTTAGTTGAAATTTGGTATCCTTTAATGTGGAGTTTATTTCGATTCTTTCACAGCATAGCGAGTATCTGTAAATTTTTTATGGTTTTTTCCTGCTTCGTGCATTCAAGACGGTCCGCTTGGGGACAATCGCTCTGCTTGTTAAAACTTACTAAAAAAAATAAAGTAATATTTCTAATTTATCTGCAACTTTTACCGCAACCAGTTCGTCAGAATGGTTGCAAGAGAGGGGGATCCTTCGTGGTGGAGCCGGAGCTTATAAGAGCCGCTCAGTCGGGAGATCGCGACGCTTTAATTACTCTATTGCGAGAGATTGAAACGCATGTTTATCGGACAGCCTATTATATATTAAATAATGAACAGGATGCCCTTGATGCAGCGCAAGAAGCGCTAATTCGCATCTATACAAAAATAGGCTCGTACGAAGAAAAAGCGCAGTTCAAAACATGGATTCAACGTATTGTAACCAACATTTGCATTGACAAGTTTCGGAGAAATAAACCGACCGTCTCAATAGATGAGCACGACATGGTATTCCACGAAAAACAAAACGTGGAGGACGAGGTAATGTCTGCTTACGCTGTTAAAGACATTCAAGCCGCTATCGACAAGCTTCCTGAGCATCATCGTGCGGTCGTCGTCCTTCGGTATTTACAGGATTTCTCTTACAATGAAATTGCAGATTCGCTCGATTTGCCGCTCAATACAGTGAAATCCTATTTATTCAGAGCTAGGCAACAGCTGCAGACTTTACTCCATGATTATCAGAAAGGTGGTGTCCGGGGATGAATTGTCAAGAGGTGATGGAACTAATGCAAAGACAGCTAGACAACGATCTCGATGAAAGCGAAATCGAAGTCTTGATGAATCATACTAGACAGTGTCCGGACTGTGCAGCCATGTTCGAGCGGTTACAGCTATTGTCCGCCGAGCTTACCAGTTTGCCAAAAGTTATGCCGAGCTATAGCTTAGTCGATGCGATTATGCCTCAATTAGAGCGGATGGAACTGTTTGGTCAGGCTGAAGCGGAACCGCCATCCATGGTTAGCAGAACGGAAGCAACAAAACGTCTTTCGAAGCGTCAACGCCGCTGGCCGTCCATGCGCATTATGAGTGGTGTGATCGCAGCCGGAATCGTTGCAGGCCTGTTTATCGTAACGTATAATTCAGACTCGATTGGCGATATGAATGCATCACAATCTTCAGCCAAGCGATCGAATAACGTCGCGGCTGATATGATGAGCGAAACGCCAGTGGAAATGTCTTATAGACCGAGCGCTAACGGTGCTGAAGACCCAGAAGTGAAGACGGAAACGACAAATAAAGATAAAGAAGCCGATTCATCGCCAACGTCCAAGAGTACCGCAATCAATCCTTTAACCAATGAAGACAAAGCGTCTGATGGTGGGTCATTTGAGGATGGCTCAGTCAAAGGCTTAACTTCGAATCCTTCTGAAGGATTGGTTGAAAAGGAAGGCGAGAATGGTTTAGGTGTGAATACGAACAGCACGGCAACGGTTTCACCCGATGGCCTCTATAGCGGCAAGGCTGAAAATTTTAAAATTAAAGTTGTTGCTGCTGCCGATCAATCTGTCGTCTTCACATCACCGCGCAAAAACGGTGAGCTGCTCAATCTGGTCTGGTCTGAGGACAGCAAAAAACTGACCTACGAGGTTCATGTTGAACAAGGAGCAATTGAGAAGTATGTGATCGATTTATCTACGCTGACGGAGCAGAAGGCAGGGCATTAACTTAGAAATTGCTCGCTTCAGCACAGATTGCGGTCTGCAAAAATTAAGGGTTATTACGCACATTTATATCGATTTATGCGTATAATGTTAGCAGCGATAGTGTCTGCGACGAATCCTTAACGTCGTATGACCATCCGCAGGGCGGTACCATGGACCTGCCTGCGAATGTTTATATAGATGTTCGGCAAAGGGATGAGGCTTTATATGGCTCATCCCTTTGTTGCCGTCTAATTGTACTTACTCGTGACGAGGTGAAGGTATGGATGCAAAGGAAGCATTAAAAGAAATAAAGGGCGGACGCTTCCGTCCCATTTATGTGCTGTATGGCAAGGATCGTTATCGGCTGCAGCAATTTATTAACGTATTGACCGAGGCGATGTTTACAGCTGAGGAGCGAGAGCTTGGCATTGTTAAATTTGATACAGCGGAAACCTCGATTGAAGAAGCGGTTCTTGAAGCGGAAACCTCGCCTTTTTTTGTGCAGCGGAAGCTGATTTTGATACGAGATGCGACTGTGCTGTGTGCTGGAGGCAAGGAAGGCGGAAAGCTTGAACATCGTCCTGAGAAGCTGATTCAGTATATGGAGTATCCTTCAGAGACATCCATTATCGTTATTTCTGTCCAATCAGAGAAGCTGGATGAACGTCGAAAGCTTGTAAAAACGTTAAAGGATCGTCATTCCTTAGTTCCGTTCCCTGAACTCGATGCGGCTCAGCTTAAGCAATGGATGATTAAGCGGGCAACAGATCAGCAAAGAACCTTGTCTTCAGATGCGGCTGAGCTGCTCCTATCACGCGCTGGAGCGAATATGCAGCAATTGTCGCAGGAAGTGGACAAGCTGTGCTTGCACGCGGGAACAGGCGGTGTCATTGATGTAGAGACGGCATCTATGCTAACTGCAGCAACAGTTGAGGAGGACGTATTTGCGCTTGTGGATGCGATCGCTGAGCTTCGCATTGACAAGGCTATTCGTCTATACAGAGAATTGCTGGTTCGTCGTGAAGAACCAATCAAGATCGCCGCTCTTATCGCTAGGCAATTAAGAATCATGCTGCAAATCAAAGAGCTGGAGCAGCATCACTATTCCCCTCAGCAAATGGCTGGCCAATTAGGCTTGCATCCATACGCAGTCAAGCTTGCCGCGGAGAAAAGCCGGAAATTTCAAGTGGCTAGACTTGGCAGGCTGCTGGCTTCACTTGCAGATCTCGATTATAAAATGAAAACCGGAGCAATTGATAAAACGCTCGGTTTAGAGCTGTATTTGCTTTCACTTGGCATGGAGAAGGGCGCATAGCGTTCTTTCCATTGCCTTTTTTTTATGTGAAAAGCTGATAAGCAGCATGGAACAACAAAAAAGCTTCACCGCTCGATAAGAGCAGTGAAGCTTTTTTTGTTGTGCTAAACGAATTTCAGTTGACCAGATGGACAACGTCATTCGTATGAGCGGTTATCTTGCTTAGGCTTGAGCCGAAAGGGCATTCAGACGTTTAGCAAGACGAGATTTTTTGCGGGAAGCCGCATTTTTATGAATCAGGCCTTTAGTTGCTGCTTTGTCCAACTTTTTCGTTGCAGCGATAAGAGCTGCTTTAGCAGCATCTACATCAGTGCCAGCGATAGCTTGGTCAGCAGATTTAACGGCCGAACGAAGTGCGGATTTTTGGGATGCATTCAAAGCACGACGCTTTTCACTTGTTTTAACGCGTTTAATCGCGGATTTAATATTTGGCATGGAATTCACCTCCTAAACTGTTTACAACGGTTTATCTACATCATAAACCTAGACAACACAACTTAAAGTATATTATCATGCCACTCCTCAAAAAGCAATAGCAGGCAGCTCCTTATAAAAACTGTATTCCGTAAGGATGAAGGCTCATCTACGAGTATGAAAATAATCCATCTGCAAACAATAACATCAGAACTGGTGTTTGAAGGGAGAATGAGCAATGGAGAACGAACTTGATTTGCAAAAATATAATGTTAGAACAGACTTGGCGCTTGAAGCGAAGGAGATGGCAGAGGCGCCAAGCGGCGGGCCTATACCAGGCATACAATCCGAAACTTCTGAAGATGAAGGAATAACGATTACGCAGTTGCATGTTCAAAACGAACAAGGCGCTCAGGCCATTGGCAAAATGCAAGGGCATTATGTGACGATTGAGGTTCCGGAGCTGCGAAAAGGGGATACGGGACTGCAGGATAGGGTGGCGACACAGTTTGCCAAACATTTTGAAGCTTTCCTTGAACGGTTGTCCATAAGTAAAACAGCGCGAGTTCTAATTGTAGGTTTAGGCAATTGGAATGTTACGCCTGATGCGCTTGGTCCAATTGTTGTTGAGAATGTAATGGTCACTCGCCATTTTTTCGAGCTGATGCCTGATCAAGTGGCGCCTGGTTACCGTGCCGTAAGTGCGGTAGCGCCCGGAGTGCTTGGCATAACGGGTATTGAATCCAGTGAAATCGTTCAAGGTATCGTTGAGAAGACGAGTCCGGAACTCGTCATTGCGATTGATGCATTGGCATCTAAAGCATTAGAGAGAGTGAATACAACGATCCAAATTGCAGATACAGGCATTCATCCAGGCTCTGGCATCGGGAATAAACGAAAAGGGCTTACAAAAGAAATTTTAGGTGTCCCGGTCATTGCGATCGGAGTGCCTACCGTTGTTTATGCTTCGACCATCGTCAACAACACACTTGAGATGATGAGCAGTCATTTTAAGAAACAAAGCGCAAACTCGGATCAAATTTTAGGTTTGGTAAATCAGATGGAAGAAAACGAGAGGCTGCAGCTTGTCAGGGAAGTGCTCAGCCCGCTTGGCCATGATCTGCTGGTTACGCCAAAGGAAATTGATGAATTTATAGAGGATATCGCCAACATTATAGCAAGCGGGCTAAATGCATCGCTGCACGAAGCGGTTGATTCAAGCAATGTTGCGGCGTATACGCATTAAATTCCTAGGATAATTAAGAAGGAAGCTTTCTAAAGGCATAACCTTTGGACAGCTTCTTTTTTTTGCGCGATTCGCTATTTTGTATCCCTATAACTCTATCAACGCTAATTATTCCACATAGATTTGGTTCTATGAACTCTATCACTCTCATAGTTTAGTAGTGACTAATGGGCTAGCACTATGAAGCGGGAGGTAATAAACCAATGAAAAGAAAAATTATGCTGCTTGATATAGGGAAGGAAAGTAGACGAGTGAGACAATTGCTAGTAACGGGACGTACATTCGCGTTGCTCTCATTTTGCTCAATGGTATTTTTTATTTTGTTAGGAGCAGCGGGTATGGCGCATCAGCAAACGACAGCTTCGCCTGTAAATTCAATGAAAGGTTTTGCTGCTGCTGTATCGAGCGGTTTTTTTGGGGATATGCTAGAGATGGAGATGCCTGCATTTCAAAGCAGTCGAGAGACAGATACGTTTACATCAAAGCAAATTAGCGCGTTTCTTATGAGAGCTTTAACAGATATTAATCCTAACGATCCCAAAAGCCTGCTTGCAGGCGAGCTGCCTGGCATGGGGGTTAATGATGCTTACTTAATACGCAAAGGCATCGGTACGGATACAGCGGTGGGGCCGGAAGATAATGCACCGATTACATATGATCCGCTTGGCGAATTGCATGAGGATACAGGAACAGATGTATCGAATAATGGGACGACAGAAGGAAATGAGGAGGAGCCGCTGCCGGTACAGACAGACAAGCCATCTTCAGGAACTGGCGAAGGTGATAACGGGGAGCCGGCGAAACCTACGACTGGCGGAAAAAAAGTGGCTTTTATCTATCACTCGCATAATCGCGAATCCTGGTACCCTGAGCTGACAGACAAGAAGAAAGATCCGAATTCTAGTACAAAAAATATTACACTGGTTGGCAAACGACTTGCCCAGAAGCTGGAGGAGAAGGGTGTAGGCGCACAGCACTCGAACACCGATTATCCAACGGCGATTAAAGGTTATGATTGGAACTATTCCTATAAATATTCGATGAAAACGGTGAAAGAAGCCATTGCCAGCAGCAAGGATTTGAAGTTTTTCTTCGATCTTCACCGGGACTCGCAGAGGCGGAAAGAAACGACCATCGATATTGATGGCAAAAGCTATGCGCAGGTTTATTTCATTATCGGCCATAAAAATCCCAATTGGGAAAAAAATGAAGCCTTTGCGACAAAAATTCATGAAGCGCTCGAAAAAAAATATCCAGGCATCTCTCGCGGAATTTGGGGCAAAACAGCCTCATCAGGCAATGCCGAATACAATCAATCGCTAGCTGAGGATAATGTCCTTATAGAAGTAGGGGGCGTAGACAACACCCTCGAAGAGTCCTATCGAACAGCGGATGCGCTAGCAGCAGTTATTTCCGAAATTTACTGGGCAGACGAGAAGGCATCAACAAAAAAGTAGGAGGGGGCGAAGAATAAGTGAAACGAAATGCGCTAAAATGGACGGTGCTGGGCGGTGCTTTGGCGATAATCATCATGTATGGCATTGATATGTCCTCTTCGGGCATCGAGCGTATATATGGACCTATAGAAGGCTCAAGCGGGTACACAGAGATTCTGCAGACAGAGCAGAATGTGCAGCCAGTTAATGATTTTCAGAAGGAACAGCAGCAAAAGATTGCCCAGCTTGAGCAGGAGCTTAAAGAACTAAAGCGACTTGCTGCATATGATGACGAAACCACAGGAGAAACGGCCGAAACCTTTCCTGCCGAAAATGAAAGGATGCCTGGTCTTCCGCTTAAGAGTGACCAGCCAGCAGTAAATAAGATCGCAGATTCAACCTCTGGTTTGCTGCAAAATATGTCAAGTGAAGGCATTCGAATGGTCGTATCTATATTCGATGGGCTGACGAAGTGATAATGAACATTGCTGGTCTTCCCCTTAACTGATATAATAGGAGGAATGATTAGCATTATTGGAAATTGTGGGGGTTAGGCATGACTGACGTACGTGACCGACAAAAGAGAATTAGGAATTTTTCCATTATCGCGCATATAGACCACGGAAAGTCTACGCTTGCTGACCGGATCTTAGAATTTACCGGCGCTTTGACATCTCGCGAGATGCAAGAGCAGGTTCTTGACAAAATGGATTTGGAGCGGGAACGCGGAATTACCATCAAGCTGCAAGCGGTACGCTTGGCATATAAGGCAGATGACGGGATCGAGTATATACTCAATCTGATTGACACGCCTGGACACGTCGACTTTACATACGAGGTTTCACGCAGTCTCGCTGCTTGTGAAGGTGCTTTGCTCGTTGTTGACGCTGCGCAAGGCATTGAAGCGCAAACGCTGGCTAACGTATACTTGGCGTTAGACAACAATTTGGAGATCGTACCTGTTATTAACAAGATCGATTTGCCAAGTGCGGAGCCTGAACGGGTAAAGCAGGAAATCGAAGATGTCATTGGATTAGACGCCAGCGACGCGGTACTTGCTTCCGCAAAAGCGGGAATCGGCATTAAGGAAATACTGGAGCAGGTTGTTACGAAGATGCCTTCACCAGAAGGAGATCCAGATCAGCCGCTTAAAGCGCTTATTTTTGACTCCCATTATGATCCATACAAAGGCGTTATCGTTTATGTACGGGTTATGGATGGAAGCATCAAAGCAGGCAATAAAATTAAGTTTATGGCAACGGGAGCAGAATTCGAGGTCATCGAGGTTGGGGCATTCATGCCGAACATGGCGATCGTGAAGGAGCTTGCGGTTGGTGATGTTGGTTTTGTCGTTGCGGGCATCAAGAACGTGAAGGACACGCGTGTCGGTGATACAATTACGGATGCGAAGAAACCTGCACCAGAACGTCTGCCAGGCTATCGTCAGATTAACCCGATGGTATTCTGCGGACTCTATCCAATCGAGACACAGGACTATAATGACTTGCGTGATGCGCTTGAGAAGCTGGAGCTTAACGATGCATCACTCAAATATGAGCCGGAATCATCAACTGCTTTGGGCTTTGGTTACCGCTGTGGATTTCTTGGCTTGCTTCATATGGAAATTATTCAAGAACGGATTGAACGGGAATTCAACATCCCGCTTATTACGACAGCACCAAGCGTAGTTTACAAAATTACACTGACAAATGGCGAAACGATGGAGATTGATAATCCATCGAACTATCCTGAAGCAGGCAAGCTTGACTTCGTAGAAGAGCCTTTCGTTAAGGCTGCTATCATTGTACCAAATGACTATGTCGGCGCAATTATGGAGCTTTGCCAGAACAAGCGTGGCGAATTCGTGAATATGGAATATTTGGATTTGAATCGTGTAACGCTTACGTATCAATTACCTTTGTCAGAAATTGTGTATGATTTCTTCGATCAGTTGAAATCAAGCACAAAGGGTTATGCATCGTTCGATTACGAGATATCGGGCTACCGCAGATCCAATCTGGTCAAAATGGACATCATGCTTAACAATGAACAGGTTGATGCTTTGTCTGTCATTGTCCACCGCGATCGTGCTTACCAACGCGGCAAGGTTATTTGTGAAAAGCTGAAGGAACTTATTCCGCGTCAAATGTTCGAGGTGCCGATTCAAGCATCTATCGGCAACAAAATCATATCGCGTGAGACAGTAAAAGCAATGCGTAAAAACGTTCTTGCCAAATGCTACGGCGGTGACATTAGCCGGAAGCGGAAGCTGCTTGAGAAGCAGAAGGAAGGCAAGAAGCGGATGAAGCAAGTAGGTAGTGTAGAGGTGCCGCAGGAAGCGTTCATGGCGGTACTCAAAATCGGCGAGGATTAAAACGTACGAGGATGAGGGAGGGCGCAGCTCTCCCTCTTTTCTATTTTAAGTGAACTGTATTTACCGACTTATATTTCAACGCGGGACGTGAGCCTGCCGCTTTAATGCAGTGCCAGCCGTTTACGCTTGAAGGAGAATGTTAACGATGAACATTACGCAATCACCACGCGCTTTATATATACACATCCCTTTTTGCACGAATAAATGTCATTATTGCGATTTCACTTCCTATGTACTAAAGGGACAGCCTGTTGATCAGTATCTCGATGCGCTTGAGCAAGAAATGCAGCGTACAGTTGCTGAATGGCCGCCAGTAGAAATTGATACTGTTTTTGTTGGTGGAGGTACGCCTACCGTACTGACTCCTCCGCAAATGGAAAGATTTCTAAAAGCAGTACGCACTTATTTCCCGCTTGCTCCAGATGTGGAGTTTACGATGGAAGCGAATCCAGGCACAACGGACATAGACAAGCTGACAGCTATGAAGGAAGGCGGCGTGAACCGGATCAGCTTCGGGGTTCAATCCTTTGATAATGGATTGCTGGAGCGTATTGGCCGCATTCATAGCGTAGATGATGTATATCGCAGTATCGAGAATGCACGCAAAGTTGGATTTACTAACTTATCAATCGATTTGATGTTTGGCCTGCCAGGTCAAACAGTTGAGCTGTTAAGAGACAGTGTGAACAAAGCGATGGAGCTGGGATTGCCCCATTACTCCATCTACAGTCTAAAAGTAGAAGAAAATACGTTGTTCCATAAGCTCTATGAGCGTAATGAGCTGCCATTGCCCCCAGAGGAAGAAGAGTTTAATATGTTTATTTTGCTAATGGACATGTTGAAAAAAAATGGATACGGCCACTATGAGATTAGCAATTTCGCCGAACCAGGTTATGAGAGCCGCCATAATTCCACTTACTGGCGCAATGAGCCGTATTACGGTCTCGGAGCGGGCGCGCATGGCTATGTCAATCGCATGCGTCATGTCAATTTAAAAGGGATTACACCGTATATCGATGCGGCTTCAAGCAAGCTTCCGCGCCTTGAAACGTTTGAAGTTACCGAAGCTGAAGCGATGGAGGATTTAATGATGGTTGGGCTCAGGCTGCTGAGCGGAGTTCCGGCATCACGCTTCTCGAACCAATTTGAAGGCCAGAAGCTGGAGGACAAGTTCGGTAATGTTATTCATAAATTAATGAAGGATGGCCTGCTGGAAGCTGAGCAAACAGAAGACGATATCATTTATCGATTGACTGACAAAGGTGTGCTTCTCGGGAACGAAGTTTTTGGTGCTTTTATCGGATATAACGGCTAAAATACTCTTGAGAAAAAATTCGTTGTGGTGTATATTTATTCATATTGATTTTGATCTTGCACCGGGTGGAGGCGAATGCACAAATGCAGGCAGTACAGGTCGTATGTCGAAAAGCAACGTCTAATGATATCGAGACATTGTTTGAACTAATTAAAGGTTATGCAGAGCAAGGCATTATGCTGCCTCGCACTCGGGAAGCGCTCGAATATATGATAGATACATTCGTCGTCGCGGAAATTGGGGAAGAAGTTGTTGGCTGCGGTTCACTGCTGCGGCTAGGGAAAGAATTGGTTGAGATTCGCTCGCTTGGCATGTCGGATGGCTACAAGGGCGTAGGGATCGGCAGCAAGCTGGTAGAAGCGTTGATCGAGCAGGCTAGAGAGCAGCAAATTCCGAAGGTGATGGCTTTAACTTATGCCGTGTCCTTTTTTGAGAAAAATGGCTTCAAGGTCGTTGATAAGGAAATTTTCCCGGAAAAGGTTTGGAAGGATTGCATCAACTGTCCAAAGCAGCTTGCTTGCGATGAAATAGCTGTACTGAGAATGCTGAATTAAAGCACATTTTCCGAACGCATCTTCTTTTATTGAAAATAAACCACTCTCCTTTAGCGCTTGCATTAGGACTATTGGGAAAGTGGTTTTTTTGTTTCATTCAACTAATATGTTAGTTTGTCCGAACTCGTTGATAGTAATGCTGCGCGTTTTGGTATATAGTCAAGGTAGATGTTTATTGTCATATAGAGGAGAAATAAAAATGAGCCAAAAAAAAGATCAAATCGTAGCAGTAGAGGATAAGCTAAAGCATGTAACGACAGTGCTTTTGAAGAAATGGGCAGGATTTAGCGGGTTTTATGGTTTTAAAGCAATGGGTTACGATGAACTGTTCGCTTTGCTAAATACAAATGGCTGGAAAGTTATTATAGATGACTCCGTTTCACCTTATCGTATTGTAGAGCTATACCAAGGTGAAAATCGCGTGAGAAGAGAAAAGTTTGCAACAGATGAAGCAGGAAGAGTTCATAAAGTGTAATTGTTTGTAGAATAAGCCGCTGCGCCAACATATATTGCTGGCACAGCGGCTTTTCTTTAAGCCATAGCGGAGTTTCCTTGGGTGATTAAATCGTTTATTAGATGTTTAAATTGAATTAGGCGCATGAAAAATGCCGAACTGACTTGACAATCGACAAGCTGGTTTGGTATTTTTGTAGTAATGATTAGCACTCGATCGGATTGAGTGCTAACGAAGGTACATCGAAATAACGGATTTGACATTTACGTAGGGGGAATTCGAATGCTGACGGAGAGACAACGGATGATTTTACATGCAATTGTGGATGATTATATTCGCTCGGCTGAACCAGTAGGCTCACGCAGTATTTCGAAGCGCGGCGACGTTGGCTTTAGTCCGGCAACCATTCGCAATGAAATGGCGGATTTGGAGGAGCTAGGCTTCTTAGAGCAGCCGCACACGTCAGCAGGGCGTGTTCCATCAACGAAAGGTTACCGTTATTATGTCGACCATTTAATAAAGCTTAGCGAAGTGGATGAGAAAGACATTGGTGTGGTTCGCTCGTTCGTAACGGACAAAATGAATCAAATGGAGCAGGTTATTCAACAAACGGCGATGATTCTCTCCAATTTAACCAATTACACATCTATTTTGCTTGGACCTGAAATGTTCAGCACATCGCTTAAGCATTTTGGCCTTGTGCCGCTTGATCAAACATCAGCAGTTGCTATTATTGTGACGAACACTGGACATGTTGAAAATCGAACGATTTCAATTCCTGACGGCCTGAAAATGGACGATATGGAAAAGGTCGTTAACATTTTAAACACAAGATTGGTTGGCGTTCCGCTGATTCGTCTAAGGTCGAAGCTTTACACTGAAGTTGGGCAAGAGCTTGAAAGGCATGTTGATCATTATGAACAGCTGCTGCAGGTACTGGATCATGCATTGCAGAATGAGGATGAGCACCGAATCTTCTTAGGCGGAACAACCAATATGCTGACACAGCCTGAATTCAAGGATGTAGACAAAGTAAAAACGATTTTGGATTTGCTTGATGAGACACCAGCCATAATGAAAATGTTTTCCGGCCTTCCGTCAGGTATACAAGTACGTATCGGGACAGAAAATGACCATAAGGCAATTAGCGATTGCAGTCTTATCACAGCAACCTATGCCATTGATGGCCAATCGCTGGGAACGATCGGCATTCTAGGACCAACGCGAATGGAATACGGCAAAGTCATTAGCTTATTGGATATTATATCCAAGGATATGGCGGTTCTTCTTGGCCGCTGGTACAAGTAATTAATGATATTTTGCCAAGTTTACTTCGTAAACTTTTTTAGGAGGTGATTGCATGAGTACGAAAGAACAACATAATGAGGCAGCCGAGGCTGTAGAAGAAGTGGTATCTGCTGAGCAATCAGATCAAGCAAGCGAGGATACTGTAAACGAGGTTGTGGAAGAAGATTCGCGTTATGCGGAGCTTGTGAAGCTGGCTGAGGAGAAAGAGCAGCGCTTCTTGCGCGCACAAGCGGATTTCGATAACTTCCGCCGTCGTACAATGAAAGAAAAAGAAGAACTCGGACAGTACGCATCGATRAAGCTGATCGGTCAACTGCTTCCGGTTGTAGATAATTTTGAGCGCGCTGTAGCAGCCGCATCCGTTAACGGTGATTTTGAATCACTTGCGAAGGGTGTAGACATGATTTTCCGTCAGCTCGAGTCAACACTTGAGCAGGAAGGCCTTAAAGCTATGAACGTAGTTGGCGAGCCTTTTAACCCTGAATTCCATCAAGCGATTATGACAGTAGATTCCGATGAGTATGAAGAGGGTATCATTGTTGAGGAAGTTCAGAAGGGCTATATCTTGAAAGACAAGGTATTGCGTCCAGCGATGGTTAAAGTAAGCAGTTAAACGGTAAAACTTTTTCTCGATAAATGAGACAAAGCAAGCTGTTATTAGGATAAAATATAAAAATTGTAGGAGGAACTATAGCTATGAGTAAAGTAATTGGTATTGACCTTGGTACAACAAACTCTTGCGTAGCAGTAATGGAGGGCGGAGAAGCAGTTGTTATTCCTAACCCGGAAGGCAACCGCACAACTCCTTCCGTAGTAGGTTTCAAGAAAGATGGCGAGCGTGTTGTTGGTGAAACAGCAAAACGTCAAGCGATCACAAACCCTGATCGTACAATCAGCTCTATTAAACGCCACATTGGTACGAACCACAAAGAAAAAATTGACGATAAAGATTACACACCACAAGAGATTTCTGCAATCATTTTGCAAAAATTGAAAGCTGATGCTGAAGCTTACTTGGGTCAAACGGTAACGCAAGCCGTTATTACGGTTCCTGCTTATTTCAATGACAGCCAACGTCAAGCGACTAAAGATGCTGGTAAAATTGCTGGTCTTGAAGTTCTTCGTATTGTCAACGAGCCAACAGCTGCAGCACTGGCATACGGCCTTGAGAAAACAGAAGATCAAACGATTCTTGTTTATGACCTTGGCGGCGGTACATTTGACGTTTCCATTCTTGAGCTTGGCGATGGCTTCTTCGAAGTTAAAGCGACAAGCGGCGACAACAAACTAGGCGGAGATGACTTTGACCAAGTTGTCATCGATCACCTTGTTGCTGAATTCAAGAAAGAGCAAGGCATTGATCTTTCCAAAGATAAATCAGCTGTTCAACGTTTGAAAGATGCTGCTGAGAAAGCGAAAAAAGAACTTTCCGGCGTATTGACTTCAGCTATCTCTCTTCCGTTCATTACAATGGTTGACGGCGTTCCTCAGCATTTGGAGCTTAGCCTCACTCGCGCGAAATTTGAAGAGCTTGCAGCTTCCCTTGTAGAGCGTACGCTTGGACCTACTCGTCAAGCGCTTAGCGATGCAGGAATGTCCCCAAGCGATATCGATAAAGTTGTACTCGTGGGCGGATCGACTCGTATTCCAGCGGTACAAGAAGCAGTTAAAAAATTGATCGGCAAAGAACCGCATAAAGGTGTTAACCCGGATGAGGTTGTAGCTCTTGGCGCAGCTGTACAAGCGGGCGTATTGACTGGCGATGTGAAAGACGTTGTATTGCTTGACGTTACTCCATTGTCGCTTGGTATTGAAACAGCTGGCGGCGTGTTCACTAAGATGATCGATCGCAACACTACGATTCCTACAAGCAAATCGCAAGTGTACTCCACATATGCAGACAATCAACCAGGCGTAGAAATTCACGTCTTGCAAGGTGAGCGCTCGATGGCGGCAGGCAACAAAACGCTTGGTCGTTTCACATTGAACGATATTCCTCTTGCACCACGCGGCGTTCCGCAAATCGAAGTTACTTTCGACATCGATGCGAACGGTATCGTAAACGTTTCTGCTCTTGACAAAGGAACAGGCAAGAGCCAAAAAATTACGATTACATCTTCAAGCGGCCTAAGCGATGATGAAATCAACCAAATGATGAAAGACGCTGAGCTTAACGCTGAAGAAGATCGCAAACGTCGCGACCTTGTTGAAGCGAAAAACAGCGCTGACCAATTGGTTTACTCCGTTGACAAAACAATTAAAGATCTTGGCGATAAAGTTGATGCTGCTGAAATCGAAAAAGCTAACGCTGCAAAAGAGAAAGTAGTTGCAGCACTTGCAACAGACGATCTTGAGCAAATCAATGCAGCAGCTGAAGAGCTGACTGAAATCGTTCAACAGCTTTCAGTTAAGCTTTATGAGCAAGCTTCACAAGCAGCTGAAGGTGCTGGCCCAGAAGCTGGCGGCGCTGCAAAAGGCAAAGACAATGTAGTAGACGCTGACTATGAAGTGGTTGACGATAATAAATAAAGTGTAGCGAGCGAGAGGTCAAAGACAGGCGCTACCTGGCTTTGACCTCCTTTCGTGCTTATAGAGGAATCATAGGATATATAGCGGAGGTGAGAACAGGTGGCAAGCAAACGCGATTATTATGAGGTTCTTGGTGTTGGCAAGGATGCTTCAGCAGACGATATTAAAAAATCATACCGTCAGCTAGCACGTCAATATCATCCCGATGTAAATAAGGCTGCAGATGCAGAGACGAAGTTCAAGGAAGTAAAAGAAGCGTACGATGTACTAAGTGACGATGGAAAACGTTCAACGTATGACCGGTTCGGCCATGTTGATCCAAACCAAGGTATGGGCGGCGGAGGTGGCGCTGATTTCGGCGGAGGCTTCGGCGATATTTTCGACATGTTTTTTGGCGGCGGAGGCGGTCGTCGTGATCCGAATGCACCGCAGCGCGGCAACGACCTGCAATATACAATGACAGTTGAGTTTAAGGAAGCGGTATTCGGCAAAGAAACCGAGATTACGATTCCTAGAACAGAAACTTGCGATACCTGTCATGGCGATGGAGCTAAGCCGGGCACGAAGCCTGAGAGCTGTTCGGTTTGTAAGGGCAGCGGACAGCAGGAAGTTGTTCAAAATACGCCATTTGGCCGTATGGTCAACCGTCGTGCTTGTACGAATTGCAGCGGCACAGGCCGCGTAATTAAAGATAAATGTACAACTTGCCATGGCGTGGGTAAAGTGAAGCGTCAACGCAAAATCAACATCCGTATTCCAGCCGGCGTAGATGACGGAGCTCAAATCCGTATGTCTGGCGAGGGTGAGGGCGGTCTTCGCGGCGGTCCTGCGGGCGACTTGTATATTGTTATCCGTGTGAAGCCGCATGAGTTTTTCGAACGTGAAGGCGATGATATTTATTGCGAAGTTCCGCTTACATTCGTGCAAGCAGCACTTGGCGATGAAATTGAGATTCCTACGTTAACGGAGAAAGTGAAGCTCAAGGTGCCAGCTGGCACACAAACAGGCACTTACTTCAGACTCAAAGGCAAAGGTGTTCCTAAGCTTCGTGGATACGGTCAAGGCGATCAGCATGTGAAGGTTACTATCGTAACACCAACGAGCTTGACGGATGATCAGAAGGACCTGCTTCGTCAATTTGGCGGGCTAAGCGGTGATTCCGTATCGAATGATCAAGAACATCATGAATCTATATTCGAAAAAATGAAAAAGGCGTTCCGCGGTGAATAACCCGGCACGTCTTTTTTTTTTTTCTTCCCGCGGCTGTATAGAAAACGGTGGATAAACATACTCTATTCGGGTAGGAAAACCATACATCAACACACAACCGGAGGGAACTAATACGATGACAGACAATAACAACAACAATAACAGCTTGGAGAAAACAAACTTTGGCAATCTGCCTGTAGGCGAAAACGAAGATGTGGAATTTTCTGAAGAGCTTGCAGACGAAGCGGATCGCAAAGCTGCTCAGCGAGCAGCTGCAGCCGATGAGCGCAACGAGCAGGCATAATGAGCCATATTGAAATCCAAGCGACCTTCGAGGGTGAGGGCGCTGCTCAGGAGACGATGCGGAAGCTTCAAGCGCTGCGTGCAATTGAAGTGAACGGGTTGATTGACAGCGGATTGCTGACGRCAACCGTAGATGATGAAGTCGCCGAACGCGCGCTTCATCTTATTAAACAAATGGGCGGCAACGCAAATACAATTATTACTTAAACATAAAAAGGGACTGCGGGCTAGTATAGCCTTCAGTCCCTTTCAATCGTTTGACCATCAAATATGAGCAGCTTCTAGAAGCTCCAACTGTGCAGGGCGCAGCGATTGGACGAGAATGTCACGCCATTCGCTGAACTTGTTATGCTTTCGAACCGCAGTGAATGGTTCAGCTCGTTTCGTTAGCGGATTTGCCAAATCCAGCTCAATTCTGCCAGGAACGCCTTGCATCGTTATGATTCTTGTGCCAAGCAGCAAAGCTTCGTCAACATCATGGGTAATGAAAATGATCGTTTTTCCCGTTTCGAGTGCGATTTGTCGGATTAAATATTGAAGTGATTCACGTGTTATGGCATCGAGTGAAGCAAACGGTTCATCCATCAAAATGATTTGCGGATTCGTCGCTAATGTGCGTGCAATTGCGGTACGCTGCTTCATTCCGCCGGATAGTTGAAATGGAAGCAGGGAAGAATGTGCGGTTAATCCTACTACAAGAACAGCTTATCATAGGGCGGAACCGGCATTTGCTGCGCCTGCTCAACGAACTCTCTGTATTCTTTTTGGCCGCTTTCTAACAGCGCTTGGAATATGTCCTCTTTTGAGCGAAAATATTTATAAACGTTGCCAACGCTAATGCCGGCCGTTGCAGCAATATCAGCTATCTTGGTTGCTGGCAATCCTCGCCGCGCTATAACATGCATCGCTGCTTCTAGTATTTGGCGCTGCCGCTCATCACGCAGCTTCTGATCTTTTTCAATATTTCTAGGTGACATAATTGCAGTAAACCTCCCGACGATAAAAAGCTTGCTGGAATTGTAATTATCCTCTTCCAGATTCCGTAACGATTGTAGCATAAATACAGCAGTCGGTCTCTTGTGTCATTTTTTTGTGCAAAGGCACTACTCTGGTGTACAATAGATGTTAGGTTTTTAAAGCGAAACGTTTGTCTAGTCGACCGCGGTCGGCGATAGCCGTTTACGATTGGCATTGGAGGATATTACATATGAAATGGTTTGAACTTACAATTTCAACAACTGAAGAGGCGCAAGAGATGATATCCAACTTTTTGCATGAGATGGGAGCAGGAGGCGTATCCATTGAAGAATCGGGTACACTCAGCAAACAGCGTGATACATCATTTGGACAATGGTACGAAACGCCGCTTAACGATATTCCAGAAGGCCAAGCGATCATCAAGGGCTATTTTGGAGAAGACACCGATACCGATGCGCTAGTTGCAGCGATTAGACCTCGTGTCGAAGAGCTTCGTGAATTTGATATTGATCCCGGAACTGTAGAATATATCGTTGCAACTGTAGATGATGAGGATTGGGCGACTGCATGGAAGCAATATTTCAAGCCGATTCGCATTTCAGATAAGTTAACGATTAAACCAACTTGGGAAGAGTATGAAGCAGGTCCGGATGAGCGCATAATCGAGCTGGATCCAGGAATGGCTTTTGGAACAGGGACACACCCTACGACCTCATTGTGTCTGCAAACGCTTGAGACTGTCATTCGCGGCGGAGAAGAAGTCATTGATGTCGGCACAGGATCGGGAATACTCGCTATTGGAGCTTGTCTGCTTGGCGCGAAGAGCGTGCTTGCTGTTGACCTTGATCCCGTTGCTGTTTCCAGTGCCAAAGAGAACGTGTCGCTAAACAATCTTTCGGAGAAAGTTGAAGTGCGGCTTAGCGATTTGCTTGGTGTAATTAAGGAAGAATCTGCTGGAGGAGAACAAGCAGCTGCGAATGGCGCTTTCAGAGTTACCGTGCCCGTAGATCTTGTTGTTGCTAATATTTTGGCAGAAATCATCCTGATGTTTGTGGACGATGTATTTGCGGCATTAAAACCAAACGGAATTTATATTGCTTCCGGCATTTACAAAAATAAAGAAACCGATGTAGAAGAAGGATTAATTCGTCATGGATTTGAAATTATTGAAAAGCGCCGCGATGAGGATTGGATCGCAATCGTAGCGAGAAAGCCACAGGTGATTTAATGGACTTGCAAAGCTTTTTGCGATTTCCGCTGGAGGATTTGCCATTTATCGTATTGGCTTTAATTATTGCTTTTACCGTGCATGAGTTCGCTCATGCTTACAGCGCTTATAAATTTGGTGATGATACTGCTTATAATGCTGGACGTGTAACCCTAAACCCGCGTGTGCATCTGGATGTACTAGGGACGCTGTTGATTCTCATTGCCGGATTTGGATGGGCGAAGCCCGTACCGGTAAATCCAAGCAAATTCAAAAGTCCGAGAATGATGAGCATTGTAGTGACCGCAGTAGGACCGTTAAGCAATTTGCTCATGGGTACGATAAGCATTTTTATTTATGTTGCGATTTTGGCTTCAGATATTTTAAGCGGAGCATCTGTCGGTGTGGATGCAGCTGTACATCGATTTTTTGATTATTTTATTTGGTATAATTATTTGTTGTTTATTTTTAACCTTATTCCGCTTCCTCCGCTTGACGGCTACCGGATCATCGCAGATCTGTTGCCGCTAAAGCTTCGTTACAAAATGGATCAAAATGTGCAGTGGGGAATGTTTATCTTTTTATTAATCGTATTTATTCCGCCGCTTCGTAAAGTAACACTTGATCCTGTACTTGGGTTAGGCGCAGATCTAATGAACAATACGTTTGCGTGGGTTTACCAGATTTTCTTATAGAGGCTAGGCGGCCGTTCGCAGGCTGCTGGCAACGGTTTCTGATAGATTTAGTGAAGACAAACATGTTATTATGAAGGATGGAATTTGTTTAAGGGTGGTTGGAAAAAGATCATGCAACGATATTTCATAGCGGCGGAGCAATTTAGCGACTCTGAAATCCGCCTAATCGGCGACGATGCGCATCACGCCGCAAGGGTTATGCGCACGAAGCCAGGCGATAAGTTTATTGTAAGCGATGGGGAGTCGCGCACGGCGCTTGTCGCTGTGCTTGAAGCATCTGCAACACTCGTAACAGCAGAAATTGTTGAGATGCTAGGCAATGATAGTGAGCCGAAATGGGCAATAACGCTCGCTCAGAGCTTGCCTAAGGGCGACAAAATGGAGCTTGTGATACAGAAAGGAACAGAGATCGGTGCTTATGCATTTGTTCCCTTTCAGTCCGAGCGCATGGTCGTTCAATATGATGCAAAGAAGGAAGCAAAGCGCATAGAGCGATGGAGTAAAATTGCGAAGGAAGCGGCAGAGCAGGCACATCGCAACCGTGTTCCGGCGATTGAGCCGCTGCATAGCTGGCGTGAGCTCATAAAGTCTATGTCCAATTATGATTTGGTTTTATTTTGTTATGAGCGTGAAGGACATCTTGCCCATGGCAGAGGCGTTCGCACAGCGATTAACGAATGGACCGCACAAGCAGGCGAAGTGAGCTCGCCGAAAGTGCTGCTCATTATTGGTTCTGAGGGCGGCTTCACGGATCGTGAAGCGGACGAGGCAGAAGCAGCTGGTGCTGTGCTGGTTGGACTAGGCAGAAGAATATTACGAACGGAAACAGCGGGCATCGTAGGATTAACCTGCTTATTATATGAATCCGGAGAAATGGGAGGAGCGTAACAACTATGCCAACAGTCGCATTTTATACGCTGGGCTGCAAAGTAAACTTCTATGATACAGAAGCGATATGGCAGCTATTTAAAAACGAAGGTTATGAACAGGTCGATTTCGAATCGACTGCTGATGTTTACTTAATTAATACATGTACGGTAACTAATACGGGAGACAAGAAGAGCCGTCAAATTATTAGACGGGCTGTTCGACGCAACCCCGATGCTGTCATTGCGGTCACGGGCTGTTACGCTCAGACCTCTCCAGCAGAGATTATGGCTATTGAAGGCGTCGATCTTGTCATCGGGACACAGGACCGGGAGAAAATTATGACGTTCGTGAATCAAATTCACGATGATCGTCAGCCGGTTAACGCCGTCCGCAACATCATGAAGACTCGTGATTTTGAGGAACTGAATGTACCGGACTTCTCGGAGCGGACGCGTGCTTTCTTGAAAATTCAAGAGGGCTGCAACAACTTCTGTACGTTTTGTATTATTCCATGGTCACGCGGTTTATCTCGCAGCCGTGCTTCAGAAAGCGTGCTAGAGCAAGCTAGACAACTCGTTGCATCCGGCTACAAGGAAATTGTGCTGACGGGTATTCACACTGGCGGCTATGGCGATGATATGGAAAATTACAATCTAACAAGTCTGCTATGGGACTTGGACAAGGTAGAGGGACTAGAGCGCATTCGAATTAGTTCGATCGAAGCAAGTCAAATCGACGATGCGATGATTGATGTGTTGAACCGTTCCAGCAAAATGTGCCGCCATCTGCATATTCCACTCCAAGCAGGTGAAGACTCCGTATTAAAGCGGATGCGTCGTAAATATACGACTGCAGAATTCGCAGCAAAAATTAAAAGATTGCACGAGGCAATGCCTGGCGTTGCCATTACAACGGATGTTATTGTCGGTTTCCCTGGAGAAACGGAAGAAATGTTCGAAGAAGGCTTCCGCTTCATGGAAGATTTGAAATTTGCTGAAATGCATGTGTTCCCTTATTCAAAACGCACAGGTACGCCTGCTGCTCGAATGGACGAGCAAGTGGATGAAGAAGTGAAAAATGAGCGCGTGCATAAGCTAATTGATTTGTCTGAGAAAATGCAGCTTGCTTACGCAGAGCAGTACGTTGGCCATGTTCTCGATGTTATCCCAGAGCGCGATTACAAGGGTGCCCCGGGTACTGGGCTTGTTATGGGTTATACGGATAACTATATCCAGGTCGTATTCGACGGCACAGAATCGCTGATCGGCAAGCTTTGCCGAGTGAAAATCACGGAAGCAGGCGTCAACGAATGTCGCGCCAAGCTTGTTCGCGTGATGGAAGATCATCCTGCTGCAGCGAGCGGCATGGAGCAGCACACCTTCGTGCTGGAGCGTCCGGAAGCGATAAGAGCCTAGCTATAGCTTGACAAAATGCGGGGATTCCTTTGCTTATCGATTCCTTATGTGGAAAAGATGGAGGAATCCTTTGCTGCATATACAATCTGTTTAATGCTGCAAGGGGGAAACGGACATGAAGGAAATTTCAGCAGGCGGTGTCGTTTATCGCCGCACCGAGGAAGGAAAGCTGCAAATCCAGCTCATTCAGGATCGTTACGGAAAAGTTTCGCTGCCAAAAGGAAAAATGGAGCCCGGCGAAACGATTGAACAAACCGCTTTGCGTGAAATCGTCGAAGAAACGGGTCTTGAAGGGGTGATCATCGCTCCGATTGATCAAATTAAATATAAATATGAGCATGAAGCCTTCGGGATGGTCGATAAAGAGGTTCATTATTATTTAGTTGAGGCAGTTGGAGGATCTCTGCATGCGCAAGTGGAAGAGATCCGCGGCGTCGATTGGTTTGAACCTGGAGAAGCGTGGAGACGTCAAAAGCAATCCGGATACGATAACAATCATCGCATCGTTGCAGGAGCATTCCAGCTGCTGGGTTTGCAAACGGATTAGTGCTAAGTAACGGGATCAAGGCGCCTAAATGTGGGTAGATAACAAAATGGCAGAGCGATCAATGAGCTTAGAATATTGAAAATTGTTTGCGTATGAGCGATTTGCCCTGCTGCAGACGAGGATATCCATTCTGATATCGTCACAAGCTCGCCGATGAACGGCATAAACAGCAATGCGCCTCCAGCGTTTAAGATGACATGAGACCATGCCACATACTGCCCGGCCTTAGTCCCGCCTATAGAGGCTAACAATGCTGTCGCACAAGTCCCGATGTTTGCGCCGAGAACGACGGCGATACCAAGTTCAATAGGCATCGCGCCTATAGATACGAAACCCATAATGATACCAATAACGGCTGCGCTGCTATGAACAGCAGCTGTAAGAAGCGCACCCGCTGCGAGCCCCCACCATAAGCTCTCATTTGCTTTTCCAAGAAACCAGCTGAACATGGGGCTGTCTTGGACGGCAGAGCCTACGCCTTGCATCATCGTCATCCCAGTAAGGAGCAAAGCGAAGCCGCACAGCACGACAGAGGTCGAACGAACTGCTGGAAGCCAGCGCGCATTCCGAACAGCAGGAAACAGACGTAATTCTCCTAGTAAAGCCGTTGCCAGCCACATTCCGATCGAGAGGATGAGCAAGGGGACGGCAAGTTTATTTAAATTTAGACCGATTAGCTCTGTCGTTATGCAGGTGCCAATATTCGTACCGAGTATTATGCCTAGGGTACGCGGGAATGTAAGCAAGCCGGCATTGACCATTCCAATGGYAATAACCGTTACGGCTGTGCTGCTTTGTAGAAAAGCAGTCGTGACCGTTCCGATTGCTAGTCCGTGAATCGGGGTTGCGGTTGATCGTTTTAGGATTCCGGTCAAATAGGGACCGGCTAATCGATGCAGCGCCAGCTCCATCAGCTTCATGCCGCACATGAAAACAGAAAACCCAAGCAGCATTGGAATGAGTATAGTCTGAACCATGGTTTGGACTCCTTATTATTTATTTCAAGTTTTGATTCGTAAATATACATATGCTGCAAGCAAGACAAGCATGACTAGCAAGTCCAATGAGGGGAAGCGAGATAAACGTGAGCAATCCAAAAATATTTCTTCTAAAAGCAAGGAAAAAGAGGCTGGAGCAAGGACATCCTTGGGTCTATGCGACAGAAATTGATCGTTTGGAAGGCGATGCAGAGCCGGGCGATTTGGTTGATGTTGTTAACCATCAAGGACGTTATTTAGCAACAGGCTATTGGAATCCAAAATCACAAATTACAGTAAGAATCGTTGCACATACGCCAATCGCTGCGATGGATGCAAGCTTTTTCCGTGATCGCCTTCGTCAGTGTCAAGAGCATCGCCGTCGCTTCGTTGCGGATGYCGATTGCCGCTTAGTTTACGGGGAAGCGGATTTTCTTCCTGGGCTTGTTGTTGACCGTTTCAACAATGTGCTGGTGCTTCAGCTTTTGACTCTTGGGATGGATGTAAGAAGAGAAGCGCTGATTGAGGCGTTGATTGACGTATTTCAGCCTGTCGGCATCTATGAGCGCAGTGATGTAGGTGTTCGAGTGCTTGAAGGATTGGAAGAGCGGACGGGCGTGCTTTACGGCGATTGCCCATCCATTATTGAAATTGAGGAAAATGGCTTGAAGCTTGAGGTTGATATTGTTGAAGGCCAGAAAACAGGCTATTTCTTCGATCAACGTGAAAACCGTGCTGCCATTGCTCCGCTTATGAAAGGCTGGGGAGGCCGGAGCGGTATTCATCTCGTAGAGCGTGAAGCACTGGAATCAGGCTCTGTTCAAACCGAGGCAAGCGTTGTAAGTAAATCATCTGGTACATCCGATTTAGTGCCGGTGAACGCGAATGGCAAAGTGGTCACTTTTCCTTTCTGGGATGGCGCATCGGTGCTTGAATGTTTTGCCCATACAGGAAGCTTCACACTGCATGCTTGCAAATATGGCGCCAAGAAAGTAACATGCTTGGATGTTTCGGAGCACGCCATCGAAACCGCAAAGCGCAACGTTGAGCGCAACGGGTACTCCGATCGGGTCGAGTTTGTTGTCGCAGACGCTTTCGATTATTTGCGCGTTCAAGTGAAAGGGCTCGACGAGAGAAAACAGCGCGCTCTTGGCGGCGTAGATACGTCTAAGAAGATGGAAGGCGGAGCGGGGCGGACCTGGGATGTTGTTATTCTTGATCCGCCGGCATTTGCAAAAACGAAGAGCGCAGTAGCAGGCGCATGCCGCGGCTACAAAGATATCAATTTGCAAGGCTTAAAGCTTGTGAATGAGGGCGGATATTTAGTTACGGCAAGCTGCTCGTATCATATGCGTCCTGAGCTGTTTCTGGAAACGATCCAAGAAGCGGCTGTAGATGCAGGCAAGCTTCTTCGTTTGGTTGAATGGCGCGCGGCAGGCAAGGATCATCCTCAGCTGCTCGGCGTGAATGAAGGACATTACTTGAAATTCGCAATATTTGAAGTACGAAGCAAATAATTGATTTAAACGAATAGACGGGAGAGTTGCACATGTCGCTTCGCTTTGTCATCGGGCGTTCGGGAGCCGGAAAAACATCCTATTGCTTGAATGAAATAAGAAAGCAGCTGCGCGATCAACCGGACGGACCGCCGCTCGTCATGCTTGTGCCGGAACAGGCTACTTTTCAAACCGAATATGCGCTGCTGCAGAGCGGTGAATTAAACGGGACGATCAGGGCACAGGCGCTTAGCTTTCGGCGCCTTGCCTTTCGGGTCATGCAGGAGACGGGCGGAACGGCGCTCGTTCCGATTAACGATACGGGGAAGCATATGCTTCTCTACAAGATCGTACATCGGCTAGGAAAGCAGCTTGAGCTGTTTCAAAACGGTGCGGAACAGCCTGGATTCATCGATAGGCTTGCAGAGCTTCTAACAGAGTGGAAAAGGTACGGAATAGATTCCGAGCTCTTACAGGACAAGCAGGACGCTTCTAAGGCAGAAGCAGGCCAATCAACATTGCTAAAGCGCAAGCTGCATGATTTGCAGCTCATTTATAGTCAGATGGAGCAGGAACTCGCGGGCATGTATATTGACGCCGAGGATTATTTGCGTTATTTGCAAAATGGTTTTGCTAATGCCTCTGCTATGAACGGCGCGCATATATGGGTGGATGGATTTTATGGATTTACGCCAACGGAATACGAAGCGCTAGGAACGTTGATCGGTTCATCCGCTCAGGTGACGGTCACACTTACACTAAACAGAACTTATGGAATAGGCGAGCTGCCGCATGAACTAGATCTGTTTCATCCAACAGCAGAAACCTACAATAAGCTGATGGAGCTGGCTGCTCAATATGAGGTTGAGGTCGATTCTCCCATATTGCTAGATGAAATTCCTCCTGTTCGGTTTAAAAGCAGTCCCATGCTTGCTCATCTTGAGAAGCATTATAGCGAGAGAATACCGATGCTAATCGCTGACAAAGCGATATTGGACGCAGAAGATGCTCGCTGCGGCTTATCGCTGCATGCCGCTGCGAATCGACGTGCAGAGGTTGAGGCCGTTGCACGCGATATCGTTCGCAGAGCACGTAAAGAAGGGCTGCGCTGGCGGGATATTGCGGTTATGGTACGTAATGCAGAGGATTATACCGACTATATCGGACTAGTCTTTGCTGATTACGGCATTCCTTATTTTGTCGATCAGAAGGAGAAGGCCGTCCATCATCCATTGATTGAGTTTATTCGGTCTGCGCTTGAAACCGTCTTGTTTGGATGGCGATACGATGCGGTGTTCCGCTGCATTAAGACGGAGATGTTGTTCAAGGTTGACGGAAGTTTGCCTAGAGATTGGTTCGATATGCTGGAAAACTATGCGCTCGCTGCAGGGATTGATGGTTGGAAATGGCTTGACAATAAGCGTTGGCATCCATTAGTGCCTGTTTCGCTTGATGATGACGAGGATATAGAGACCAAAATCAGTGAAAAGGCGCAGCGTGAATTCAATATCGTACTTGCTGCCAGAGAGGTTGTTGTTCCTCCTCTTCGCCGCTTCTCCGATGCACTGAATAAGGCCGAAAATGTTCAAAGCATGTGCGAGGCTTTATATCGTTTGCTCGATGAATCCGAAGCAGCGGATAAGCTCGAGCGCTGGAGCATTCAAGATACTGGGGCCGGGAAAACACAAAGAGCAAGAAGCCACAAGCAGCTTTGGGACAGTGTCATGCAGCTTTTGGATCAATTAGTTGAACTGGCTGGAAAACAGACCGTAACACCAGAATTGTTCGCCGGCATGATTGAGGCGGGGCTTGACAGCTTGAAGCTTGCTGCGGTACCTCCAGCGCTGGATCAAGTATTGATCGGCAGCATGGACCGAACAAGGTCGGGGCATATACATGTATGTTATGTATTGGGCGCAAATGATGGCATCATGCCGATGCGTGTGAAAGAAGACGGCATTCTTACCGAATCGGAACGGGAACGTTTGGCTGATGATGGAATCGTAATGGCGCCAGGGGTGCGCAGGCGCCTGCTTGATGAGCGATTTATGATCTATAACGCATTGACCACGCCAAGCAAGCATTTATGGCTTAGCTGGGCACAAGCCGACGAGGAAGGGAAAAGCTTGCTGCCTTCGGAGATTGTAAGGCATGTCCGTCAGTTGTTCCCGGGCATAGCCGTTCAAAGTATCGCGGCAGAGCCATCGCCAAGCTTGCCATTGTCCGAGCAAAGAAAGTTCGTATCGCAGCCGCAGCGTACGATGTCCTATTTGATCGGAGCTATTCGGAAATGGCAGCAGGGAGCAGATATTGCGCCTTTCTGGTGGGATCTATACAATTGGTACGCGGTTCGACCGGAGTGGCAGCAGAAGCTTCAGCTGCTGACAAGCTCCTTAACTTATGAGAACCAAGAGCAGTTCCTTTCTAAGGATACAGCGCGAGAGCTTTATGGAGCGAGGCTGCAAGTTAGTGTATCGCGCATGGAACGGTTCGTATCGTGTCCATTTCAGCATTTTGCCATACACGGCCTAAAGCTGAGGGAAAGAAAGCTTTACCGGCTGGATGCCCCTGATGTTGGTCAATTGTTTCACGCTGCTCTAAGTAAGGTGGCGACGAGCTTTGGAGGACGCTGGGGAAAAACATCGGAAGCGGAGCTTAAGGCGGTCGTCTCGCAAACGGTCGATGATTTGGTTCCTAAGCTGCAATCACAAATCTTGTTAAGCAGCAGTCGTTTTCAATATATCGCTCGCAAGCTGAAGGAAATTGTTGGCCAAGCAGCGCTTATGCTGGGTGAACATGCGCGAAGGGCGCAATTCCATCCCGTAGGCACCGAGGTCGATTTTGGCCCTGATGGGAAGCTGCCGGCACTCCGCATTCCGCTTGAGGCTGGCGGTGAGATAGAGATTATCGGCAGGATCGACCGTGTTGATGCTGCAGAAACGGAGGAAGGTCTGCTGCTGCGTGTGCTTGATTACAAATCGAGTTCGACGCATCTTAGACTTGAAGAAGTTGCCCATGGGCTTTCCCTGCAGATGCTGACTTATTTGGATGTACTGGTTACACATGCATCGGCATGGCTTGGTCGACCTGCTTCTCCGGCCGGTGTACTTTATTTTCATGTGCATAATCCAATTCTGGCGCTGACCAACAGCATTAGCCCTGCTGAAGCAAACGGTCAGCTCTTAAAGCGATTCAAAATGCGTGGACTGGTTACGGCTGATTCGGAAACCGTTAGACTGATGGACGATGAGCTGGACACTGGCTATTCAGAGCTGCTGCCCGTTGCTTTGAAGCGGGATGGAAGCTTTTATAGCAGCTCTTCGGTCGTCTCGAATGAACAATGGGATGTGCTTCGCCATTCTGTTAGAAATACAATCAGCCGAATTGGCAGCTCGATACAGTCGGGTGATGTTTCAATTGAGCCTTATCGTATCGGAACAAAAACACCTTGTCAGTATTGCGATTATAAAGCGGTTTGTCAGTTTGATGCTCAGTTCGACGGAAATGAGTATAGAAAGCTGAGCAAACCTTCTAAGGAACATATATGGCAGCAGCTAGAGGGGGAGTAATGGATGATGCACACTGCAAAGGATTCGCCCAAGCCGGAAAATAGTACATGGACCGATGATCAATGGGATGCAATCGTTACAAGCGGCTCGAACATCCTTGTAGCTGCTGCAGCGGGTTCTGGTAAAACAGCCGTTCTCGTTGAGCGAATCATCCGTAAAATATCAGCGAACGCCGATGTTGACCGTCTGCTCGTTGCAACCTTTACGAAGGCGGCTGCAGCGGAAATGAAGGATAGGATTCGAAACGCTTTAGAGCTTGAATTGGAAAAGCAACCCGATTCGGAGCATTTGCGAAGGCAACTGGCCCTAATGAATAGAGCGTCGATTACGACACTACACTCGTTTTGTATGGACGTCATTAGGCGTTACTATCCGTTAATCGGGCTTGATCCTGGCTTTCGTATTGCAAACGAGACCGAAAGCGAGCTAATGCGCCTTGACGTTCTCGATCAGCTATTTGAGCAAAAGTATGAAGGGGCTGGCGATAACGGCGCTTTTCTAAGGCTTGCCGATCGTTATGGCGGTGAGCGCGGCGATGAGCCTTTGTATCGGCTGGTTCAACAATTGTTCGACTTTGCGCAAAGCCATCCATGGCCTGAATATTGGCTTAGGCAAACCGCAGATGCCTTTAATATCGAGGATGTCGCAGCGCTGCAAAACAGTACGTGGGTTGTCAGTTTAATAGGCGATATTGAGATGGCTTTAGAAGGAGCGACCTCGCTGCTGCACCAAGCCTTAGAGCTAACGCGACAACCTGCTGGCCCAGCACCTTATGCGGCTACCTTTGATGATGATTTGCAAATCATCAACAATCTCTCAGAGATGGTACATTCCATGCCCTGGGAAAGTTGGATAGCGCCTTTTCAGTCCATCGAATTCGGCAAGCTGAAGGCGATGCGTGGCGATGAATATGACAAGTCCCTTCAGGAGCAGGCGAAGGAGCTGCGCGATCAAGCGAAGAAGCTGATCACTTCACTTTCTGATGAGTTATTTGGCAGATCTGCGGAGCAGTTTTTGGAAGAGCTTCAGGAGCTTGCTCCTCTGATGAAGGCATTATCCGAGCTTGTTATCGAATTTGGCCAAGGCTATGAAGCGGCTAAACGCGCGAAAGGTATGCTCGATTTTGGTGATTTGGAGCATTATTGCTTACGTATTTTGCGTGATCCGTCTTCTACACCAGAACAAATGCTGCCTTCGATTGCAGCGATTGAATTCCAGCAGCAATTCGATGAAATATTGCTTGATGAATATCAAGATACGAATATGGTGCAGGAAGCAATCGTTTCGTTAATTGAACGGCCAGGTGCTGGCAACCGGTTTATGGTTGGCGATGTTAAGCAAAGCATATACGGCTTCCGCCTTGCTGAGCCGAAGCTGTTTTTGCAAAAATATAAATCGTATCTGTCTCGTCATGAGATGAACAAGCGATCGGAAACAGATGAGTCCAACGCTCTGCGCATCGATTTGGCGCGCAACTTTCGCAGTCGATCGGAAGTTGTTGATGGCGTGAATGCGGTTTTCCGCGCCATCATGCGCGAGACTGTAGCTGAAATGGATTACGATGAGCGAGCAGCACTCGTATGTGGCGCTACCTACCCAGATCCAGTGCCAGCCGATCGTTGTCAAGTTGAGTTTGCCGTATTGAATAAAGCGGATGCAGATGACGAAGAGACAGCTGATGCCGATAACTCAGAGTCATCAGAGGGACAGGGTGAGGGAGAGCAAGGAGAAAATGGCACGCTCCTCGAATCAGCTTCCGAGCTAAAGGCGGCGCAGTTGGAGGCGCGCTGGATCGCTCAGCAGCTGCAATCTCTTATCGACAGCGGATTCCAGGTTTATGATGGCAAACGGCGTGAGAATCGACCTATGCAATGGCGGGATGTCGTTATCTTGTTAAGGGCGACCCAGCAGTGGGCGCCAATTATCATTGAGGAGCTGCAAGGAAGCGGTATTCCTGCGTATGCGGAGCTGAGCAGCGGCTATTTTGAAGCGACGGAAGTCGAGACGATGCTTTCCTTGTTAAGAGTTATCGATAATCCGTATCAGGATATTCCGCTTGCGGCTGCATTGCGATCGCCATTATTTGCATTAAATGGTGAGGAACTTGCAAGAATACGCATCCAATCTGCGAAATCAACGTATTATGATGCGGTTCTTCAAGCAGCAGGCGATTTGTTTATGGATGAGGACACGCGCAGGAAGCTTTCGCTTTTCTTGGACAGCTTGGATCGCTGGCGTGAGGAAGCAAGGCAGGGCTCGCTTGCTAATTTGCTATGGGAAATCTACCGCGAGACCGGGTATTACGATTTTGTAGGCGGCTTGCCAGGAGGGACGCAGCGTCAAGCGAATTTGCGTGCGCTGCATGACCGGGCTCGGCAGTATGAAGCGACCTCGTTCCGCGGTTTGTTTCGATTTCTAAGATTTATCGAACGTATGCGCGATAGCGGCGGCGACTTGGGTACTGCAAGAGCGCTCGGCGAACAAGAGGATGTCGTTCGCATCATGTCCATTCATAAGAGCAAGGGGCTTGAATTTCCGGTTGTATTCGTAGCAGGTCTAGGCAAGCTGTTCAATCAGCAGGATGTGCGAAGTGCGTTCTTGAAACACAAAGAGCTCGGTTTCGGGCCTCGTTTTGTTGATCCTGCTCTTCGCATTAGTTATCCTACACTTCCTTATTTGGCTATCCGAAGAGCCATGCGTAAAGAAATGCTAGCAGAGGAAATGCGTATTTTGTATGTTGCGCTAACCCGGCCAAAGGAAAAAATGTTTCTCGTCGCGACTGTAGCGGATGCCGAAGCCAAGCTTAAGCGATGGCTTTCTTCCGTCGATGCTTCAGGTAAAATGACTGATTTCCGGGTTGCTGCCGCACGCTCATTTATCGATTGGCTAGGTCCGCTAGCGGCTAGGCAAATCAATGACAGTCAGCTGGCTGACTACAATGCTCCGAACTGGCATGCTGGTGTTGTTTCTGCTTCTATATTCGGCACTGAAGCCGCAGCAGCGTCAGAGACGGAGCTGCAGGACCAGGACAAGGAAGATCGGCTTCAAGCGGTTACTTCACTTTCGCTTCTTGAGCATGTAGAAGCAGATGATGAGCTGCGAGAGCGGTTGGAATGGCATTATCCGCATCAAGAAGCGGCGGCACTCGCTGCCAAAACATCGGTTACGGAAATGAAGAGGCTGTATTCGGAAGAGCAGGAGGATGCGGTTCCATTGGACGAGCTGAATCAGCATCAGGCGAATACACATCTTCAAGAAGCTGCAATTGCTCCAGAAGCATCGTATACGTTCCGACTGCGCCGTCCAGCCTTTATGGAGGAAAAGTCGCTTACAGCAGCTGAGAAGGGCTCTGTTAATCATTTGCTTATGCAGCTTGTCTCCCTCACAGAGGAAATAGATGAACCGATGCTTAAACAAACACTTGATCATATGATTGAACGGCGTTTATTAACAGTAAAGCAATCGGAGGCAATCGATTTGCCGAACGTCGCAGCTTTTTTTCGAAGCGAGCTGGGACAGCGGTTGTTAAACGCTGACTGGGTGCGAAGAGAGGTTCCGTTCAGCTGCATGTTCCCTGCTAAACGTGTTTATCCGAATTCAGATCTAGATGAGCCGATATTGATTCAAGGGGTAATAGACTGTTTGTTCGAGGATGCTGCTGGCGTCGTACTGCTCGATTATAAGACGGATCGAATTTATAAGGAGCAATGGGTGGAAGCAGCGGAGCGGCATCGTTTCCAGCTGGAGCTGTATGCCGAAGCAATCGAATCTGTTCTCGGGAGAAAAGTGGATGAGAGCCATGTCTTTTTCTTTGACGGGGGTCAATCCGTTCACCTTAAGAGAACTAACCAAATCTAAAAGGAGGCTGTGAAGTTGGAACCACAGCAAACGGGCAAACGCTCTATCGCGCTGCCGATAACTCTCGTTATTCTTGTATTCAGCTTAATCGGCAATGTTTTTTTGTACTCGCAATTTTTACAAAATAAACAAGAAAACAATTATGTAAAAGGCCAAAAAATATTTGAAGCAGCGATTGGTTCTAAAGATTATGTAGAAAAAATGCTTCCGCAGCTGGATGCTTTGCTTCAAAGTAAAACTTTAGACGAACGGTATGCCATTGCATTTCTTTCAGGTCAAGCAGCTGCGAGCGGCCATGCTTTGGTGGAATTTACTGCAGAAGCAGCAAGCGTGAATGCAGAGCCGGATAAAATCAATAAAGAGCTTACCTCAACCTATGTAACTGATGTCGATAAAGGCTTGCAAACGATTGGTCACTATGATGGTGCTCTGATCGAAACCGATGCCGCGTACATTCAGGGATTAAAAAGTGCGTTTGAAACCATATCAGGTATTATGAGTGGTTTTAATGCAAATATCGGGGAGAGCCGCATTGCAATTATTCGATTGTCCAGCGGGCTTGAATGGGCTCAGCTTGTTGAACAGATGCAGGCTGTTATGAAGGAAAAATCAGCTGAGATTTCGAAGTAGCAGCTTGGATTCTGTCGCTTTTTTGGAAGGGTGCCTTCGAAGTTTTTGCGGGTTATCTTTAATGATTGGACGAGCGGCTAAAATTTCGGTATGATATGGTAAGGAAAGCGAATAGGGGGTGAAACCTATGGACTGTATTTTCTGTAAATTAATCGAGGGTGCAATACCTTCGAAGAAGGTATTTGAGAATGACAGAATTCTCGCATTCCACGATATACAGCCAGCTGCTCCTGTACATATTCTTATCATTCCTAAGAAGCATATCGCAACGATGAATGATGTTACCGATGAAGATGACGAGGTCATAGCCGAGATGTTCGCGGTAGCTCGTCAAATCGCAAAGGAACAAGGAATTGCGGAGTCAGGCTATCGACTGGTCAACAATGTTAATGCCGACGGAGGACAGCTTGTTTATCATCTTCATATCCATGTATTGGGGGGAACGAAACTTTCTTCTCGGGTTGTAGATATCTAAAGTTGACACTGCCTTTTGGTTTGACATATAATGAAATTTGATAAACCGTGTTATAGCTCTGGACGGTCTGTTTCGGAGGGAGGGAAAACTGGTGTCTGAAACTAAAGTTCGCAAAAACGAAACTATTGATGCTGCGCTTCGCCGCTTTAAACGTTCCATCGCTAAAGATGGTGTTCTAGCTGAGGTGAAAAAACGCAAGCATTATGAAAAGCCAAGTGTAAAGCGCAAGAAGAAGTCTGAGGCTGCGCGCAAGAGAAAGTTTTAGGAGGATCCTTCCATAATGAACCTGAGCGAAAGATTGACCGATGATATGAAGCAAGCCATGAAGAATCAGGACAAGTTTAAACTTTCCGTTATTCGTATGATGCGCGCGTCAGTGAAAAACTTGGAAATCGATCTCAAGCGTCCATTGGACGATAACGAAGTGCTTGATATATTGAGTCGCGAAATCAAACAACGTAAAGATTCCCTCCAAGAATTTAAAAAAGCCAGCCGCGATGATTTAGTAGCGGGTCTTGTGGTCGAAATTGAAATTATTAGTCAATACCTTCCCGAACAGCTGACTGAAGAAGAGATTCAAGAGATAGTAACGCAGACCATCCATGAACTCGGTGCTTCTTCCAAAGCCGATATGGGAAAAGTTATGAGTGCCCTTTTGCCTAAAACAAAAGGACGCGCTGACGGTAAACTAGTAAATCAGCTCGTTCAGCAACATCTCAACTAACTAAACATACGGACTCACAAAACACCCCTTAACGGGGGTGTTTTTTTGTACGTTTCAAGTGTAAATGGTATGATATGGAGAAGGCTGCCTGAAACGTTTTCATTTGTCAAACGTAGTAGAAAGCAAACACGAAAAAAAGGAGGAACCTTCTTGCACATGAATCGATGGCGAAGAAGTATGTCCGCCACTCCAATCGCATTGATCGCAGCGGTGTTAATGGTGACGCTTGCAGCATTATTTGGTTCACCGGGGGAGAAAGCAAAGGCAGCAAATGAAGTTGGCCCAGCAGTGTATGTGATTCCCGTCAAACAAACGGTGGAATCGGGGCTTCAATCCTTTTTGGAGAGAGCCTTTAAAGAAGCTGAGGAAGCAAAAGCTGAGCATGTGATTCTCGTTATTAATACGCTTGGCGGCAAAGTCGTAAACGCAGAGGAAATTGGTCATCTTATAAGGGAGAGCGCCATTCCTACTACGGCTTTTGTTGAGGGGAAAGCCGTATCAGCAGGCACTTATATTGCTTTAAATGCTGATAATATCATCATGCAGCCGGGCAGTACGATTGGTGCAGCTGCTGTAGTGGATGGCTCAGGGACATTAGAGGATAATCCCAAAACGATTTCCTATTGGACCTCTGAAATGAGTGAGTCAGCAGGATTGCAGGGTCGCGAGAAGAGTATCGCTGTCGCTATGGCGGATCCGAATGCAATGGTGGAGCTGAAAGACAAGCTTGGCAGAGATAAGCTGAAGGGAGAAATTCTTACCCTGTCAGCAAGTGAAGCTGAGAAAGTCGGATACTCTGAGCATACAGCAGCAAACGTTGATGAAGCAATCAAATGGCTGGGCTTGGAAGGCAGAACACAAATTGAGGTTGTTCCGTCACTTGCGGAAAATGTAGCTAGATGGCTGCTCAATCCAATCGTTATGACGATTTTGCTCATACTTGGCATTGCTGGTATCGTTATTGAAATGATCATTCCAGGCTTTGGAGTACCGGGCGTTGTTGGAATATTATCGTTTGCCCTTTATTTCTTTGGCCACTATGTTGCTGGATTTGCCGGTATGGAGTCGGTCGTGCTGTTCGTAATTGGAATAGCCTTGCTCATAATCGAGGTGTTTGTACCAAGCTTTGGGATTTTGGGCTTGCTCGGCAGTGCTGCGTTGGTAGCAGGAGTCGTTACCGCAGCTTCAGACCCAATGACGGCTTTCATATCAATCGTCATTGCGTTAGTTGTAGCCACCATTCTAATCGTTATTTTTATTAGAATGAACAAATCCAGAGGTATTTGGAACAAATTTATATTGCGCGAGAAGCTGACAACGGAGCAAGGTTTTGTTTCTGCGGATATAAAGGATTCACTGCTCGGATTGCAAGGGACAACAATTACTCCGCTGAGACCGGCAGGAACAATTGTTATTAATGACAAGCGAATTGATGTCGTTACCTCTGGTGAGTTTATCGATACGAACCGAACGGTGACCGTCATTAAAGCGGAAGGTACTTGGGTCGTTGTCAAAGAAGTAACAAAATAGAGAAAACGAATATACAAATGGAGGTTGGAACAAATGGATCCTATCGTATCTTTTTTAATTTTGGCTGTCGTTGTTATTATCGTACTGTCCGTATTCTTAAGCTTTTTCCCGATTATGCTGTGGGTATCTGCATTAGCATCGGGCGTTAGAGTTGGAATTATTACGCTCGTTGCCATGCGTCTTCGCCGCGTCGTACCAAGCAGAATCGTCAACCCGTTAATTAAGGCAACAAAAGCAGGGCTGGGACTTAACATAAACCAGCTTGAGAGTCACTTCTTGGCAGGCGGTAACGTCGATCGGGTTGTCAATGCGTTGATTGCAGCGCAACGTGCGAACATTCCACTTATATTCGAACGCGCGGCGGCTATCGATTTGGCTGGTCGTGATGTACTACAAGCCGTACAAATGAGCGTTAATCCGCGCGTTATTGAAACACCAATCGTAGCTGCGGTTGCGAAGGATGGTATTGAAGTGAAAGTAAAAGCTCGTGTTACAGTTCGTGCCAACATTGAACGCCTAGTCGGTGGTGCTGGTGAAGAAACTATCATTGCTCGTGTTGGTGAAGGGATTGTAACGACTGTAGGTTCTGCTGGCTCACATAAAGACGTTTTGGAAAATCCGGACATGATCTCTCGCACTGTGCTTGGCAAAGGGCTTGACGCAGGTACAGCGTTTGAAATATTGTCAATCGATATCGCGGACGTTGATGTAGGCAAAAACATTGGTGCACATCTTCAAACGGAACAAGCGGAAGCGGACAAAAAAATCGCTCAAGCAAAAGCCGAGGAGCGCCGTGCGATGGCCGTTGCTCACGAACAGGAAATGAAAGCAAAAGTCGTTGAGATGGAAGCGCGCGTAGTAGAGTCGGAATCACAAGTTCCACTTGCCATGGCTGAAGCGCTTAGAAGCGGGAAAATTGGCGTTATGGACTATATGAACTTGAAAAACATCGAAGCGGATACCCATATGCGCAGCTCTATCGGCAAGCAGGACAGTTCTACGGACATTAAAGACGGCCGATAAAGTCGATGGCTCAGTTATTTGGTCGGATCAAGTAGGATCAACGTAACTGAGCCTTGGAGGTGAAGGCAAGTTGAAGATTATAGAATTTCTGATGAATAACATATTTATCGTTGTCGTTATATTGGGTGCGCTGGCTTCGATATTCGGCAAATCCGGCGCGAAGAAGAAGCCTGGTCAAATGCCTGACTTTGGCGGCGGAGGGCTGCCGCGTTCATTGTTCCCGCAGTCCGGAGAACAGGAGCGAGAGGTAGAGCGCCCGCAACCGCAACCGCCGCAGGCAGCTGGAGGAACGGTTTATCGCTCTGTAACTGACGTTGAGCGTTCTTCTGATATGAATTCGACACGTTCTAGCAGAGAGAGCGCAGAAGCGCCGCAAACAGCTTCTCTGCAGCGCGCGCTTCAAAGAGCAGCAGCTAACAAAGAAACAGCACAGGTTGCAGCACAGCGCAATTATGGAAGCCAGAGCATCAACACAGCATCCATTCGATCCGATGATTTGCGGAAAGCAGTTATTTGGGCCGAAGTATTAGGACCGCCTCGCTCGAAAAAACCTTTTCGAAAATAAATTTAAACCGCCTAAGCGCTGCGCTTAGGCGGTTTTTTTATTTTGGAGCCATAATTATCGAGCGGTTCGCATATTTTGGTACAGTACATGAAAATCGCCATTCCTTTGCTTTACTTTTAGCAAACCTTGAAGGAGGCAAAGAATCGTACATGCGCCACATAAAAAAGAGATTTCGCAAAATGACAGCAGAGCTGCTTGATATGCCGCATGATGTCGTATTTGATTTGCCGCGATTAACAATGATTGGAGACTGCCAATTATATATCGAGAACCATCGTGGTGTTGTTCATTTCTCTAGTGAGCGATTGAGACTCGCACTAAGCAAAGGCCAGTTGGAGGTTACGGGAAGCTCTCTAGTTATCCGCACCATTTGGACAGAAGAAGTGTTTATTGAGGGACAAATTACGAATATTCAATTGATTCCATGAAATAGATAAGGCGATTTTCTATATTAATAGCTGAGGTAATGGAGGGGAATGGACGTGAGCGGACAAGGTGCAAATTGGTTAAAGGGTATGGTCACCATTCATATTCGGGGGGGACAACCTGAGCAGCTCGTCAACCGAGCGCTGGCTGGCGGCTTGCAGCTGTCTTCCATCAGATGGACAAGCAGCGGCTTGCTTGAATGTGAGCTGTCAATCAGTGATTTTTTTGGCCTTCGTCCGTATTTAAAAGAGACAGGCTGTCGTGTTCATGTTACGAAGCGCAAAGGATTGCCTTTTCTGCTTGTCAAAGCAGAGCGCAGAAAGCTGTTTGCGGCTGGCATCGTGTTGTTTTTTGCGATTATCTTTATGCTGTCCTCGCTTGTTTGGAGCATCGAAGTGCAAGGCAATGTCAAGCTGACGGAGGATCAAATACGGGCTGCTGCCAAAGAGGAAGGCTTATATCCTATGCAGTGGTCTTTCCGTTTAACCGATGCTGATGTGCTGTCCAAGCAGCTTGTTCGCAAGCTTCCAGGCTCAACCTGGGTTGGTGTGGAGAAAAAGGGGACAAAGGTTATTATTCAAGTTGTTGAATCTACCATACCGGATAAGGCTTCCTTGAATACACCTCGACATTTGGTCGCATCTGATGATGCTGTAGTTACCGAAATTATAGCGGAGGCGGGACGGCCCGTCGTTCGAAAAAATACGAAGGTGAAAAAAGACCAAATTTTGATCTCGGGAACGATTGGGGGAGAAATGAATTCGCGCACTGTCGTTGCCAAGGGCAATGTCCGAGGGCTTGTTTGGTACGAATTTGAAATTTCTTCACCGCTTGTTCAACAGGTTAAGGTGTATACTGGAGATAAAGAGACGAAATGGTTTGCAGTCATCGGCTCAAGAGCGCTTCAGCTTAGCGGATACGGTGATTCTGCTTTCGGAAAATCCGAATCGATTAAGCATGAGGAGAAGGTTTCCTGGCGCAATTGGTCTCTTCCAATTGGTAGAATGAAGGAGACCATAATGGAAACTCGTATGGAAGACCGCACGCTTACCGAAGAAGAAGCGAAGAACGTCGGCATTCTGCAGGCTAAAGCCAAATTGCTGCTTAAAACAGGCAGCGATGCAGTCATCCGCGATGAAATTGTTTTGCATGAAAAGGCGGACAATGGTAAAGTTTATATGAAAGTTCTTTTTGAAGTCGAGCAATCTATCGTTAAGGAAATGCCACTAGTCCATATGCAGGGAGAATGAGGATTGTTGCAAATTGAAACGAAAGTAGTAAAGATACCGCTCGGCAACGCAGCGGAAGGACTTGGAGTGTTCGGACCACAGGATAATTTTTTGCGTCTTATTCAAGCGCAAGTAGAGTCTTCGATTACATCGCGTGAAGCGGAAATTGTCATATCAGGTCCTGTAGAAGAGGTTGATTCGTTAGAACAACTATACAATGTGCTCTTACAGCTCGTTCGCGGGGGCTATAAGCCATCAGAGCGTGATGTTGCATATGCACTTGAGCTCGCCAGATCGATGCAGGCAGAAGAGCTGTTGGACTTGTTTAAGAAAGAAATTACAACTACCTTCCGTGGTAAGCCGATTCGGGTAAAGACGATCGGTCAACGCCATTATGTGAAGACGATCCGCAAGAAGGATATCGTGTTTGGAATAGGTCCAGCCGGAACAGGTAAGACATATTTGGCCGTTGTGCTCGCTGTCGCTGCTTTGAAGGAAGGCTCGGTAAAAAGAATTGTTCTTACGAGACCTGCCGTAGAAGCGGGAGAAAATCTCGGCTTTTTGCCAGGCGATTTGCAGGAGAAGGTCGATCCTTATCTTCGTCCTTTGTATGATGCACTGCATGATGTGCTTGGACCTGATCAGACGGTCAAAGCGCTTGAGCGCGGTATGATTGAAATTGCTCCGCTTGCTTATATGCGCGGCAGAACGCTTGACGAAGCGTTTATTATTTTGGATGAAGCACAAAATACGACGCCTGAGCAAATGAAAATGTTCCTAACAAGACTAGGATTTAGTTCTAAAATGGTTATAACGGGAGACGTTACGCAAATCGATTTGCCGAGGGGCAAAAACTCAGGCTTAATTGAAGCTCAGCGGATTCTGAGAGACATAGAGGAAATTGGCATCATCCTTTTCTCAGAGCAGGACGTCGTTCGTCATTCGCTCGTTCAAAAGATTATTGTTGCCTACAACTGGGATGCTGAAAACAAAGCCTAGAAAGGGATGTCTGCTGCATGAACCAAAACCAGACCGGAAAACAAGGGAACTTGCGGCCGTCCAAAACGGCGGGTTGGAAGCAGAGTGCAGCCGTTCGCTGGGTGCTGATGTTGATGTTTGTGCTGCTATTCTATTTCAGCTTAGCTCCGCATCTCGTTCCTGAAACCTATGATATTCAGGAGGGCGCTGTAAGCGAGAAGGATATCAAAGCGCCCTTCCAAATTAAAGACGAGAAGGCGACTAGACAAGCGGAAGAGGATGCAGCCGAGAAAGTCGATGTCATCTATTCGATAGTACCGCTACGCAACGAGGTGCTTGTCGACCAAATCTTTGTTCGAATAGAGCAGCTGAATCAGGACGATCAAGTAACCTTGCAAAATAAGATTGATATTTATCGCAATGAAATTCCAGGCCGTTATTCGGAGTATATTGATACCTTTGTTAAGCTGAATAAGGGCCGTGGAACTTATAACAACACGCTGCTTGAGGAAATGGCGCTTATAGCGAAGGAGCAGCAATACACCATTCCGGAAGAAACCTTTTACAAGATGCCTAATCTAACAGCAGAAACGCTAACCGAGATGCGCGATGTAGCTCGGGATATTGTGCGTAAACTGACGGTAGAGCAGCTTCGTGATGCGGAAACCGCTCGAACACAGGTTGCGGAACTTGTTAATGCAAGCTCGCTATCCAGTCGGACAAGCAGAGAAATTGTGCAGGAGCTTGCGAGATTTGCCATCATGCCCAACAAGTTTCTGGATAAGGAAGCAACGGATGAGGCTAAAGTGCAGGCTAAGCAAAACACGCCGCCTGTCTTAATTAAAGAAGGTGAGCTGATCGTGAAGCGCGGTCAGACGATTACGCCTGAATTGTACAAGCTGCTCGTAGATTCTTCCCTGCTGCAGGATCGTAAGACTTATTGGCCGCAGTTCGGATTGCTAATCATGTCTGTGATGTTTATCGTCGTCATTTACGCGTATTTGCATCAGTCTGGAAGTATCAATGGGATTAAGCCCAAATATAACAACTCTTCTCTTTTGATGTTGTGGCTCATCTTTCTGATCAATATTATTACGATGGAGATTACTTCGTTGACGCAGACGGATGCTGCCCCTTATGCGGGTTATTTGGCTCCTGCTGCTCTCGGAACGATGCTGATTACCTTGCTGCTAGATATGCATCTAGCCATGATCAGCTCCATAATATTTGCAATAATGGGCAGTATTATATTGAACACGAGCCAGCATCAAATTTTTGATTTCCAGTATGGCTTTGTCATTATTGTCGTTTCGTTTGCTGCCATCTTCTCGATTCATAGAGCGAGTCAGCGATCAACAATATTGAAGGCCGGAATAATGGTGAGTTTATTTGGCTCCTTGTCCGTTTTATCCATTTTACTGCTGTCTGAACAGCTGGAACGTGCTCATTTTATCTACTCCGTTGCTTTTGCGTTTGCTAGCGGTTTGATTACTGCGGTGCTCGTCATTGGCTTGATGCCGTTCTTTGAAGTTACATTCGGCATTTTATCTGCGCTTAAGCTTGTAGAGCTTTCGAATCCCAATCACCCGCTGCTTCGCAAGCTGTTGACTGAAACGCCGGGAACCTATCACCATAGCGTAATGGTGGGCAATTTGTCAGAGGCGGCAGCAGAATCAATTGGGGCAGACGGCTTATTATGCCGGGTTGGCTCGTTTTACCACGATATTGGGAAGACGAAGCGGCCGAATTATTTTATCGAAAACCAATCCAATATTGAAAATCCGCACGATACGATTGATCCTAAGTTAAGCAAATCAATCATTGTTGCTCATGCGAGAGACGGAGTCGATATGCTTAAAGGGCATAATATCCCTAAGCCGATCCGCGATATTGCAGAGCAGCACCATGGGACAACATCGCTGAAATTCTTTTATTACAAAGCGATAAAACAAGCGGAAGAACAAGGTGTCGAACCTGCGTTTACGGAAGATGATTTTAGGTATCCTGGTCCGAAGGCACAGTCAAAGGAAGCGGCTGTTGTTGGCATTGCTGATTGCGTGGAAGCAGCGGTTCGCAGCCTTCGCAACCCGACAGTAGAGCAGGTAGAAGCAATGATTAACAAAATTATTAAAAGCAGGCTGGATGACAATCAATACAATGAATGTGATTTAACGTTGAAGGAGCTGGACAAAATTGCGCATTCACTAAAGGAAAGCGTAATTGGCATCTTCCATTCACGTATTGAATATCCGGATGATGTGAAAACAAAGGAGCGTTTGTCATGAGCTTGCAACTCGGTTGGAGCAATGAGCAGGAAAAGCTGGAAATACCCGAGGATTGGATTACAAAAATAGAGCAATTGCTGCAATTGGCTGGTGAAGCGGAAGGCATTTCCGATGGTGAGGTGTCTTTAACATTCACAAACGATGAGGAAATTCATCAGCTGAATCGTGAATATCGCGGAATTGATCGTCCAACCGATGTATTGTCATTCGCTATGCAAGAAGATGGCGTGGATGAGCTTGATATTATTTTTGAAGTGGACAGCGAGGATGAGAAGGACCCGATCTCAGGCATGCTTGGCGATATTATAATAAGCGTGGATACGGCTCTTGCTCAAAGCGAGGAGTACGGTCATTCCTTGGAACGCGAAATCGGCTTTTTGTTTGTACATGGTTTTTTGCATTTGATCGGTTACGATCATCAGGATGATGAAACCGAAGCCGAAATGACCGCTAAGCAAGAAGCGATTTTGCAGCAGGCTGGCTTAACTCGTTAATGCGAAAAGTTATATCTAGTTTCGCAGTTGCAATATCCGGCATAGGCTTTGCTCTTCGGACTCAAAGTCATATGCGGTTTCACGCAATTGCCGCCGCAGTGGTGTGCTGTTTAGGATTTATGCTATCACTTAAGCCGCTTGAATGGGCGATTATTTTAATGGCGATCGCCCTCGTGATAAGTGCTGAAATGATAAATACGGCAATTGAACAGGCGGTTGATCTAGCAAGCCCCAATATTCATCCAGTAGCTAAAGCTGCTAAGGATGTTGCTGCTGGGGCGGTGTTAGTTGCAGCTGCAATTTCTGCAATTATAGGGCTGCTCATACTTGGGCCGCCCTTATGGCATTTAATAATGGATTAAAAAACGGGGAATGGCGGGATATTTATGGTGGTTTTTGAAGGATTGTCGGAGTCTTACACTTCGCTAATGAATGCGGCTAAGGAAGCGATGTCAAGAGCATACGTTCCTTATTCAAATTTCCAGGTTGGAGCAGCACTGCTTGACGATGAGGGCCAAGTCCATTATGGTTGCAACATAGAGAACGCAGCTTACAGTCCAACAAACTGTGCGGAGCGTACCGCATTATATCGCGCAGTAGCGGATGGAAAGCGACCAGGACAATTCCAAGCAATAGCTGTTATTGGCGATACGGATACTCCAATCGCGCCATGCGGCGTTTGCCGCCAAGTTCTAGTTGAGCTATGTTCACCAGAAATGCCTGTCATTATGGGGAATTTAAAAGGTCAATGGACGATCTCAACCGTTTCAGGCATATTGCCGGGTGCCTTCACGCCGGCTTCATTAGATAATAGGGAGCGTTAAACAAGAATATGAATCAAAAAACATCAAATGAACGCAGCAACAAAAAATTTCGGTCCGGTTTTGTAGCTATAATCGGCAGGCCAAATGTTGGTAAATCAACGTTGATGAACCATCTTATCGGTCAAAAAATTGCGATTATGTCAGATAAGCCGCAAACGACACGGAATAAAATTCATGGTGTTTATACGACAAATGACACACAAATCGTGTTTCTTGATACACCTGGTATTCATAAACCACAATCTAAGCTTGGGAATTATATGATGCAAACCGCGGAAAGCGCGCTTCGTGAAGTGGAAGCAGCGCTCTTTCTAATCGATGCGTCAGAGGGACTAGGCGGCGGTGACCGTTTTATTATTGAACAGCTGAAAAAAGTGAAAACACCTGTTTTCTTAGTAATGAACAAAATCGATAAAGTAGAGCCTGAACAGCTTCTGCCGATGATTACACAATATAATGCATTGCATGAATTTGCGGAAATTATCCCAATTTCAGCGCTTAAGGGCAATAATGTGGAAACCTTGCTTGAACAGCTGACTCGTTATTTGCCAGAAGGACCACAGTATTATCCAGCTGATCAAATTACTGATCACCCTGAGCAATTTGTTTGTTCGGAGCTTATTCGCGAGAAAATATTGCATATGACGCGTGAGGAGATTCCGCATTCAATCGCAGTGACCATTGAGGATATGCGCGTAAAGGAAAATGGAGTCGTCTATATCGGCGCTGTTATTTTTGTAGAGCGTGATTCTCAGAAGGGGATCATCATTGGCAAAAAAGGCGATCTGTTGAAGGAAGTTGGCAAACAAGCGCGAAAAGATATCGAAGCGCTCCTTGGCTCACGCATCTTTCTTGAGCTTTGGGTAAAAGTGAAGAAGGATTGGCGCAATCAGGAGCGTGTGCTGAAGGATCTTGGTTACCGGAACGAATAATCATAATTGACGTATTTTGTTAAGGATAGACATGAGCGGTTTATCGCATCCTATTAACGTCTGAAGCAGCATTTCAGGGGACGGAAAGGGATGAATACGTATGCGGAATTTTTCGTGGAAGTATTTTACGTTGACCGGGGATGTCGAGTCTTTCATGTTATACAAGGAAATACACCAATACGGAGCAGAAGGCAGCTCCGATGCGTTAGTAGGAAATCAGGATGAGCTTGCCGAGCTGGACCTCGAGGAAACATCTGTCTAACGTATCAATGGCATTATTTGAATCGGTTGATCAAGTATAGAGCTTTTGTGTTTTTAACAGCTAAACGTATGTTTGCCGCCATGGGACGGTAAACATACGTTTCTGCTTTCAGGGGAGAGTTTGCATTATGTTGTATCGTGTCGAGGGAATTGTGCTGCGAAGCATGGATTACGGGGAAGGCAATAAAATTGTTACACTGCTGACGAAGACAAATGGAAAAGCGGGTGTACTTATACGCGGAGCGAAAAAGGTGAAAAGCAAACATTCTTCGCTCGCACAACCGTTTACATATGGAGAGTTTGTTTATTTCCGAAGCAGCGGGCTTGGCACGCTTAATCATGGTGAGATTATTGAATCTCACCATGTTTTGCGTGAGAAGCTTGATTTGGCTGCTTACTCCTCTTACGTAGCAGAATTGACGGATCGTTCAATACAGGACGACGAGGCAACGGGCTTTCATTTTGTACAGCTAAAAGCATGTCTTTCAGCACTTCAAGAAGGCAAAGACCCGCAAATCGTTTCTCATCTTTATGAAATGCGCATTTTGGACTTGTCTGGTTATGCTCCTGCACTTGATGAGTGTGTAAGCTGCGGAAACGTTGTAGGTCCTTTTAAACTTTCTCCCTATGCGGGTGGAATATTATGCTCGCGATGTACCGGCAAAGATCCTCATGCGGTTTCGCTAGGGGAGGGTGCTTATAAGCTGCTTCGTTTGTTCCGCAGGATGGATATGAGAAGACTTGGTTCAATTCAAGTGAAGCCTGAGACAAAAGCAGAGCTGAAAATTGCTATGCGTAAGCTGTTAGATACTCATTTAGGAATGCAGTTGAAATCGCGTAATTTTCTTGACCAGCTCGATAAATTGATGTAAAGAAATTCATTTCTTGAAATGGGTGCTTTTGGTTTGTTATCGGTCTTAAGACGGAGGGAAGGCTCATTCCTCTGCATGATTTCATCATCTAAGAAATTGATTTATGATAGATGAGGTTGTTTGAGATTCATAGTAATTGGAGGGGTTGACCTGATGTCTACAGGACAAAATAGACTGGGCTTTGTCGTGGCCGGACTTTTGCTTGGTATACTGGTCGCATCAATCGATAATACGATTGTATCGACCGCAATGGCAACGATTGTATCCGATCTTGGCGGCTTGGACAAATATGTGTGGGTTACATCTGCATATTTGGTAACAGAGATGGCAGGCATGCCGATTTTCGGGAAATTATCTGACATGTATGGGAGAAAACGTTTTTTCGTTTTAGGTATCTCTTTATTTCTAATCGGCTCTGTTCTTTGCGGAACGGCTGAATCGATAACACAGCTGACCATTTACCGTGCTATTCAAGGTATTGGCGGCGGTGCGATGATGCCAATTGCCTTCGCAATCGTATTTGACATTTTTCCAGCAGAGAAACGCGGTAAAATGGGTGGATTGTTCGGTGCTGTATTTGGTACCTCAAGCTTGTTTGGACCGCTTGCAGGCGCATACTTAACGGAATATATCAATTGGCGCTGGATCTTTTACATCAATGTACCCATTGGTCTTGTGGCACTTGCTTTTATCGTTATTTATTACAAAGAGTCGCTTTCTCATTCCAAGCAAAAGATCGACTGGTGGGGAGCAACGACACTTGTGGGCTCTATCGTCTGTCTCATGTTTGCACTCGAGCTCGGTGGAACTGAGTTTGCTTGGGATTCAGCGCAAATTATTGGTTTATTTGCTGGCTTTGCGGTTTTACTCGGCATCTTTCTTTTCGTGGAAACCAAGGCAGCAGAACCAATTATTTCGTTTAATATGTTCAAACAAAGACTGTTTGCAGCAAGTACGGGAGCGGGCTTATTCTACGGAGCGGCGTTTATTACAGCAGCTTTATATATCCCGATGTTTGTCCAAGGCGTATTCGGCGGAACAGCGGTCAGTGCAGGTTTAACTTTACTGCCTATGACCTTGGGATCAGTTATCGCGGCGCAGCTCGGTGGTTTATTAGTCAACAAAATGTCCTATCGCAGCGTCATGATGATTTCAGCTGTTATATTTATTACAGGTATTTTCTTGCTATCCACCATTACGCCGGAAACAACAAGGTTTATGTTGTCCGTGTATATGTTCTTAACTGGATTTGGTATCGGCTTCTCATTCTCTGTGCTTGGAATGTCCTCCATTCATGGATTCGATATGCGGCAAAGAGGAAGCGCCACATCTACGATGTCCTTCATTCGTTCATTAGGCATGACAGTAGGGATTACGGTATTCGGCATTATTCAGCGCAACCACTTTACAAAGGGTATGACTGATGCTTTCGCAGGTGGAGAAGGAGCGGCTCCGATGACGGAAAATGCACGTGAGCTGTTATCACCGGAGAAGCGTGCGGAAATACCGGCTCCTGTCATGGAGAAGATTGTTGCCGCTTTGTCAGATTCAGTTTCAACCACGTTTGTTTGGTCTATTGTTCCCGCAGGCTTAGCATTAGTTTGTGTTTTGATGATGGGGAATACGGGTATGAAAGATATTATCGGCAAACGTGATGGAAAAACGGCAAATACAGATGAGATTCGTGCACATTAGCGGCTTTATTATGATACCTAGGAACGATGTTTGACAATTGGCATAAAGAAGCATAAAATAATGCAATATGAATATTGGGCAGTGATGGAGAAAGTAATCGTTTTAAGCCGACTTGGTTAGCGAGCTGGGGAAAGTGAAAGCCCAGACGGTCAAAACGATGAAAAGGCACTCCGGAGTCGTATACAAGCAAAGAGGGTTTGCTCTTAAGGAGCTGACCAAGTAGGGTGGAACCGCGGGATTACAACTCTCGTCCCTACGTCTGGGAGCAGGCGTAGAGACGGGAGTTTTTTGCGTATAAACGCCTTTGCCTGCTTCGCTTTTACGGACACAAAACAGAGGAAGAAGGAGAGGGTCAGTTATGAATTTTCAAAAAATGATTTTGACTTTGCAGCAGTTCTGGGCTGAACAAAATTGTATTCTCGTACAGCCTTATGACGTTGAGAAGGGTGCAGGAACGATGAACCCTATGACGTTTCTACGCTCGATTGGTCCTGAGCCTTGGAATGTTGCCTATGTGGAACCATCAAGACGTCCAGCGGACGGTCGATACGGTGAGAACCCAAACCGTTTATACCAGCATCATCAATTCCAAGTTATTTTGAAGCCATCGCCTGACAATATACAGGAGCTTTATTTGGAAAGCTTGAAGCAGCTAGGCATTGATGCACTTGAGCATGATATCCGTTTCGTTGAGGATAACTGGGAATCACCAACTCTTGGCGCTTGGGGTTTAGGCTGGGAAGTATGGCTGGACGGCATGGAAATTACGCAATTCACATATTTCCAACAGGTTGGTGGCATTGATGCTAATCCTGTCGCTGTTGAGATCACATATGGTATGGAGCGTTTGGCTTCTTATATTCAACAAAAAGAGAATGTTTTTGATTTGGAATGGGTTGAAGGAGTAACCTACGGTGACGTCTTCAAACAACCAGAGTATGAGCATTCCAAATATACATTCGAGACATCGGATACAGCAATGCTGTTCTCTTTATTTAACATGTATGAGCAGGAAGCTCAAAAAACGATGGAGCATCATCTTGTGTTTCCAGCGTACGATTACGTATTAAAATGCTCGCACACCTTTAACCTGCTCGATGCGCGCGGCGCAATCAGCGTAACGGAAAGAACGGGCTATATTACACGGGTAAGAAATTTAGCGCGTGCATGCGCATCGACATACTACGAGGAAAGAGAACGTCTTGGATTCCCTTTGCTGAAGAAAGGAGTGGAGCAGCATGACTAGAGATTTGTTGCTTGAAATCGGACTTGAGGAAGTGCCTGCTCGGTTCGTGCGCGGTGCGATGAACCAGCTAAAGGATAAAATGGTGAAGTGGCTTTCGGACTCAAGAATCGAACACGGCGCTGTAAATGTGTATGCTACACCACGTCGAATTGCTGTTCTAATCAACGACGTAGCTGAGAAGCAAACGGATATGAATGAAGAAGCTAAAGGCCCTTCTCGTAAAATTGCTCAAGACGACCAAGGCAATTGGAGCAAAGCTGCTCTTGGATTTGCTAGAAGCCAAGGCGTTGAGCCTGAACAGCTGTATTTCCAAGAACTAGCTGGCGTTGAATATGTTTATGCTACCAAAAGCAGCATCGGTACAGACACAGCAGCGGTACTGCCAGATGGCTTGCTCAGCTTGATTACTTCGATGTCTTTCCCGAAAAACATGCGTTGGGGCAATCATGAGCTAAAGTTTGTTAGACCGATCCGGTGGTTGGTTGCACTATTTGGTCAAGATGTGATTCCTTTTGAAATTACAGGGGTACAAACTGGCAATACAACACGCGGACATCGTTTCCTTGGCAATGATGCTACTGTACAAGAACCTGCTCAATACGCTCAGCGCCTGCGCGAGCAGCATGTTCTTGCTGATGTTAGCGAACGTGAAGAGCTGATTGTAGCTCAGATCGATCGTCTAGCCAAAGAAAAAGGCTGGGAGATTGCAATCAAGGAAGATTTGCTTGAAGAGGTTGTTTTTCTAGTTGAATATCCAAACGTATTGTTTGGCGGCTTCGACCCAGCATTTCTACACATTCCGCAGGAAGTGCTTATTACATCGATGCGTGAGCATCAGCGGTATTTCCCGGTATTCAACAACGAAGGTGAGCTTCTTCCGTTTTTCGTTACGGTTCGCAACGGCGATCTTAAGTCGATCGAGCTAGTATCGAAAGGTAACGAGAAAGTACTGCGCGCAAGACTTTCGGATGCCAAATTTTTTTATGAAGAAGATCATAAGCTGACGATAGAGCATGCTCTATCGAAGCTTGAGAATATCGTATATCACGAAGAACTGGGCTCAGTAGCTGACAAAGTAAGACGCATTCGTGCAACAGCTGATCTTCTGAGCAAGCATTTGCTAATCGATGAGCAAACGTCCAGCGACATTAGCCGCTCAGCTGATATTTGCAAATTCGATCTCGTATCCCAAATGGTTTATGAATTTCCTGAACTGCAAGGCATTATGGGGGAAGATTATGCTCTAAAAGCAGGAGAGCGAGCTTCAGTGGCGAAAGCCATTAATGAACATTATCAGCCGCGTTTTGCCGGAGATCTAGCTCCATCTGAAATAACAGGTGCCATCGTAAGCTTAGCGGACAAAATCGATACAATCGTTGGTTGTTTCTCGATCGGCATCATTCCGACAGGCTCGCAAGATCCTTATGCCCTTCGCAGGCAAGCAGCAGGTATCGTTCAAATTATTTTGGCGCATGGCTTGAAGCTGGAGCTAAACGATTTGTATGATGCGGCGCTATCCGTACATGAGAACCGCGGCCTTAAACGCGACGCTGCTGAAATCCGCAAAGATCTTTCTGATTTCTTTGCGCTTCGCGTTAAGAACGTATTGTCCGAGCAAGGCGTTCGTTATGATGTTGTAGACGCCGTTATGGCTTCTGGTTTTGCAGATCTGAAATCGACCATCGAGCGTGCGAGCGTCGTTCAAGCGCTTGCTGCAAGCAGCGATCGTGCTGAATTTAAGCTAACTGTCGAGCAGTTTAACCGTGTCAGCAATTTGGGTTCCAAAGCTGCTGGTGCAGCGGTTGATCCAGCTTTGTTCGCAGAACAGGTGGAAACAGAGTTGTATCAAACATGGCTAGCGCAGCGTCCAACGTTTAAACAAGCGATTGAAGAGGGAGATATTTCAAGAGCGGTGCAATCTTTATCATCGTTGAAGCCGTTTATTCATAACTATTTTGAGAATGTTATGGTCATGGCGCCTGATGAGGCTGTTCGTGCGAATCGATTGTCAACGCTTGCTGGTATCGCAGAAGATATTGCGATTATCGCAGATTTCTCGAAGCTCGTTTGGTAATTGAGTCCGTAAGGAGGATGATAGTTCATGTCTCGTTCTAATCCCGAAGTAATCGTATATGTCGTCTCCGATGCAGCTGGTGATACAGGGGAGCTTGTTGTACGCGCAGCAATCGCGCAATTTCATCCACTTCATACCGATATCCGCAGAGCCCCTTTTGTAACGGAAGAGGCAGGCTTGCTGCGAATTATTGAGCAGGCGCAGCAAGTTGATGCAATAGTGATCTATACACTCGTTATTCCGCATCTTCGCGACAGCATGAAAAAGTTTGCAGAGGCATACAGCGTTACCGCAATCGATCTTTTGGGATCTTTTATCGAGACGCTGGAGAAGCGGACTGGGCGGAAATCACGTCAAGAGCCTGGTCTTAATCATGTGCTTGATGCGAATTATTTCAAAAAGGTAGATGCTGTAGAATTTGCGGTAAAATATGATGACGCGAGAGATACATCTGGCGTACTAAAAGCAGATATTGTACTCGTTGGCGTATCACGCACATCAAAAACGCCTTTATCGATGTACCTCGCGCATCAGAAGTTCAAAGTTGCTAATGTGCCGCTAGTCCCAGAGCTAAAGCCGCCAGACGAATTGTTTAAGCTGCCAAAACGCAAAATAATCGGGCTTACAATAGGTGTTCCATACTTAAATACAATACGGAAAGAACGCCTTAAAGCACTTGGCTTACCGAATAATGCATCTTATGCGACTCCTGATCGTATTGAAAAGGAACTGCTTTATGCCGATACTATTATGAAGCAGCTAGGCTGCGTTGTGATTGACGTATCACATCGAGCCGTTGAAGAGACAGCAAGTTTGATTATGGAATATGTACGTTTGCCATAATGTCAAGCGGAAGGATTTTTTAGAGTTATGCCGTATATAATAGTATAGGAAAAGAATTTGAAACCGAGCGGTGATTTTCTATTCGTCAACAAAAACCTACCATTGTGGTCGATGCGGATGCATGTCCGGTAAAAACGGAAATAGGTGAAACGGCAAGACTCTTTTCTGTAGCAGTACTTATGGTTGCTTCTCACGACCATCGGCTGGAGCCTCAGCCTGGAGTAGATATTGTACAGGTGGACCGAAGCAATCAATCTGTCGATCTATACATTGTGAACCATATTGTGCGTGGAGATATTGTCGTTACACAAGATTTTGGACTGGCATGCATAGCAATCGGCAAAGGCGCTGTCGTATTGTCTCCTCGCGGAGAACAATATACCGATGAGAACATTGATTATTTGATGGAACGTAGACACGAACTTGCGAAACGTCGCCGTACCGGAGGCAAAACAAGAGGGCCAAAAGCGATGAACAACGACGATCGTGCACGGTTTCAACAAAAGTTGACAAAAGTTTTACGAAATGAGCAGGAGAACCATGACGTATAGCGAATATTATTTACGTGTTACTAGGATGAAGGTGATGAACGATGACATACGGTAATAAAATACCGGAAGAGGTCATTGATGCGGTTCGCAAGCATTATGACATCGTAGAGACGGTCGGGAAATATGTTCATCTCACGAAGCACGGCAAATATATGAAGGGGTTATGTCCGTTCCATTCGGAGAAGACTCCCTCATTTACAGTGACGCCGGAGCTCCAAATTTACCATTGCTACGGCTGCGGTAAGGGCGGCAACGTTATTCGTTTTTTTGAGGAAATGGAAGGTTATTCGTTTCCTGAAGCTGTTCGAGTGCTGGCGATGGATGCGGGAATGCCTGTAACCTGGGCATCACCAGATGGAGTGAAATCCACGCCGCATGATGCAGACCGAGCCAAGATCATTGAGGCGCATGAGCTGACAATTAAGTTATATCATCATGTGCTGAATAACACGAAGCAAGGACAAGCGGCAAAGCAATATTTGCGGGATCGCGGACTTAGTGATAAGCTGATTGATCATTTTATGATTGGTTACGCTCCTGAGGAATGGGACTTGCTGGCCCGGTTTTTAACGAATCGTGGGTTTGATCTTGCATTGATGGAAAAAGGCGGATTGCTTTCGGCTAAATCTGACGGGAGTGGATATGTGGATCGGTTTCGAAATCGCATTATGTTTCCGATATGGGATCGAGACGGCAAAGCTACCGCGTTTGCGGGTCGCATTATAGGCGAAGGACAGCCGAAATACTTGAATACCTCAGAAACGATGCTGTTTACGAAAAGCAGAACACTTTACAATCTGCACTATGCGCGGCCATCTATTCGAAAGAGTAAGCAAGTTGTATTGTTTGAAGGTTACATGGACGTCATTAAATCATGGAGCGCTGGCGTAAAAAATGGAATTGCCACGATGGGAACGGCTTTGACCGAAGAACATTGCGCTATTCTAAAACGACAAGCCGAAGAAGTCATTGTATGTTATGACGGTGATGATGCAGGACAAGCAGCAGCATTCAAATCAATTCCGATGCTTGAAAGCGCAGGCCTCAAAGTATCGGTGGCGATGCTTCCGAAAGGAAAGGATCCCGATGATTATATAAGCGAATATGGTCCGGAACATTTCTTGCGAGAGATAATGGATCAGCCGGTATCGGTGACAAAATTTAAGCTTATATATTCAAGGAAAAACCATATACTGCTAAAAGAAGAAGGTAGAAAGAACTATCTGCTTGAGGCGGTACAAATTGTTGCAGAGCTTGATTCTTCAACGGAACGCGAAGTCTACCTGAAGGAAATTTCACGAGAGTTCGAAATCTCACTGGATGCTTTGAAACAGGACTGTCATCAAATTAGACAGGAGCTGCAAAAAAAGAAACCGCAAGGGGATAATAACGACAATTCGTGGAATAATGGTAGGAATGAAAAGCCCCGAAAGTCTGGACCACCTACTCTTATGCCTGCTTACACACATGCAGAACGAAGGTTGCTGCACGTTATGATGCGGGATCGAGAGGTAGCGCAATCGGTTCATGAACGACTCGGCGATGCGTTTAATGTAGAGGATCACGCAGCTCTTGCTGCTTATTTATACGCTTATTTTGCCCAAGGCTATGATCCGGATGTCAGCCGCTTTATTGCAACGCTGCATGATGACCGATTAGAACGTACAGCTGCATCGATTTTGATGATGGACGGTGACTTTCCGTTCGATGATACGACGATGGACGCATATATCCAAGACATTATTAAAGTACCGCAGTATCGTGATATTGAACGCAAGAAAGAAGAAATGGTGCGTGCTGAGCGTACCGGAGATTTTTTGGCAGCAGCACAAATAGCAAGTGAGATTATAACCCTAGAGAGACAGCTCAAAGGACGACAGGAAGATCGTTTCTAGGGGGGAGGGAGTCGGAATATGGCGAATGATCAACATACTGAACTAGATACCGAACAAAAACTGGATCATGTGAAGGATCAATTGATTGAGCAAGGCAAAAAGAGGTCATCTTTGACGTATAAAGAAATTATGGATAAGTTGGCTCCGTTCGATCAAGACCCTGAACAAATTGATGAATTTTTCGAACAGCTCGATGATTTTGGGATTGAGGTACTGAACGAAAATGACGAAGAAAATCCACTCGCTGCCCAAGGGGAAGAACAAGAGCGCGAACAGGACGACTTTAACTTTGATGATGATCTAGCTTTGCCGCCGGGTATAAAAATTAATGACCCGGTACGTATGTATTTGAAAGAAATCGGTCGGGTTCCACTTCTTTCTGCAGATGATGAGGTTGAACTTGCACAACGTATTGAGAATGGTGACGAGGAAGCAAAACGTAGACTTGCGGAAGCGAACCTGCGGCTTGTTGTCAGTATTGCGAAACGTTATGTAGGTAGAGGTATGTTGTTCCTTGATTTGATTCAAGAGGGCAATATGGGACTTATTAAAGCAGTTGAGAAGTTTGACCATCAGAAGGGCTTCAAATTCAGTACGTATGCAACATGGTGGATTCGTCAAGCGATTACTCGCGCCATTGCTGACCAAGCACGAACCATTCGTATCCCGGTTCATATGGTGGAAACGATTAACAAGCTCATAAGAGTATCACGTCAATTGCTCCAAGAACTTGGACGCGAACCGACACCGGAGGAAATTGCTGCGGAGATGGAGCTAAGCACCGAGAAGGTTCGCGAGATTATGAAGATCGCACAAGAACCAGTATCGCTCGAAACTCCAATCGGGGAAGAAGATGATTCTCACCTAGGTGATTTCATTGAAGACCAAGAAGCTCTTGCTCCAGCAGATGCTGCTGCGTATGAGCTGCTTAAAGAGCAACTGGAAGACGTACTCGATACATTGACTGAAAGAGAAGAAAATGTACTTCGTCTTCGCTTCGGACTTGATGATGGACGCACGAGAACGCTTGAGGAAGTTGGCAAAGTATTTGGTGTTACGCGTGAGCGTATTCGTCAAATTGAAGCCAAAGCACTTCGCAAACTGCGTCATCCAAGCCGCAGCAAACGTTTGAAAGATTTCCTTGAATAAAAAAACTTGATGTTTAGTATATTGACCTTTCTGCTCGTGCAGCGAGGTCTTTTTTCTAAAATGCCAACCTCATACATACGGACTTGTGCAGGCAAGACAAGTCGACCGAAAGGATAGCGGGATTTTATGAATCAGGATCGTCGGCAAATTATCGTGAAAGAAATTGATCATTGGCGCCGAAGCAAGCTGCTGCCAGATCAATATTGTGACTTTCTGCTGAATTTGTATGCTGATCAAGATACGATCCAAACAACTAAAGAACAGCATCATACAGTTGGAAAAGCAATCGCCGCAGTACAACGAGCTACAGGTATGCAATGGCTACTTACATTTGGAACTTTTACCTTAATTTCCTTTGTTGTGCTTTATTTTAACGAATTTCATCCGTTATTGCAAATGGCTGTTGTGGTCGGCGCGGTGGCTATTTTTTCACTTACGGGACAGCGACTTCGCAGCCGCAATGAGTCAGCTGGATTGGCAATAACAAGTACGGGAATGCTCCTCCTTCTAGGCGGGGGTTTGTATATGTTGAATCTGCATGCTTTTGATCATTGGGGCTGGAAAACAGGCTTATTAGCCTTTTGTTCGATCTTTTGGGTTGTTTACGGAATAAAGGCTCGCATTCCTGCCCTTCATTTAAGTGGATGGTTGGCGGCTATACTTGTTTATGCGTGGCTGCTGTCACAATTTATGTTGGATTCGAAATGGTATGAGGTGCAGCTGTACTGGCTGCCTATCGCTTGTTTATTTGGCTGGAGCAGTTGGTTCGTACATCGCTGGTCGAAGCCGGTATCTGCTGTTTTGTTTGCAACCTGCGCGCTCGTGTGGTTTATGCCGGAGCTATACTCGGTCATGTTCGTAAATGATGCGATTTTGTTGCAGCTGCAGCTCATTGTCAAAATAGCGATAGGCGGCATAATATTATTTTCAATGCGAAAACAATGGATGGTGTGGGTTGTATAATGTTAAAACTATCAAGGCGTCTGCAGAAGATTGCAGATTACGTAACCGCGGGCTCGCGTGTAGCTGATATAGGCTCGGATCATGCGATGCTCCCCGTATATTTGCTGCAAATCGATAAGTGCCCTACAGCGATCGCAGGAGAGCTGAACCTCGGTCCCTATGAGGCAGCGAAGAAGCAAGGGGCTGCTGCTGGAATGACTGCTCGTTTGACAGTGCGGCAAGGTGATGGCCTGAACGTGCTTCAGCCTGGTGAGGCTGACACGGTCACAATCGCCGGTATGGGCGGCAGCCTTATGAGCGATATATTGGAGGCAGGTCATGCGGCGGGCAAGCTAGAAGGGGTTGTAGAGCTTGTACTGCAGCCTAATGTAGGTGAAGAAGTCGTACGCGAATGGCTATTGAAGCATAATTGGTATTTGGCTGCAGAAAGCATTCTTGAAGAAGACGGAAAAATTTATGAAGTGATGCACGCCATACGTGTATCGGATGCTAAAGCGCGCAATAGTGAGCTTTATGATGGCAGCTTCCTGAAGGTTAAGTTGGCGAATGACAAGCTATTTGGTGTTTTGAAGCAAATGGGTCCGTATTTGCTCCGTGAGCCGCAACCTGTATTGTTTAAAAAATGGCGTCATGAGCTGAATAAGCTTGAGCGTATTTGTGAACAGCTGGGTGGATCTGATCTTGCTGAATCAGCGAGTAAACGCGAGCAGTTTCAGGCGGAGATGAACGTGATTGAGGAGGTTTTACAATGCTTGCCAATGGACAAACCGTGATCCAGTTAATGGAGCAGCTTGCGCCTAAGCATTATGCGGTTGAGAATGACAAAATCGGCTTGCAGCTTGGCACATTAAATAAACCGATTAAGAAGATCCTCGTTGCATTGGATGTGACGGATGCTGTTGTTGATGAAGCGATCGAGCAAGGTGCTGAGCTTATTATCGCTCATCATGCGATCATATATCGGCCGCTTGCCAAGCTGGATACATCAACTGCGGCAGGGCGCCTATACGAGAAGCTTATCAAAAACGACATTGCTGTTTATATTTCACATACCAATCTTGATGTGGCAGATGGCGGAATAAATGATTGGCTCGCTGATTTAATCGGTATCGTGCCGGATAACCGCCAGTGTTTGGAGGAAGTGCATACGGATAAGCTGTACAAGCTTGTTGTATTTGTACCAGAGAGCCATCACGAGCAAGTACTTGAGGCTATGTGGCGCGCAGGAGCAGGTAAAATTGGCAGCTACAGCAACTGCAGCTTCAATATAAAGGGGACAGGAACATTTATTCCTGGACCAGGAACGAACCCGTTCATTGGCGAGGAAGGAAAGCTGGAGCGTGCTGATGAGATTCGGATTGAAACGATCGTGCCTCACAGTGTCCACCGCAAAACGGTCCAAGCTATGCTCAAAGCACATCCGTATGAAGAGGTTGCTTATGATTTATATTCAGTCGATTTAAAGGGCAGATCGTTTGGACTGGGCAGAGTCGGCAAGCTAACCGAGCCGAAGACACTGGGTGAGCTTGCAGAACAAGCGAAGCAATTATTTGATGTTCCAGCGGTGAGAGTCGTTGGAGCACTCGACCGAGTCATTCGCAAAGCCGCTGTACTCGGTGGAGCAGGCGGCAAGTATGTACGCCATGCTGTATTTTCCGGCGCTGATGTGCTTGTTACTGGAGATATTGATTATCACACGGCACATGATGCGCTGGCTGCAGGAATGACGATCATCGACCCTGGTCATAACATTGAAAAAGTGATGAAGCAGAAAGTTGCAAATTGGTTGAATGAACAGCTTGTGAGCAGTAAATATGAAACGACAGCGGTTGCTTCTTCCTTGAACACAGAACCGTTTACTTTTATATAGTTAAATTATTGTTAGATTGGAATGGCATTGAGGGTTGAGCTTTTGTGAAATACCTTGTATACTTAACGATGCCACGGAAAGTTTGACAGACAATCGCTGGCGGCCTTGTTGCCGCGAGAGGAAAGTCCGGGCTCCGCAGGGCAGGATGCTGGATAACGTCCAGTCAGCGCGAGCTGAAGGATAGTGCCACAGAAATGGACCGCCGATGGCCGGCTTTTAGCCGGAACAGGTAAGGGTGGAACCGTGGTGTAAGAGACCACGAGGAGCATAGGTGACTACGTTCCTGGTAAACCCCATCTGGAGCAAGACCGAGAGGACGCCGCAGCCCCTAAGCTGCAGCCTTAGCCTGAGGCGCGTCCGGGTTGGTTGCTGGAGCCGTATAGCAATGTACGGCCTAGATAGATGATTGTCGCTTCATCGTGGGAGGGTCGTTCCCGTTTGGACCACCAGAAGTACAGAACCCGGCTTACGACAAACTTTCCGCACGACCTTACACTTACAAACAAAGAGCACCCATCGCATGCGATGGGTGCTTTATTGTGTTTGCTAAATTACTTCCCGTACTTATTCATAATCCGATCAAGCCTTCTTTTTACCTGATCGGGATAAGTTTGCAGCGCTCCACCGTATTTTGAAGCAGCTTGCAGTGCTTTATCAACATCGATTTCTCCATAACCAAAATAATCGTCTTTTCCTTTGGCGCCTAAATCTATAGCTGATTTTCTCATAATTTCCATAACCTCAACGTTGGATAGCTCAGGATTAATGGACCGAATTAATCCTGCCAATGCCGCGACATGGGGACTTGCCATAGATGTGCCGGACAATGCTGCATATTGACTGCCAGGATAGGTACTCGCAATGCTGTCACCAGGTGCTGCAACGTCTATATAATCGCCATAGTTGGAAAATGAAGCTTTTTCTTTGCTGCTGTTGGTAGCCGCAACAGCGAATACTTCCGGATATGCGGCTGGATACCCCGGTCGATCCGTATTATCGTTACCGCTGGCTGCAATCATGACGACGTCATGGTCATAGGCGTATTTAATCGCGTCATGAAGAAAATCTGCCTGCGCATAGTTGCCTAAGCTCATATTAATGACCTTGGCTCCATGATCGACGGCCCAAATAATACCTTGAGCGACGGAATAAGTGGAGCCTGCACCGCTGCTGTCCAATACTTTAACAGGCATAATTTTGTTATACCATGATAAACCGGCAACACCTTCATTATTGTTGACGGTAGCGCCAATGATGCCAGATACATGGGTTCCGTGGCCAACATCATCATCGGGAGCCGCATTTTCGTCTACAATATTTTTGCCTTCAGCAAGCTTTCCCTTCAAATCCGGGTGATTGCTTTGCACGCCGGTATCAAGCACAGCAATAATAACCTTGTCACTGCCTTTAGATAAACTCCAGCCCTTTTCCGTCTCAATTGATGGCAAATTCCATTGGTACTCTGAGTACAAAGCGTCGTTTGGAACGATTGCGGCTGAGCTCTCATTTGTCATATACAAATAATGTGGTTCTGTATATTCGGTATTCCACGTTTGCTTGAAATAACGGACTAGTTGATCCGTTTCAATATTTCTTGAGCGGAAAATAAAAGTATCTCCGACTTGTTTAACCCACTCCGCATTTATATCACGTTTTACCTGTTCAAGCTCGCTGCCCGAAAGAGGCTTAACGAAATGTACAACGACGTCACGAACATGATAATGACTGGCATTACCGTTATCCTCGCCAGTACGAACAGTCGTATCGATCGTTGAGTTTGGTTTCACGGATTCGATTTTGTAATTTCCTTCAGCCGGGTAAGGTACAAGTCTAAGGTTGCGCATTTGATGATGTTCTACGGATTTCAAAATATCTTGTTTGATGACACCGACCACACCGATTCCACTATGCTTGGAGTCTGGCACACCCAGCACCATATAACGGCTGCCATTTTTGGCTGTGAAAGAAGGGGATTCAAACTTGGCCCCTTTGCTAACTTGTGATTTTGCTTCAGAAACATAAGATTTCACTTTCTGATCTTCTGTTTGTGGGAGGGCTCCTCGATCAACGCTGCGATTGCCCGAAATCCAGCTAATATAAGCCATGTGCGCATGCTCATGCATCATATGCTTGATTTGTTGATCCGCTTCGTTTTTTGATCCCATACTGGAGCCCATCAGCTTCTGAAAATCTTTGGAGCACTCCGTGGAGCAAAGCATCGCTGTCGCTTTCATATCGGATTGCAGCGCAGCAATTTTGAGCGTATGCTCGCGTTTTGCAGAAAAACTAGACGTTTGCGGCGGTTTTTTGACGTCTTTAGGGGCAAATATCGGCGTCATTGGTATAAGCAGAGCAGCTAAGGCTAAAATTGTAAGGCCACCAATCCATTTTCTATGCATGCCTGAAACCCTCCATTGATCGTTCTAAATTAGAGCTAAGTCTAATCTATAGGTTCGGATTCCAAGGCTCAAAATATGCGAACGAAAGCGTGAATCGCCAGTACCACTTAAATGTAATTTGTGGTACGATAGTGATGATTGTAGTTTTTACGTGTGTTTGGATTATGAAAGGGGAACTACCTATATGCCAACTGCCAACGTCAAAGCACTAACGGAATCAACTCGCACAAAGCTAAAGGATGCGTTAAGCCAACTGGAACCGTTTCTGAATAACAATTCCTTGCCCCAATTAACCGGCGAAGATGATGGAGAAGAAGCACATACTTTTTACAAAGGCCTTTTATCCGATTTGAGACATTTATTGGTCTTTTCTGAAGTCTCGGTTGAAAAGCTGGGAGTATTGCTCAGACGGCCCAATTTTGATACAGATTATGCGGAACGCGTGCTGTATGAGGTTTACCATCAATGCGTAAGCGCGTTTTTCTATCCGAAGAACGAATGTTATTCTGAAGATGGCCGTTATGCTTATACTGGCCAAGATGCGATTCGTTTCCGCTTTAAACCGAATCGTGATTCTCGTGGTATCGTACTTAGTGTTTCCAAGGTTTTTGAAGAACTGCGTGATGAATTAGCGTATTACGAAAATGATTACATGACTCAGCGTCGTATGCAAGGACAAAAATAAGGCAGAATGAATCACCTCCGGTCAGGGAAACTTGATAGTGGAGGTGATTTTTTTATGCCAAAAGGCGTGTCTTGTAGTGTCGCTAACTGCAACTTCTGGAAAGAAGGCAATAATTGTGGAGCTAGTGAAATCAACATCGAAATCGATCAACATGCAGGCGCCAATTTTAAAGAAGAATTTGCTGCGGATGACCTCGGACTATTTCATCAAGATCAAGCTGAGCAATCAAAGTCAACATGCTGCCTTACCTTTAAACCAAAGGAGTGAAGGTCGATGGGTAAATATGAAGACGATTATAAACAATTGTTGGATGATCGAGATCGATCGGAACGAACAAGCCATCCAGTTGTGGGGACGGATCGCTTGATTGATGTAAATGAAGAAATGGCTGCTGATTTTGCAATCAGCAATCCAGCGGTTCATACAGAGCGCAGAGAAGACCGTTATGAGGAGAGAGAAGAGCGGGTTGATGCCGAGTCCGGAGGTTATGCTCTTGGATGGGTATCACTTGTGTTTGCAATTGCGTCTTGGTTTCTATGGCCTGTACTCATTGGTGCAACATCAGTCGTACTTGGCTTTATAGCATACCGACAAGGCGCACGCGGACTAGGCGGTTGGTCTATGGCGATCGGAGCAATTGCATTAATGTTAAATTTAATTATCGTGCCTTTTTATTACGCGATCACCTAACCGAATAAAAAAAAGCTCCTTCCCGGTAAATTGGTCAAGACCCCTATTTGTAGACATTGCAAAAAACACCTAGGCAGAAAGCTGACGTCTGTAAGCAACAGGCGTCAGTTTTTTTAGTTTTCTCTGCGGTCGCTCGTTATTATAGAAATGCAAATATTCTTCAATTCTCCTT
>NZ_JBFRGC010000016.1:0-186598 GCF_052115145.1 Paenibacillus sp. 2TAB26
AATTCAATGGCTTTCATTTTTGTTTCCACTGGGTAACTTACTCTTGTTGCCAACGTAAAAACACCTCCAAGGTTGTCTCCATATCTTACGACATGGTTGCATTTTCTTGAAGGTGTTTTAATTTGTCTCACGCTAAGGGGTCAGTCCCATAGTTAAAAACCATTAAGAAATCGCTTTTTTTCAATGTTATGCAATGTTATGATTAGCCCTTTGGTGAAAGCTCAATTTTCATGTCATCAAGGTACAAAGTTGTCAGACCCTCATAGCCGGAGTCGCTGCCCACAATGACATAAAGCTCACCCTTCTCGTTGGTTTGCAATGTTGCCGTATAATCCATGGCGACTGGCTGAAAGCCTTTCAGCGAATCATCCGGCTGCACCATGTTTCCAACGATCTTCATATCTTTGCCTTCGGTCTTCTGATTGCCTTTATCCAAATTCATTCGATAGTAATGATCGCCACCGCTATCAACCTTGACAGCTTGAGGCTCCTTGCTTACAAATCCTGCTTTAATGCTGACAGCTTCTCCAGGAGCTCCGCCAACACCCATCATGCCGCCCGATTGATCCGTATACAGCTTAAAGGATAATGATGCTTGATATACCGTGTTTGGCTTCAGCCCATCGATCTTCTTCGTCGCGAACATAAACAAATCATCGCTGCGATTCATCCCTTTAAGCTTCAGTGCGTAATTGGTCTTGTTATTCGCAAGAGGAAGCAGTTCTCTAGCGTATTGCAGCTCGTAAATATCCGGATTGTAGTCTACTGGCAAATCGGCAAAAGCTCCATTCCAGCCTTCCTCGCCTTGGTCAAAGTTATAATGGAGCGATAGCGCAGCCTCACTCGTTTGCACGGTAACTTTTTTCTGCTTCGCGTCCCAGCTCGTTTTTGCTCCTAACAGCTGTGCTACCATTTTTGCCGGTATGAAGGTCGTGCCTTTAATAACAACAACTTTGGCAGGCAGCTTCACGTTTTTAATGAAGCTCCCAACTACCGCATCGCTATTTTGAGTGAGAGTCACTGCAAGTCCAGCACGGGTTAAAATAATTTGTTTCGCTGCCGCATCCAATTGAATGTTTGCTTGCAATCCCTCAGCCAGCGCTCTGACAGGGACCATCGCAATACCGTTCTGTAAATAAGGCGCCACCGCAAGCTTATGCTCTCCGCGGTAATCAATCGATTTGGTGCTTCCTATTTGAAATTGAAGAGGAGCAGGCGAAACGGCTGAAGCGCCATAAGCGGTTGCTCCGCTAGCTGCTGCACTAAGAAATAAAGCGGTTGAAAGAGATGCTATCATGAGGTTTTTATTTAACAATTGTTTAAAGGCCATTTGTCTACCATCCTTTGTTGTTAGTCTTTTGGTGCGTACCCAAACTAACGAACAAAGATGAATATAAGTTGCAATTGGCTAATTTTTCATGACTTAAGACTCTGCTCTAGATCTTCAAGCAAATCCTCGCTATCTTCAATCCCGACTGATATTCGCACTAAACCATCCGTAATGCCAAGCTGCTTCCGCCGCTCGCTTGGTATAGATGCATGCGTCATTCTCGCGGGAACGGAAATAAGACTCTCTACAGCACCTAAGCTCTCGGCAAGCGTAAAATATTTCAACTTTTTGATCATCGCAGACGCTTTCTCCGCGCTGCCTACGTCAAATGATATAATGCCGCCAAAGCCGCGTGCCTGCCTCTTCGCAAGCTCATGCTGCGGATGGCTCGGCAGCCCCGGGTAATAGATGTTTTGTATGGTTTCCAAACGCGATAAATAAGCGACGATTGCCTCAGCATTCTCTTCATGAGCTTCCATGCGCAGGCCAAGTGTCTTCAACCCGCGGATGAGCAGCCACGAATCCTGAGGACCAAGCACGCCTCCCGTCGCATTTTGCACAAAATGCAGCTCTTCCCCCAGCTTATCGTTGCTCACAACAGCCAGGCCAGCGACAACATCGCTATGCCCGCCAATATATTTGGTAGCGGAATGCAGCACGATATCAGCGCCTATTGTTATCGGGGTTTGCCAATATGGCGTGCTGAACGTATTGTCCACAATGAATAGCAGCTGCCTTGCTTTGGCCCAAGCGGCTACACCTGCAATGTCCGTTACTTTAAGCAGCGGATTTGTCGGTGTTTCCACAAACAATGCTTTTGTATTCGGCTGAAGCGCCTTCTCCATATCTTCTAGGCTCGTCGTATCCGCAAAGGTCGCTTCAATCCCCAGTCGGCTGAGCACCTTCGTCACAATGCGATACGTTCCCCCGTACACATCATCCGTCAAAATAATATGATCGCCAGCGCTCAGCAAAGAAAACACAGCGTTAATCGCTGCCATGCCTGAGCTAAAAGCAAAACCTCTTGCACCTTCCTCTAAATCAGCAATATACTGCTCCAGTGCATGACGCGTTGGATTGCCCGTACGTGAGTATTCATAGCCTTTATGAACACCGATGTCGTCCTGTTTATAGGTGCTCACTTGGTAAATGGGAACACTGACTGCACCTGTAAAAGGGTCAAAAGGGCTGCCTCCATGAATGAGCTTTGTTTTTCGCCTCAGCTTAAGCACCTCCGTTGTAAATCTGTTTGCTTAAGTACCGCTCACTGCCATCTGGAAAAATAGTAACGATTCGGCTGCCGGGCGCAGCTGCTTCCGCTTCAAGCAGCGCAGCATGCAGAGCGGCGCCCGATGAGCTGCCGACAAGCATTCCTTCGAGCTGCGCCAGCTCCTTCACCCTTGCAAAAGCATCCTCATCCTTTATCGTATGAATGGCATCGAAATAGCTGCTATCCATAAATGGAGCCAGCTTCTCCACGCCAATTCCCTCTATCCTATGCGGCCCTAGTGCTCCGCCGCCAAGTATGGAGCCTTCCGGCTCAACAATAACCGTCTTCACCTTTGGGCTCTGCTCCTTCAAATACTGCGCTGTTCCCATGAAGGTGCCCCCCGTTCCCGCTCCGGCAACAAACACATCAACCGTACCATTCAAATCATGCCATAACTCGGGGCCTAACGTTTTGTAATAGGTTAACGGATTTGCTGCATTAGAAAACTGCCTTGGCGAATAGGAACCGGGTATTTCCTTCATCAGCTCTTCCGCCTTCTGCACCGCGCCTGCTATCCCAAGCTCTGTTGGCGTATTTACAACTTGTGCGCCAAGCGCCCTCATCAATTGCTGCTTCTCAATGCTGAATTTATGGGGGACAACAAAGATCGTCGATACTCCCCGTCCGATCGCCGCCAATGCCAGACCTATTCCCGTATTGCCTGCTGTCGCTTCGATAACGGTTCCTCCGGGCTTCAGCTGTCCGTTTGCGAACGCGTCATTCAGCAGCTCGACGCCAAGCCGATCCTTGACGCTTCCTCCCGGATTTTTATACTCAAGCTTCGCATAAAGCGTTACACCTTCTGGCAGCGCAAAACCTGTAAGCTCAACTAGCGGCGTATTGCCAATTAGTGCGTGGATATTGTGATACAACGCCATTTGCATTCCCTCCCACGACTCCTATTTCCTCCTACGCGCATCCTTTACTCGGGCTATACTCTTCATCATATGAAGCTGCTTCTCTTTGTGTTTATGTCCCGTAAGCCTACTTTTAGGCGTTATTCAAGCCTACAAGCAAAAACGCCTTCAGCGTCCTCTGGATGCTGAAGCAGCTTTGACGGAGAAATATAAACCCTATATTAGCTAAAAAACTTATAAATTCTTATATTTTAAAAAAGGGATGCTCCTCAAGTAGAAAAGTCTACTTAAGGAGCATCCCCTTATCATTAAGCCTCGCTCAGTCCCCACCCGATTGCATGTTTTGTCGTCTGTTCAAGCCACTCATTGCTTGCGAAGTTTGGTATGTCCTTTGTTACCGTAAGCGTCGACTGTCCTTCAAAGCCGGGATGAGGGCAATGTACAGCCGTGTTATCCCACTTCTCCGAACCATTTCTTCTAAAAAGCAAACGGTATTCATACAACCCCGGCTTAATCTTCTCTGACACGATCTTAACGGTTTTCTCAAAGGAAAATGTCGTGCGATAGCCTTCCAACTGGCTCATCGTACCTGCCATGAGAACAACGGGCTCCGCCCGTTCCACCTCGCTCGAAGGATGCAAAATCAATTCGTATTCCATGCCCGGCTCGCCATAGACAATAAGAAGAATAGGCAGTCCCACAACAGCAATTTTGGGCGCTTCCACAAATACAGGCTGATGTGTCGGCTCGAATAGCTCCGATCGCTCCCACTCTTCCTGCACTTCGCTAGCTCTGCGATAATGCCATGTCCCCTCTATTGGCAAATCCACTTTATTCAGAAGAGCTGTTAAGCAGGTTTTTGCGCTTTGGAATGGATCTGTACAATTGTTATGTCCGTAACGGTAGCCGATTTCATGCCTAACGTCCACGCCCTGCCTGCGGGCTCGATCAGCCCACTCAAAGGACAGCCAGCTTGAGGTATACGCGTCATGCGTCCCGTGTGTCAGCCAAACCTTAGTCCCTTTGGACTTCAAGGCATGTATGATTTGATTCGACGCAGGACTTCGCTCGCTCGCAATAAGCTCCATATCATCAGTACCAAGCAGCGTTGTGAAGAATAGATCAACTGCGCTGCGACCGTCCGCATCCTGCCAGCCAGGCTGCCACGCGTATTTATAACCCGTATCCTCACAAACCGCGCGCCAGCATACCGGACAGGTAGGATTAAGCATTTCCTTAAAAGGTTCTCCAAAAGCGAGCGGCACATTATAGCAGATGGCATAACGAACGGAGTACATACTGCTATTCGGATTACCCGCCGCAATTAAGCTTGTTATGCCTCCGCGTGAGCCGCCAACCGTCACAACAGCATACCCATCCACGGCGAACTGCTCGATAGCGGTCAGGAACAGATCGTCCAAGTTCTCATACACGGAACCATGCATCGTTCTCGTACCGAACGAACCTCCGCCGTTCCATAGGATGCCGACTGCACCTTTCCCTGTGTCCAATAACGTCTGGCCAAGCACGTTTAGAAGAGCTGGCCCAACGTTTGCAAACACATTTTCATTCTGATCATAAAACCCGCTGAATAAAGCAGGATACCGTACTGCAGGTGTACGAGACCACTCTGGAGGAAGGATGTAGCTAACCATACTGCGATGCTCACCTTGACCTGCAATACGTCCATGCACAAGCTGAAAGGCAGGTACTCCTTCTAGTTCGTCAAGTGCCGTCCCCGGATTGCGGAAAATGACAGGATAACCCGTAAGTTTCATCACTTCATCCGATAGCTTCAAAGCTACTTCATCCGTCACGCGAACCACGCTATACGTCTCACCAATATAGCGTTCATAGGCTGGCGTCCTTTGATGCTCGCCGCCCTTTTCCCCTGCAAACAAAGCATAAGCATCCGTCCGGTAATAATAAGGACTAGTGATATCATTGTCCTGCAGCGGAAGTTCGACTTCACGTTCGCCCGTTTCCTCATGCAGTCGAAGAACGCCGATCCCATCGGTGCCACCTGCCTGTGAACCGCCTCTGCCGCCATTTAATGCGGCATTCCAATTCGTCAAAATCGGAAAATCATTACACAGCTTCTCTGTGACAATGGTATAAATGCCAGCTGTCGCCGATTGTATTCGAACAAGCCCACGATAGAAATCCACCTGCTCTACTTCCAAAAACTCAACCTTTTTATCCGTATAACGAGCCGCTTTAATCGTTGCTTCGCTTTCCGTAAGAGCCGCTAAAAGCTTCGGGTTCACCTTTATATCTGCGAACGACGAGGTACCGTCAAGACTAGTAAACGAGCTAATAGGGACATAACGACCAGGAGCAAAAATCAAATTATTTGGGCTCATAAGCAGCCTCATTTTTCATTGAGTATGGTAAAGTATTACTTAGCGTTACCGACCCAAAAGGCGCGTCCACCATATGAAATTGAAGCTCCGCTCCAGCCGCCAGCTGATCATGACTGATCGACAATTTATGCCACGGTTCGCCGTTTACACTCAGTTTATCCCAATATACATTTTCAGCGCCGTTGTTCACCGCTTCAATGACAAGCTCCTTGCCGTTCTCCAATTGAATGGTCACTTTACGGAACAAGGGGCAGCCCATGACATATTCCGGAGTTCCGGGACAGAATGGATACATGCCAAGCGCACTCCATATATACCACGAGCTCAAGCTCCCATTATCCTCATCGCCAGGCAGTCCATCAGGCCTGCTGCTGAATAGCTCTTTCATCGCTTTTCTTACCCAATATTGCGTTCGAGACGGCTTGCCGATTACGGTATAAATATAGGGAATATGGAAGCTAGGCTGATTGCTAATGGCAAACTGGCCGAAATCTATCGCAGCCATTTCCGACATTTCATGAATTTCCGTGCCGTACGTGCCCGTTTTGAATAGAGGAGGCATCGTCATCAGTTCATCGAGCATTTTCGCAAAAGCATCATTTCCGCCCATCAGCTCTGCTAACCCAGCTATATCATGCGGTACGGACCAGCTGCACTGCCAAGCCCCGCCTTCACAAAACGGGTTGCCCCATTGCAAAGGATCGAAGTGCTCCTGCCACTGCCCTTGCTCATTGCGCCCTTTCATGAAACCCTCGCCAGCATCAAACAGCTTGTTATAGTTCGCCGCTCTCTCCATAAAGAAACGATAATCCTCTTCTTTGCCGAGGCCTTTTGCCATCTGAGCAATGCAGAAGTCACCGTAATAATAATCCAAGGCGTTGCTCACGCTTTCGTGGAAAAGATTATCCGGCAGATAGCCATATTCGATATAAGCTGCCAATCCTTTTCGTCCATGCTTCCCATCACTGGAAGCGAGTGTGGCATGCTTGCGCAGTCCCTCGTAAGCCGCTTGCACATCAAACCCTTGAATGCCTTTCACATAAGCATCCGCTATCGCAGCATCGATCAATGTACCCGGCATGGCACTTCGTTCCGCAGGCGAAATCCATTTGGGCATCCAGCCGCTTTCCTTATAAATATGAACCCATGCTTCTGTCATTTCACCCAGCAGGGAGGGAAATAAAAGGCTGTACAGCGGAAGGCTCGTACGATAGATATCCCAAAAACCAATATCCATATACATAGGGCCTTTATGAACGTTACCGTCATAAGCACTAAAATGCACTTGTTCCCCAGCAGGGCTGTATTCATGCCATGTACGAGGAAATAGACAAGTGCGATATAAGCATGTATAGAAGGTGCTCATCTCATCCTTATCTTCACTTTCCACCTTTATTGTGCTCAGTCGTTGCTCCCAATCCTGTGCAGCTTGTTCCTGCAATTGCGCAAAGCTTAAATCCCCCAGCTCCTGCTGTATATTCCAAAGCGCCTGCTCATGGCTGATGAAAGAAGTGCCAAAGCGAACATTAACGATCCCAGACGCAGGGACATCAAGTCCAGCGAATGCGCCTACTCGTTCTCCCGCTCCTGCCAGCTGCTCGCGCACAGCAAAATCCCCATTAAATGTACCGCTTTGCTCTTCCTGCAAATCACAATCAAAGTCCATAACAAAGTACATCGCAAAATTCTCATGTACTTCCCCGTGATGAGCACGAGTAAAGCCCGTCACGCGTCGATTGACGCTATCAATTAAAATCGAGGATTCCCCTTCAAAAGGAGACACGATAACTCTGCAGTCCTCTCTCCTGTCGAAAGTAAATTTAAGGCGCGCACTCCTCATTCCCGGAACCAGCTCCAGCGATGCTTCATAACGAGGAAGCCGAATTCGAAAATAATGCGGCTGCACGACCATTTCCTCTGGTCTGTAGGAGGAAGCACGGGAATCCGCATCTAAATAAATAGGCCCGCTCTGCGGCATGACAACAAGATGCCCATAATCCCTTATCCACGGGCTAGGCTGATGCGTTAGCCGCAGGCCTTGAAATCTGCGGTGGGAGGGATGGTAAAACCACCCCGCTCCGTCCTCATGGGATTGCGGACTCCATGAAGCAGTACCCCAAGGTCTTGAAACGAGCGGGAGCGTATTTCCATTCGAGAATGTATACACAGAATCCGTTCCTTGCAGCGGATTAACATAAGACAAATAGTTCATGGAAACGACCTCCGAGTAGTTGGCTAATGTTGATTTGGCCTGCCATTTTCATCTTATGATAGCGCTTTATATCGTAGGATAATATCCGACAACCCTGCGAAATGGTTAAGTAGGCTTCCTTTTTTGCTTAATTTCCTATAAAACCCTTGATCTCCTTGCAAATTTCCAGCAACCAGCCGATTTTACAATAGAAAAAAAGGACCACCCTCCTGTTTTTCAACAAGAGTGCAGTCCTTTCAACAAACCTATAACCCCATCAACCGGAAAATAACTGCTGCTGCTTCCGCGCGGGTAGACAAGCCTTTTGGTTTGTATAATCCATCCTTGTACCCTTTGATGAATCCCGCCTGCTGCAAAGCCATAATTCCCTCCAAAGCGTAACCGCTTATTTGGCTCTGGTCCTTAAAAATATCCGATTCGCCAGCTGCTTTTGGCAGCTTCACAACCGCCTCTATTGCGCGGAAAGCAATGACAGCCATTTCCTCACGTGTAATGACATCCGATACGCCAAACGAGCCGTCCCCTTTTCCGTTTACAATACCCAGCGCCTGAGCTGTGGAAACCGCAGCATAATACCATGCTTCCTTACGGACATCCGTAAAGCTGCTAGACCCTGCAGCAGCAGGTGCCAAATCGAGGGCATTGACGAGAAGCTGAACAAACTCGCCGCGGGTAATGGAACGGTTAGGCTCAAACCTGCTCTCCCCCACACCTTTCACAATTTCACGAGCTGCTAAAGCTTCAATAATCGTCCGCGATGCAGCGTTGACGTCTGTAAAATGTACATTCGCATAGGCTGCTGCGTAACGGCTAGAAAGATTAGTCTGGAAAGTTACCGTCCCCGTAACGGAATCGTATTTTACTTGTTTCACCGCTTCTACACGGCCATCTTCTAGAATTGTATATACAACAACCTGATGAGCCTGCTCTTCTGGCTTCAGCTCGTATTTCATTGTCGCCGTCATTGGCGACTTCGAATCAAACTTGCGGGCCGCTGCTCCATCAGCCTTAACGAAGAAATCGTAAATCGTATTGCCTTTCCATTTTTGCTGTAAGCTTTGCGGAAGCGAGGCATCTCCTTGCTGGATAATTGAGATCTCCACCTGCTTCGAGCCAGCTGGAAGGCTACCTAAGAGAGCTTCTACTGGAATGGAAAGCGATGCGCCATTTGCGGTGACCATCAATTCTTTTGCCTTGGCGTTCCCATCCTTTAGCGCTGCTGCGGAAATGTGAATGGCAGCACCCTTCGCATCTGCTCCAGACGGTACCACATTAATAACCAATTGCCCGTCTTTCGCTCCTTCGAGTGCTTTGTTAAGCTCCTCGTTGGAAATATTAATTTGAGCAATCCCCTTGTCGATACTAGCTCCTTTTGCTGTAATGATGCCCTTATCAATCGTGTTCAAGCTGCCATTGCTGCCGCCTGTGCTTCCCCCTGGTGTCGGTGGAGTGACCGTTGCTTTAACCAGCAGCTGGAAAGTACGGAATAGCGCCGGGTCCTTCACTCCGCCAATACCCGAGCCCCACTCGATATATCCTTTGCGGCCTGCACCATCATTATCGTTGACCAGCATCGAGAAGCTTAATGCTTGATTCGCAGCGGCTTGGATCGGATAAAGCTCGCTCCAAGGAAGCTTCAGCTCATAGAAAGTTACCTTCGTTTCTTCATTTCGCGTTACGTTAAGCGTACCGTTCGTTACTGAACCTGTTGCTTTGCCTTGCATCGTAAGCCAGCGATAAATTTGCGGCCCGTCCGGCGTCTGCGAAATGCCGTATTCATACCAGGACTGGCTCTCGCCGGGAACACCCGGCGCTACGCTGAACTGAATACCATCGTTTTGCCAAATCGAGCTGCCGGAGGCTACATGGTTAAACACATCATCTTTAATGCTTGCTGAGAAATAGAAAAAGCCTTCATCCCAGCGCAGCTTGGCTGTACCGCTTAAGTCATCGTCACCTTGAAAACCTGTGATCACATTGCTGCCTTTCGCCAAATCAATCGTTATAGGCTGGCGGCTGTCCGTTTCATGCAATATGCGGTTAAAATCAATCTCTCTTGTCATATGAATGTTCTCATATCCGGCAATTTCAACCTTCAAATCAAGCGGATATTTAACCCCTTCAGCCAAGCCCGGCAAAGGAATGACATACGTCGATTGCCCGCTTGGCGCGACGACAGGGACTTTCGTATCCGTACCGCTGATTGTGCCGAGACCCGAACCTTTGCCAACCTCCCAAGCGATCTTTCCAACCGTTAAGCTGTCTTTTTCAGAGCTGTTTACGAACTGAAGACGGAGCGACTTGCTGCCGCTTTCATCATCAGTAATACTTGGTATGACCTTCAAGCCTTGGAAATACAATCTCAAATCATCGATAGGCGGCTCCGGCAGCGTCGCCGGATCTAGACCTGCTCCATTATAAGCGCCAATATTCGGAGCTTCCGTGCCCGATACCGAATTCCCCCAATAATCAAGACCGCCATTGTCGGCAATGAGCGTACCCGCACCCAAAGCAGGAGAACCGGCTCTTAGCTTGTACCCATCAACCGTATTCCAGCCTTTGCTGCCGCCGCCTTGATAAACGAGCATCGGGTTAGCCGTAACTTTATTCGGGTCAGCAGGCTCGTTGATCGGATGGTTGCCGTAAAACAAGTTATGGTCAAAAACGCCATTCATGCCCGGCACATGATAATCGCCAGTTCCAAGATTATAGATAAGATTGTTTTTGAATGAAAAAGCCGCCTGCAAATCCCCTGCTTCATTCCATTCATGATCCATAATTTTTGTATTTTGACCTGTTCCGATATAAATGCTGTTGTTATAAATTTGCGTATTAGGCGAAACTCCGCCTGCAAAGTTAAACGTATGAGTCAGGTCGTTTTGGCTGATGTTGTATCTAACCACATTGTTTGAAGAGCCAACCAGCACGCCTGGTGTTAACCGCGCATCCACAAAGAGAATAAAGCCGCCTTTATTGTCATGGCTGTAGTTGTATTGAACGACGCTGTTGTTCGTATCAATATCTAAATTGAAGCCTTGGCCGTCGCCTTCCGGCTTATTCGTATTAAAGGATTCATTAAACTGCACCACATTGTTTTTGCCTCGAGTCGGCCAAATCGCAGCTGAACCGTTAAATTCACCGACCTCAGAGTAATTGCCGCCGCCTTCTGCCACATTATGTTCAATTAACGCGCCATTGACGCCGAAAGTAAGAATGCCGTCGCTATCGGCTTGCTTCACATAGTTTTGACGAATTTTCACGCCAGTTGAAGCGAAATCCTGCCCATTCCAGCGCTGATCCCATACGACAATGCCCGTTCGTCCAATACGCTCCACCGTATTTCCTTGAATGAGCACTTGATCGAACTTATCCGTTGCGGTAGTGCCGCCTACATATACGGAAATGCCCCCAAAGGCATGTGGCCCGCCCTCTGCTCCTGATTCAGTCGGATATCTAAAGCTGCTTGATACGTCATGCACGTAGTTATCCAAAATCTGAATGTTTGTCAGCGTACCCGCGTTTGCATTCTCAACAAGAATACCCTCTCGGTACGTCGTTCCGCGTTCATCGGCGTAGTTGGTTACTTCCAAATTTTGAATAACAACGTTCGAAGAATTGCGAAGATATACAGCGCCCCCGGCCATGCCGCCGCCGTTAATGATTGGCTTGCTGCCGCTGCCGTAAGACGTAATCGTTATCGGCGCTTCCGCTGTCCCGCTGCCCTTGGGATACAGCCGCTCGTTCCATACGCTGCCTTTTTTGAGCAAGATGCGGTCACCCGCTGCAAAAGTCGTATTATTGACATTCGCAAACGATTTCCATGCCGTGTTTTGCGATTTGCCGTCATTGCTGTCGCTGCCAGCCGCGGCATCTACGAAATAATCGCCATCGCCTCCTGTGCCGCCGCCGTTTCCAGGCACCACATTCGCAAGCGTTACAGAGCCCAGCTGCATGAGCCAATTCGCCAGATCGCCAGATAATTCTACTTTTAAATAATTAATGTCTGCGGGCAGCGGATCAGCCGGCGTATATGTAGCTCCTGACCAAGCCCCGTCCCCGGTCGATTCAGGCGTATCATGTATAGCAGCAAGCTCTGTCCACACCGCGCCATCCGGCGAGCCATAAAACGTAATAACGCCCGTTGAACCTGCGAAGGAGTGAAGCCTTGCTGCAAAATGCTTAATGCCATGCAGATGATAAACGACTGACTCATCCGACACAGCCGTTCTCACGATTCTAGAAGCATCCCCGCCAAAAAAAGCCGGATTGGTAGTGTCAATCGACCAATTAGCCGTAAACGAAGCAAGCTTGGAAATGTCATCAAGCTTATCGTCAATCGTCTGAGGTGCCGTTGACAGATTTGAAACCGTAATCGATCCAAGCTGCATGAGCCAAGTATCGATGTCTCCGCTCACTTCAATTTTCAAATAATCGATTCCGCTTGGCAGTGCTCCCGAGGAGCTGTATTCCGTTCCATACCAGCCGGAGCCTGTTCCTACAGGATCTGAATATTGAGAAGGAATTTCTGTCCAAGCAGAACCGTCCGCTGAGCCATAGAACGTAACGACCGCAGTTGATCCGGAGAAATAATAAGCTTGCAACGCAAAGGACAGAATGCCATCCAGCCTATATACAGCATACTCCGTCGTCGTTGACGTTCTAACCGCCCTAGAATCATCGCCTCCAAAAAAATGCGGATTCGTATTGTCAAATGTCCAGTTTGGCGAACTCGCAAACATCTTGGAGTTATCCGTTAACGCATCTTCAATCGATACTGCATCATGCGCAGATACGCTCGCAGCTGGCAATGCCAGCATGCTGAGCAGCGTGAGGACCAGCATCGCATTCATCCACTTCTTCAACATTTTTCATGGCTCCCTCTTAAAAAATAATAGAAATTCATTTATTAATGAAAAGCTATAATTTCGTTATGCCTAGCCAGCTTCGTGCAAGGCGTTCTGCACGCTCGTTATCCCATTCAACCGTCGCTAGTCTTGATTCCTGCTGAGCGATTTCGCGAAATTGTTCAGACATCAACTCGCTTGCGATCGCGTCTTTCACTTTCTCATAGGATTGGAGAATTGGCTCTCCTTTAGAAATGCAATACAGTAGATTCAGCTCCCCGTTCTCTTCAAAAATATCGCTCAATTGATCTGCCTGGATACGCTCTGCTTGCTGCACCGCTATTGGACTCTCTAAAGCCGCGGTACGACGAGTTGCACTCGTTAAGCTTGCATCCATCACCTCTATCGCAAGCTGCTTGGCAGAATCGATGAAGCTTGCTTGGTCTACAGCTGCTTTTTTCAACTGTTCCATAACGCGGAGAGCCTCGTTCTTATTAATCAAAGCGGCTCCATCTCCATAAGGCAGCACCGCCCATTTAAGCTTTACATGCCTCGGTAGCGAATACTTCGTCTGTTTATCCGTTTCATATGCCTGTTTTACTTTGTCATCTGGAACAGAGAGCTTGCCGCTTTTTTGCATTGCTTCAAGTGTCGCGCTTTCCAAATTGCTCATGTAATAGCTGTAATAAGCTTCAATTTCGAAGGAAGTGGGTCCATATACGATTTCACCGTCTGCTGCAGCCTTGCTGCGCCTGCTATTCTCAGCTTCCATCCCGCTATGAAACGATACGTAGCTGCCATCCACAGCAATCCCACTCTTCTTCGCCAGCTGCTGCAAAGCTATCGTTTTCGTCAGCTCCGCTTTAGCTTCATCAATTAACCTCTGCAAAGGCATTTCGCCGGAGTAGGAAGTCGTCCAGAACTGATCTGTATATTCAGCTCCGTAGGTTTGCTTGAAATAATCAGCTACGAGCGCTTTTTTCAACCCTAAATACATTCCGAATTGTTCTGCTGAAGCTGTATGGCCGTTAACGATTAAGGGCTCGGAAGCAATGCTCGATCGTTTTTGTGAAGCACCGACCAAGAAGAAAACTGCTGTAAGCGTTATCAATAATAACAAAATGAAAACTTGCTTTTGTTTCGCACGCAGCCCCTTTATCGCCATATCCTTCTGCTTCCCCACGACATCCATTCTCCTTCCACACCACCTGTTGTCCTTTGCCATTCGCAGAGGCTCCGCCGCTGCCCTATTGATTGTAAATCCCCAAGGCTGACTGCCCTTGGGGATTTAGAGTTCACCGAAAACTTCCGATGCTTATTGCACTTTATCGAGATAGTCCTTTTGGAAATCGGCAGCTGCTTTCTCAAGCAGTGCTTTCGGATCTGCATTCTTGTTCGTTAATACAGCTTGGATAGCCACATCAAGCGTTTTGTAAAGCTCTTGCGCATTGACTGGCACCTCAGGGCGAAGACCAGCCGAACCATTCGTCATGTAATCATTGAACATATCCATATTTACATTGGTGTATTTATCAAGAATTGCTTGCTCCGCTTTAATACGATCCTCGTTCACCCATACGCGAAGTCCGTGCGGGCCCACGATTAAACCTTGCTCGTTAGCTGTTTTGGATTGCGTTTCAAGTCCAAGCAGCGACTCTTCACTCGTTTGTGGCGAGAAGCCCTTCACATCCAGCCATTTGAAAGCTGAATCCAATTGCTCAGGCGTCGCATCCGGCGCAAACATGTATAATCCGCCGCCTAGAAGCGTCGCATTTCCTTTTGGTCCTGTCGGCAGTGCAGACATAGCCAGATTATCCTTTGGCATTTTCATATTTTGAACGATCGCATTACCCCAATCGGATATGCCAAAGCTCATCGCCACTTGCTCTGTTCCGAACATTTGGAATAAATCAGTACCGACATCGACTAGATTGTTTGCAGGAAGCACGTCATATTTCCATTTCAAATCCTTTACGTATTGAAGCGCTTCAGCAGCCTCTGGGGAATTAAATACAGCTTTCCATTTGCCATCTACCTGCTGTTCAAAATCAGCGCCATATGCCCAGGCGATATTCATGAACATCCAGCCGCCTTGATTGTTTTTGGTTGGGAAGAAAAAGCCGGACTTTCCTGTTTTCTCTTTGATCGTTTTAGCGGTTTGCGCAAGCTCCTCATAGGTTTTCGGGAAATTTGGCACCCCTTTGTCATCTACAAGGCCTGCTTGCTTGAACAGGTTTACGTTGTACATAAGGCCCATCACGTATCCGTCTTTTGGAATGCCGTAATATTTGCCGTCTTTTTGCACCAGCTTGAGCAAATCTGGGTTAAGCGCTTTGTCGAACTCATTTTTAGTCATAATATCCGTAATATCAGCGGCATAATTTGCCTTGATAATTTTGTCTGCTTCAGTAAAAAAGGTTTCATATACAGTAGGAAGCTCACCGCTTGCCGCTTTCGGAAGGAACGAGCTTACATCATAGCCCCATTCATCCTTATCCACTGTAATAAGCGGATATTTCTCTTTCATTTTGGCAATATAATCGGTGTAAATTTTGACCTGAGCTTCCTCATTCGGCTTCGGCCAGTTGCTGACCTTGATCGTTGTAGGCTTCGCTTCGGAAGGCGCTTCCGTCGCTGGATTATTTTCGCCGCTATTGCTGCTTGCCGTCGGCTCCACAGCATTATTGCCGCTATTTTTGCCGCAGCCTGCAATAACGAGAACAAACACGCACAACATAATAAACGTAAGCTGCCAAGTGTTTCTTTTTTTCAAATTCATTTGTAATCCCCCAGCCTTCTATTTGGAATAATGACTTTACGAGCTTTTGAAGCGCTTTCTTATTTGCCGGCAACTAAATGCTATCATACTCATTATCGCATTCAGTAGGGCACAAATCTGCGAAACAGTTTAATATTCTGCGCGCTTCCTTAACCTTTGATGCTTCCGGCAATCGAATAGCCCTGCATGATATAACGCTGGAAGACTAGAAATAGTAGAACCGGCGGAACGATGGCAAACGTTAATCCAAGGAACTGGATATCTGCAGGCAGCGTAGCCTTTAAGTTGAAAATAGCGACGATGACCGTCCACTGCGACTGGTCTTTCAGAATCATATACGGCCAGAAAAAGTCATTCCATACGCCGTTGATCGTTAAGATCGAGATCGTGATGAGCACAGGTCCACTCAAAGGCAAAATAATCCGCAGGAAAATGCTTAGCTTGGAAGCACCGTCAATATGGGCAGATTCGACCAAGGAAGCTGGAATCGTGTCGAAAAAGTTTTTGAAAATAAGAATGACAACGGGATTGACCGCCGCCAAAAACCATAAAGGCCAATACGTATTCGTAAAGTTAATATGGAACAGTGGAAAATCGACAATATTGCCGAACAAAGGAACAATTCCGACTGTACTCGGCAGCAGCACTGTCCAAAGAATGAGCAAAAAGAAAAAGGCGCTTCCTTTTGGCTTCAGCTTAGAGAAAAAGTAACCTGCCAATCCATTAAACAACACCGTAAATACAAGCGTTCCAATCGTCACATAGGACGTATTCACATAATAACGCATAAACTTGAACTCATTCCATGTGTCCCAAAGCTTCTCGATGTGAAAAGACCGCGGAATAATGGTAGGCGGAATTTCGTAAAACTCCTTCACATCCTTGAAGCTGGACAAAATAACCCAGACAGGAGGCAGAAGGCATACGAGTGAAATGATCGTCATGATCGCAAAAAATAACCAATACATAATTTTAACCTTAGGTATTTTGTATTCCAGATCCCCAATAATTCCTGATGATTTAGCCGTTTTCATTTACTCACTCCTTACTCCTTGTCCCATTTTTTCTGCAATTTGAAATAGTAGACGGTCATAACCATCAAAATCATAAAGGTAATGACGCCGAGTGCCACCGAATGACCCGCCTCGAAATATCGGAAGGCATAGAAGTAGCTTTGCAGCTGCAGAGTCATCGACGAATTATTAGGGCCGCCCTCTGTCAAAACGAGAGGCTCATTGAAAATTTGGAAAACGCCGCTAATTTGCAAAATCAGCGTTAAGCCGATTAAAGGTGAAATTTGCGGTAGCGTAATGTTCCAAAATTTTCGCCATATGCCTGCGCCATCAATTGAAGCCGCCTCATACAGCTCACTATTCACACCCTGTAAACTGGCTAGAAATAGAAGCGTTGTTGCCCCGAAGCTTCTCCATGTGATCGTGAGCACGATCGTAATAATCGTCAAGCTTGGGTCCTGCAGCCACCCCTGCGGATGAATGCCGACCATGCCTATTATTTTATTGACCAAACCGTTCTCACTCGGCTCAAAGAGGAACATCCACAGCATCGATGCTGCAATTCCCGGAATCATGCTTGGGAAAAAAGCCGAAAACCGGAAAAAAGAGCTCCAATGCCGCATTTCATTAATCATGACAGCAACTACGATCGGAATGACAAATCCAATAACAAGAGACCAAAAAACGTACATAAACGTATTGATCAAGGTTTGCTGGAATACCGAATTGGTGATGACATCTATATAATTTTGCAGCCCGATAAATGATTCCGCTTTAAATCCCTTTGTCTTAAAAAAGGATAACCAAATACCTGACAATAACGGCTGCCATGAAAAGAAAAAGAAAAAAAGCAGCGTGGGAATAATTAAAAGCCACGAGGACCATTCCTTCATCCAATACATAAAAAAAGTCGATTTTTTCTGCTTAGGAGTATACGTGGGTGTACCGGCGTTTACGCTCATGTTGGCTTCCTTTCCTAAATGATGTATTTAATTAAAATGATAACGCTTCCTTGCGAAGAGTGACATCCTTCAACCCTGCGAAATGGTTTGACATGGTGTGAAATATAAGCTCCGATTGCTGCTAACGTTGTTCTCCCTTCTTCATGGCAATCGCTGCTTTAGCTCATGGTAGCACAGTAAAAAGATTTGCCAGTAGGTTGTTATCCTGCGAAAGGGTGGATTATTCTGTCGGAACCTTCCATGGCACTGACGAAATAAAGACGATATATTATAATAAAATGGATCGACAACAATGGGTTATGGGGGAGTCGGACACCATGTTGAAAGCGCTTATCGTCGACGACGAATATTTAGTTCGGACAGGAATCCGCGAGACCATCGATTGGGCCGAATATGGGGTAGAGATTATTGGAGATGCAAGCAATGGCGTGGAAGGGCTGGAGCTCGCACTGCTTCATCAGCCCGATGTCATTGTGACTGATGTGCGTATGCCTTATATGAACGGGCTGGAGTTTTTGGAGAAAATAAAAGAGCATAATCTGCATTGCGGCGTTATTGTGCTCAGTGGATACGATGAGTTTCAATATGCCCAGGAGGCGCTTCGCCATGGCGCAGCCAGTTATCTGCTTAAGCCGGTAAATATCGATGAGCTGGCAGAAACGGTCCAGCAAATTGGGCGGCAAACGATTGAAAAACGAGCAAACCGCATGCAATTTCAAAAATATAAAAAAGAAGAGAGCGCCATCTCCTCGCAATTTTGGCTTGATTTATTTTACGGGCGACTCTCTGACACCACATTGATTCAGGAGAAATATGATTGGCTGAATATCGCGATTGCGCCTGAGGATAAGCTGATTGCTGCTGTCATCTCTATCATTCCAGACACCGTTACAGCGATAGATTTTGTGGATCAATCCAAATGGTCGGCAATTGAACAGCAAATTCGCCAGATCTTAAACAACCATTCAGTGAATACTATAGCTGTTTTGCAAAGTGCACCGACAGAATGGACAGTCATCACGGCTTCGAGCCTGCCAATCATCGATTTTGCATCCACCATGTACACTTTTGGTTACGCTGTCATTAAAGAAATAAAAGACTCCGCCGGCTTCCAATTGACGGTAGGCTTCACTGAAGCAGCTGACCGCTATACTGGCATACACACTGCTTTTGTGAAAGCACGCGAGGCGGCACGCAAATCCATCTCTGGATTAGGCGGCGTCTTATTCGAATCAGAAAATGAACGTTCAGGCTCAAGACGCGAGGTTCGGGACGCGCTCGCCTATATTAGACTTCATTATGCAGATAACATTACAGCCGACATGGTTGCCGAGAAGGTTCATGTCAGCCCAACTCATCTGATGCATTTGTTTAGGAAGGATCTGAACAAAACGTTTTATGAGTGCCTGACGGAATATCGCATCGATGAGGCTAAGCGTTTGCTGCGCTACTCCTCCTACCGCGTTTATGAGGTCGGTCTGCATGTTGGCTTCGGCGATTCCAAATATTTCAGCCAAATTTTCCGCAAAATGACCGGGATGTCTCCTAGCGAATATGCCAAATATCAACAATAAGCAGGATCGCAGCGACAAGTCGTCCTCTATTTTGCGTAAAATGAACATTAGAACCCGAATCGTCTTTGTCATCATCGCCGGATTGACGCTGCATCTCACTTTGATGCTGGGTGTGTTCAACATTTACGCGCACACGTATCTCAAAAACAATTTGTACAATCACATTGGCAATATTCAAAAAGAGATCGGACTCAGCTTAGAGCTGATCGTCGATGATATCCAAATGCTTTCGCTCCGTTTCCTCGTCAATACAGACATTTACCGCCTGATCAGCGACTCGTCCATTGCAGAGGATGAGAAAAAAACGCGTATTCGTTCGCTGATGGAAGGCATCGTCGCCAAGAACGAGCTGATCGGCGACGTGGTGGTCATTACAAATGAAGGCACCCGTTACCGATATGTCGCCGATACAGAAATTTTTGAAGATCCGGATGACCTGCTGCTATCCAAAATCGAGGAGTCTATTTTACCTGTTATCGGTAAGGTGAAGCATAACGCTAAAGGTGACGCCTATATCGTTTTCGGACAAAAATATCGCAATTTCAATACTGGCCAAAACATTGGTACGATTCTCGTCTATGTGAAGGAATCTTCGCTGTTTAATCTTTATAAGCCAGCGTTTGAGGGGCTAGGCTATTCCTATATTGCCTCGGTCACTAATGAAGTGATTTCACATCCGGATAAACGGGTGGTCGGCAATACTCTTCTGGAATCGGATTCGTTCCATCCCGGAGAAACGGCAGGTTATCGAAACGTATCATCGGGGCATGAAAACTATGTTTTGAGCACGTATCCACTGAGCGACCGCCTGAACCGATTCGGCGTCAGCTGGAAGCTTGTTTCCGTTGTATCGCGGCCACAATTGTTTGCAGCGATTACGGAAGGAAACCGCAACGCGCTATATTTCGCTTTGCTCGTTTTTGTTGGTCTCTTAGCTCTATCTTTTTATTTGGCATCCAAAATTACGGAGCCTGTCTTCAATCTGACAAAGAAGCTGGGTGCGATAGGAAAGTCCGGGCTGCAGCTCATGAATGATCGAAATAAACCGAGCGACGAAATCAGTGAGCTTGAAAACAGCTATTACACGATGATCGACCGAATCAACAACCTCATTCACGAAAACAATGAGGAAAAGGAAAAGCAGCGAGTGATGGAGCTAACCGCTTTGCAATCGCAAATCAATCCGCATTTTTTGTACAATACGCTCGATGCGATCACTTGGACGGCCAGGCTGAAAAAACAACCTGAAATCGAGAGAATGATTTCTGCGTTAGCGACCTTCTTCCGAATCAGCCTGCATAAAGGGGACAAGCATATTCCCGTTGAGGAAGAGATTCGGCTGGTAAAAAGCTTTGTAACCGTTGAGCTGATGCGTTTTCCAGACAAATATGATGTCACCTACGATATCCCAGAGCCGCTTCGGAAAATTCGCATCTTGAAGCTTATTCTTCAGCCATTAGTGGAGAACGCCATTAAACATGGCATGAGTGAGAAACAAGGAAAGGGATTAGTCGAGGTTAAAAGCTGGCGAGACGAAACCTATCTGTATTTTGAAATTAAGGATGACGGGGTAGGGTTCAAAAGCAAATCCAACATTCAAAGCACCGACAAAAATGTGTTGTTTCAAAGCGGTTACGGCCTCAGAAACGTTGACGAGAGGATTAAGCTCGAATATGGCAAGGAATCGGGGCTCACGATAACGAGCGAACCCGGAAAAGGAACGACTGCCCTTATTCGGATTCGCCTCAGCCTAGATCAAATCTCATGATGTCTGCGCATTTGTTTGTACAAATCCTTTAATGGATCTAGAATGCTGCGAGACAGCCGCTTAATCAGTATAAAAAATAGTGCCAAAATAAAAGCGCCAACTCCGATCAGCGTATTTCTTAGCAGTCGGAGTTCGCTTTTGATCGGCTCGCCTGAGATTAGAATCGCGATTCGATCATCAGAATGATACAAGCGATATAACAAAACAATGCCCTCTTCCGTCTGATTGATCGTCATTTCCTCATTCGCTTCTTTTTGTGTATCCTCCTGCAGCGTTTCCCAAATCACATCGTTAGGCTCTTCCTGCAAGCCATTTGCATTCAAAATCGCATGATCATGCGTAATAATATAGGTAGGATGACGGCCATACAATTCAGGATCGTCGGCATGATAGAAGCTGCTCATCTTCTTCAAATCCACATTCATGAGAAGCAGGCCCGTTATCTTCTCGTTTGTATCGATGATTTTGGCCACATAAACCAGCTTTCTGCGTGGATCTGTGTTCTTGTACACGAGCGAGCTCGAAGCTTGTACAATCCATTCGGACGTTAAATCTGAGCTTAAAAACTTCGTATATTCGGGAAGCTTCTGAGTCTCCTGGAACGAGCGTATCGCTGATACGTTGCTTGATGCGTACACGCTGCCGCTATTCCCGTACATCACCATATCTAAAATATAGAGGTTGGATGAAATCATGCCGTCCAATATCGGCGGAATGGTATTGTCATATTCGCTGCTTGTGAGGGAAGCATGAACGGCTGTATTGTTTGTCACCAAACTAGCCATTTCCTCCATCCATTTCATAAACAGCTGGGCGTTTTTGTGCTGTTGGCCTGTATATTGAAGGGAAAGCTGACGCTGCATTTCCGAGCTTTTGTTCTCCATGGTCCGAAATACGAGCATGCTGGACAAGATTACATATAAAACAATGACCGATAGCAAAATAATTTTCATTTTCTTATCAAGCGATCTGAACACCGTATCCCCTCGTTCCCCAGTTGTCCTCATTTCTATTTTAACGCAAGCTATAATGAAGCGCTTTCTTTTATTGCCCATCGATAGTACCATACAAGCTGCTTATAAAAAAGCCGTTAAAGCTGCGAAATGGTTTGCAATCGCAGGATGAATGGATAAACGAAAAAAACTCCCGATTATATCAGGAGTTCATTCGTAGAATGTGGGCAGACCGCTATAACGTTTCAACTAGTGCTTGCGCAGCTTCTTTGATATGCGGTTGCCCGCTGACTGCATCAGCTGCACGAGCAAAATAAGAATAATGACGCAAACGTACATCACGTCAGGCTCCCAGCGCTGGTAGCCGTACCTAATCGCCACATCGCCTAAACCGCCTGCGCCAAGTACACCCGCCATCGCTGTTGCGCCGATTAATCCAATCGTTGCGATGGTTAAACCAAGCACGATCCCAGGTCTTGCTTCCTTCAAAATAACCCGCCAAATGATTTGCCGGCGCGAGGCTCCCATCGCTTGAAATGCTTCAATAACACCGGGATTCACCTCCAGCAAAGCCGATTCGATAAGCCTCGCAATATAAGGCGCAGTATAAAAGACAAGCGGAACGATTGCTCCTTTCACCCCGATTGTCGTATGCACAATCCATTTCGTAATAGGAATGATCGCTATCAAAATAATGATGAACGGGACAGACCGCAGCACATTGATGACTGCGTTTAACAGATGATAGAGCACCTTGTTCTCATAAATATGATTTGGACGCAGCACGACTAGGCAAATGCCCAGAAACAAGCCAATAATAGTGGAGAAAAACAAGGAATAGACAACCATCGCCGCCGTTTCCCCTAGCGCTTCCGTGTATAGATCATGGTTCTCGGCGAGGCTTCTGAAGAAGCTATCCAGCATGCTTAAGCACCTCCACCTGCATTCCGTTTTGTACCATGTATGCAATTCCTTCTTCTATGGCAGTCGATTCGCCCGGCAAACTAATTAAGAGAAAACCAAATATGGTATCTTTAATTTTCGTTATATTCCCGTACAAAATGCTTGGCCGAAGCTGATAGCGCAGCGTCAAATCTGCGAGTATAGGCTCGCTTACGGTTTCGCCAATGAAAGAGATGCGAAGCAGATGTTTCGGCTCTGCAGGGTGGTTGGCTTTGTAAAGCAGCTCCTGCGGCAAATCCGCATCAAACACGCTTTTCGTAAATTTTTTGGTCGTATCCGTTTGCGGTTTCGTAAACAGCTCCAAAATAGAGCCCTGCTCTACAATGATGCCGTTCTCCATAACGGCTGCTCGATCACATATCTTTTTCAACACATACATCTCATGGGTAATCAGCACAATCGTAATCCCATAGGAACGATGAATGTCGAGCAGCAAATGCAAGATCGAATCGGTCGTCTGCGGATCAAGTGCCGATGTCGCTTCATCGCATAACAAGATTTCCGGCTCGTTGGCAAGCGCCCTTGCAATCGCCACACGCTGCTTCTGCCCTCCAGACAATTGAGCGGGGTAGCTGTCTCGTTTATCCGTAAGTTCCACAAGCTTCAGCAGCTCGCTTACCCTTGCTTCAATTTGTTTTTTGGGGACACCTGCAAGCACGAGCGGAGAAGCTATATTTTCATAGACGGTACTCGACATAAGCAAGTTAAAGTTTTGAAAAATCATCCCGATTTTCCGCCGCATAATGCGCAGTTCCTGCTCGCTAAGCGATGCCAGATCCGTGTCATTTATACGTATACTGCCAGCAGTCGGCCGCTCCAAATAGTTGATGCAGCGCAGAAGCGTGCTTTTGCCTGCTCCGCTGTAGCCGATAATGCCAAAAATTTCCCCTTTACGAATATGCAGATTCGCGTCCTTAATTGCATGGATGTTCTGTTTGCCCTGTTGATACGTTTTGCTGACATTTTCGATCCAGATCACTGTACAACCCCGCCTCTGCTAAAATGTTAAAAAGGTCTCTTCATCTAAGAAGAGACCAAGGTCTATTTTCGAGTTACCAAGATGCGACAATGTACGTGCCGTATTTTTCTTCTACGAATTTCTTGACTTGGTCGGAATGATAAGCCTTAATCAATCTTTGGAATACCGGCTTATCCTTGTCCTCGGTTCTTACTGCAATAATATTTACCCAAGGAGAATCCTTTGGCTCAATAAAAATGGCATCCTTCGTTGGCACAAAACCCGCTTCTACCGCATAGTTGGTGTTGATTACTGCCGCCGTCAGATCGCCAAGCGCTTTCGGTATGAATGCTGCATCCAGCTCCTCAAATTTCAATTTGAGCTTGTTTTCTGCGATGTCGCGAACAGTCGCTTTAATGCCAACGCCTTCTTTTAACTTGATCAGTCCAGCATTTTCAAATAGAATCAACGCGCGTGCGCCATTCGTCGGATCATTAGGCAGGCCGATGACATCGCCTTCCTTTATTTCAGAAACGTCTTTGATTTTTTTGGAGTAGAAGCCGATTGGAAAATTAAGCGTGTTTGCGATCTTCACCAAATCAAGGTTGTTATCCTTCTTGAATTGATCGAGATACGGCTCATGCTGGAATGCATTGGCATCAAGCTCGCCTTCCGCCAGCACTTTATTCGGCTGTACATAGTCATTGAATACAACAAGCTCAATATCGAGGTTATCCTTAGCCGCAACTTCCTGCACCTGTTTCCAAATCTCTTCCTCAACGCCTGCCGAAATGCCTACCTTAAGCTTCGCTTTCTCTCCTTCTCCCTCTGCACCGCTCAATTCTGATTTGTTGCCGCACGCGGCAAGCACAGCGGTTAATACCAGTGTCAGCATAATCAATACGATCTTTTGTTTCATATGATCTCCCCTGCTTCCTATTTGTTTTTCAAGCTGATTACATGTCTAGAAAAACAGAAAAGCTCTTATTCCACGATGCCGGCTGTTTGCGCCGTTCCGTGAAATAAGAGCTTTTAGTCGTCTAATCAGCTCGATTTCTTATAATTCCGATGAGCTTACTATAGATTATATTCATTGCTTCTGTCAACGATTTTATTTGTCATTCAAGCGCTAGCTCTTCCATGGATGACCAATTCCAACGTGGAACGGCTGCCGCTCCGTTATTGCACCATGCTGCAGCCGCGCTAGCCATCTTACGATTTAGCCTGCACCTCATCCTTAATCCGCTGTACAACCTCAGCAATCGCTAGTGATCCGAGATCACCTTCGCCTCTTTTCCTGATGGCAACGCTGCCCGCGTTTTTCTCACTTTCACCGAGTACCAATGTGTAAGGCACCTTTTCAAGGCCAGCCTCGCGAATTTTATAACCCAGCTTCTCATTCCGTGTATCCACTTTAGTGCGAATGCCCGCTTCAGCGAGTGCTTCCTTCACCTGCAAGGCATAATCGATATATTTCTCCGAGACAGGCAGCAGCTTAACCTGAACAGGTGCGAGCCATAATGGGAATGCTCCTGAATAATGCTCTGTCAATATACCGATAAAACGATCAATCGATCCATATACCGCACGATGAATAACGACAGGGCGATGCTTCTGGTTGTCTTCGCCAATATAGGACAAATCAAATTTCTCAGGCATTTGGAAATCAAGCTGAATCGTGCCGCATTGCCAGCTCCGCTTCAAAGCATCGAGGATATGAAAGTCGATTTTTGGCCCATAAAATGCACCGTCGCCCTCATTTACGCGATATTGAATATTGCGGCTGACCAGTACGCTGCGCAGTGATTGCTCCGCTTGATCCCATAGCTCCTCGGAACCCATTGAGTCCTCTGGTCTAGTCGACAGCTCAATTTTGAAATCAAAACCGAATACGCCGTAGATATGGTCGATCAATGCGATCGCATGGCTGATCTCTGCTTCAATCTGATCAGGCCGCACGAATATATGAGCATCATCCTGGCAAAACGTACGCACCCGCATCATGCCGTTCAGAGCACCCGAGTACTCATGGCGATGAACCTGGCCAAATTCCGACATCCGAATCGGAAGCTCTCTATACGAGTGCAGACTGTTTTTGAAAATCAGCATATGCCCCGGGCAGTTCATCGGTTTTAGCGCATAAGCCGTGTCATCCACATTTGTAAAATACATATTGTCCTTATAATGATCCCAGTGACCCGATTGCTCCCACATCCGCTGGTTCATCATAAATGGCGTGCGTACCTCCTCATAATCCCGCTGCCACTGCTTCTCGCGAATCAGGCTCTCCAGCTCCGTACGAATTGTCATGCCGTTCGGCAGGTAGAACGGCATGCCCGGCGCCTCTTCTGAGAACATGAAAAGCTCCAATTCCTTGCCCAGCTTGCGGTGATCACGCTTCTTCGCTTCCTCCAGCAGGTGCAAATGCTCATCAAGCTGCGCCTTTTTCGGGAACGACGTGCCATATATGCGCTGCAGCATTTTGTTGTCCGAATTGCCACGCCAGTAAGCGCCTGCTACACTTAGCAGCTTGAACGCCTTGATGCGTCCTGTGGAAGGTAAATGAGGACCGCGGCAAAGGTCAACAAACTCGCCTTGCTCATACAGCGAAATAATGGAATCGTCCGGCAAATCACGAATTAACTCCAGCTTGAGCGGCTCTTCCTCCTGTGCGAATAAAGCTGTCGCTTCCTCGCGACTCACTTCACGACGCGTAATAGGCAGGTTTTCTTGAATAACCTTGCTCATCTCCGCTTCTATCGCAGCAAGATCATCTGTAGACAACGGCTTCTCGATATCAATGTCATAGTAGAAGCCATCCTCAATAACAGGACCAATCCCAAGCTTCACAGTCTTTTCCCCATAGATACGCTTTATGGCTTGTGCCATCACATGCGCTGTACTGTGACGGTAAATCGCTAAACCATCAGCACCATCAAGCGTTATAATTTCAACGCTGCTGCTTGCTAGGATGGGCTCGTTCAGATCGACGAGCCTGCCATCGACTTTTCCCGCGACTGCATTTTTGCCAAGGCCAGTACTGATTGATTCCGCCAATTGCGCGGCGGTTGTCCCCCGTGGATACTCCTTAACTGTTCCATCCGGTAATGTAATTGCAATACTCATCATGCAGCCTCCGATCGAATGTAGTTGAACGCAAAAAAAACACATCTCTCCCACCAAGGGACGAGTGCGTTCAGCTCGTGGTTCCACCCTCATTCGATCTGCTGCTTTATATGACTGGCTATCCGCCAGACTTAAAGTTACAGCAAGATCCTTATTGAGCACCCGGTAACGAGGATGAATCGGTGTTATTTACAATCGCTTTGTGCAAACAGCGGGTTCAATAACACGGCTACAAAGGGGTAATTACACAATCGGTTGCTGGAGAAGCTCTCAGCCTTAGCCTCTCTCTCTGGACAGCTCGTATAAGGTAATCATGTCTTTGGTCAAAGCCTATTTATGGGTAAATTGTAATTCGAATGTTCCAATAAGTCAACTGCAGCCAAGTATTCATGGAAATAAGCATAATTTTTAGCATTTTTATTCGATCATTTTAGACGTGCCCAGTCACTTCCACATGCACCATCGGACAAAATATGCTTTAATATACCAAAGGAGCGTGATTCAATGGACATCAAATCGTTTCTATTTCCAAAAAACGAGGTCTCATACCTCATGACATCCTCTAATATGAAAGAAGCCATAGATAAATTAGAGGCTAGCCACTATACAGCCATTCCGATCTTGGACGACAATGGCTTATATTTCGGAACACTTTCCGAAGGGGATTTGTTATGGAAGTTGAAAGCCACACCCGGCCTCACCTTCGATACAATGCACGAAATTCCTGTCGTCTCCATCAAAAAACGGATGAAAGTCGAATGTGTCGCGATCAACGCCGATTTGGACGATATGCTGGCGCTGGCGGCCGATCAGAACTTCGTTCCCGTCGTAGACATCGATCGTGTCTTTCTTGGTATTATTCGCCGCAAAGATATCATCGAATACTATACCCGAAATATTTCTGATTAGCTTGGAAAAGCCAGATCATGCATTTCAAGAAGGCTGCCGTCGCCGGCAGCCTTTTATGATGAATTAGTGGTGAACACGCTTAAATGCTTTGTTTGGATAACGCTTCAAAATACGCTGCAACGACCTCACGAAATTCCAGAGCAGCTCGCGAAATATACCGATTCCTATGCCATAATAGCGCTATCTCCCGTACTAATTCGTGATTCTCTATTTGGAGATAATGGATTTGTTCCCGCGAATTCCTTGCCGTGCTGGGTATGAAGGCTATACCTATTTCGGCCTCTACAAGCATGCTAAGCCTTGCAGGTTCATCCCCCTCATACACATATTTTGGTACAAATCCAATCGATTCGCATAAAGAGTCAACTAAATCGCGCGTACCGTAACCTTTTTTCACTCCGACAAACCATTCATCCCTTAGCTCTGCCAAAGATACGCTGCTTCGATCTGCCAGCCGATGCCCCTTTGGAACAGCTACAAGGATCGGGTCGATAAACACGATTTGACATTCGATATCATCCCCTTCTATAGGAGGCGAGGACAAGCAAAAATCCACTTCTCCTCTATCCAGAAGCGTAACCATTTCCTGTGTGGTGAGCATTTGCACATGAAATTGAATATCAGGACGTTTTTTCCGAAACTCACGAAGGATATTGGGCAATTTGCTTGCAGTGGTCACTGCTAATTTGAGCGTGCTATGTTCCGGGCTGGATAAATCGCTAAGCTCCTGCTTCCCCTGCTCCAATTCAAACAATGCCCTTTCTGCACGGCGGAGGAATAGGCTGCCATACTCATTCAATCGCAAATTCCTCCCTATTCGATCGAATAAGGGAACCCCTAAATCCTCCTCCAAGCGCCCAATCGTTTTGCTTAGTGAAGACTGAGTAACGTGCAGATTGCGTGCAGCTTCGGTCATATGCTCCAAACGAGCTACCGTAAGAAAATATTGCAGTTGAAGAAGTTCCATTTTGCTCCCCCATTCATTCCCTCAAGTCAATGAGATTATAGCATCAAATGCGTTGGAATGAATAAATGATTTCAAGTACGATGACATTAATACGATTTGGGGGCGATTCAAAAATGAGTGTTCGCAGCAGGTGGTTAATGATCTCTGTTGGTCTAGGAATACTATTGAACCCATTAAATTCTTCGATGGTTTCAGTTGCTATTCCACGTCTGCAGCATGTATTCCAACTTGATTTTACAAGTGTTTCTTGGATTATTTTTTCCTTTTACATTGCAAGCAGCATCGCTCAACCTATTATGGGAAAGGCCAGCGATTTATTCGGGCGCAGGAAGATCTTTCTTGCCGGCCTTGTTGTAGCCTTCGTTGCGTCATTACTAGCTCCGCTGTCACCAAACTTCGGATGGCTCATTGTGTTCCGCATTGTGCAAGCCATTGGAACAAGCATGATGGTTGCCGTTGGAATGGCCATTGTACGCATTCATATTACAGAGAAACAAGCGACTGCGCTGTCTGTTTTGTCCATCTTTCTATCGGGAGCGGCAGCCATAGGACCCTTTATTGGCGGGATCTTGATTCATTCGTGGGATTGGACGGCTATCTTTTTCGTCAATATTCCATTTGCGATAGCTAGCTTTCTATTAGCATGGAGAACGATTCCTATGGATGAACCGCAAATGCACGCTGCAAAGGACATGTCTTTTCGTATGTGGTTTGATTTGATAGATGCGTCAGGAATCCTGCTCTTTACAGTAGGTCTGGTTGCCCTGCTCGCTTCATTGCTCTCAGCCAAATCATCTGGGCATCTCTCATTCGGAAATGTCATTGCCTTGCTGGTCGGACTTGCTGCACTTGGGGCATTCGTTCGACATGAGTTAAAAACGGCGTCACCTTTTATTCCACTGCGCACATTCGCCAAATATCCAGCGATGACTTGGGTAAATGTAGAATTCATGCTCGTTAACGTACTATATTACTCGCTCTTTTTCGGGCTACCTTCCTACTTGCAAATGGTACGCCATGTCAGTGAGTTCCAAACCGGGATTCTCATGCTAAGCTTAGGCTTATGCTCGCTAGTTACTTCTCCAATCGCAGGACGATGGATCGATAAATCAGGACCAAGACCAGCATTGCTGGTATCTGCCATACTCATGACACTTGGGTCAGTGTGGCTCGTCACATTGAATCAAAATTCACCGGTTATTAGCGTATGTCTAGCTTTGGCTGCATTCGGTATTAGCAATGGGCTGAACAATGTAGGGATGCAAGCATCCTTGTTCCAAAGCTCTCCAAAAGAAATAATCGGTGTAGCATCCGGATTATTTAATACATCCAGATACTTTGGAACCATCCTCTCCTCATTGCTGATAGGTATCGTTATGGGCGATACGTTCAGCTTCGAGGGATTTCACGTGCTCGGAATTATCCTCACGGTCATTGCGTTGTCTTTGGTATTCCTGAACCGGCCGCGCCGGGATTCATTACGATACGGAATCCATTAATTCAAAGAAATATTTTGATTCATGAGTCTGATAAAGCTTAAACCAAGCCTGTAATGTATTTGGCGCAAAAACATCCAACAGCTGCAGTACATGCATCGCAAACTCCAGCGGGGCTATACCAGATGCAGTAACTAAGTTTCCATCTGTTACTGCAGGCTCCGTTTCATAATATTTTTCTCCCGTATAATTAGGACAAATCATTTTCAAATATTCGAGATCGTTACTTGTATGTCTTCTTGAGTCAAGCAATCCCATCTTTGCAAGTCCCATTGTAGCGCCACAAATCGCTGCAACTACTGTTCCTTCTTCTAATGCTTTTGAAGCTTTTTTCAATATAGGCTCGTGAATGGGTTCCATCCAAGTATCTCCGCCTGGAAGAACGAGTACATCCGTACTTTCCAAACTACACTCTTCAACAGAAATAGCAGGCAATATTTTCAATCCGCCCATTGTAGTAGCAGGATTTTTATCCACGCCGACTGTAATAACTTCTAAAGGTGCTGCCTCCTTTTTAAAATATCTCCCCGAGTTAAGTTCAGCAGTTAAATAACCTACTTCCCAATCTGCCATCGTATCAAAAACATAAAGATATACTTTTTTTGTCTGCATAATAAACACTCCTTTTGTAATGTCTGAATACCCCTATTATAAAAAAACTTCACTGACATCCCCCGTCAGTGAAGTTTTTTAAACTTGATAAAAATCAATTAAACGGTTGAAGAGCGCTCATGCAGGAAATCAGATGGAGAGCTGCCAACAATGCGCTTGAATATGCGATAAAAATACGAAACATCGTTATATCCTAAATAGTCGGCGATTTCACTAATCATCAGCTGCGATTCGGTCAGCATGTAGATCGCCGTCTTCATTCGCTGATTGTGTACATATTCGCTGATCGTCTGGTTCGTAACCGCCTTAAACAAAGTAGCCGCATAATTCGGTGTCGTATTAATGACATCCCCCAGCTCCTCCTTCGTCACCCTCTCGCGATAATGCGTCGAAATATATTGCTTCATGCTGTCAACACGCCGATGCTTGTCCGAGGAAATCATTCCGCGATCCTTCTCTTGATTGAGATAAACCAGCGCTTCCGTAAGCAGCGCTTCTGCCATGAGTTCATAATAAGGCGGTTTCTCCTTGTATTGTGTCCAAACTCCCCGCAGCCTCTCCTGTATCACTTCAAAGCGCCCGAGCCGTTGCTTTAACGGCTCTTCCAGCTGAAGCAGAGGAAGGCTGCACTCGGTAGCGATTTTGCAAAAATTGACCACATACTTCGTGTGGACGACCGTTGGAATGCTTTTCCCATAGTATGGAATATGCCCCGGTATAAGGAGCAAATCTCCTTTTTCCAAAATCACCTTCTCCTCGTTCACCCAATATACACATTTCCCATAAGTCACTAACGAGAGATGAAAGGATAACATGCGCCCCTCACCTTCCTCGTACCAATCCGCCCCGTTGTCCTGATGCACATCCATAATTGATAGCATAATGAACGCTCCTTAGAACCGTACTATTGTACATTCATTGTACTATAGTTCTTATCTCCTTTCGACTTTTCACGTTACAATGAAAAAAATAAGGAGGCCTACAACATGCTAAAAACAAAAATTATTTGTACAATGGGGCCCGCTTGCGACTCCGTTTCGACGATTAAAGAAATGATCCAAGCAGGGATGACCGTTGGTAGACTGAATATGGCTCACGGCGAATTAGAAGATCACGTTATGCGAATGAACAATATACGGCAGGCTGCACGCGAGCTGAACACTTTTGTTCCCATTATGATGGATATTAAAGGTCCTGAGGTGCGGATCGGCAAGCTGAAGGAAGCGTCTTGCGAGCTGGTTATCGGTGAAGAATTGATTCTCACAACGGAGGATGTACTCGGCGATGCAACTCGTCTTCCTGTAAACTATTCCGAGCTTCCGCTTGTCGTAAAAACAGGCGACCGGATTCTCATTGATGATGGACTTGTTGATCTGACGGTATTGTCGGTTGAAGGTAACGATATTCGTTGCAAAATCGTGAGCGGCGGCATATTGAAACCTCGCAAAGGCGTTAACCTGCCAGGCATCAAAACGACGCTGCCAGGCGTAACGGAGCGCGATGTGGTGCATATTCATTTTGGCATCAAACATAATGTTGAGATCATTGCTGCTTCCTTCGTAAGAAAAGCAGAGGACATTTTGGAAATCCGCAACATTCTTGAAGAAGCAAATGCAAGCCATGTACAAATCATTTCCAAAATTGAGAACGCTGAGGGCATGCAAAACCTTGATGCAATTATCGAAGCATCCGATGGCATTATGGTTGCGCGTGGCGATCTAGGCGTAGAGGTACCGATCGAAGACGTGCCGATGATGCAGCGTGAGATGATCAACAAATGTAATCTTGTAGGCAAGCCGGTTATCGTTGCTACACATATGCTCGAATCGATGCAGGTTAACCCGCGTCCAACTCGGGCTGAAGTAAGCGACGTAGCCAATGCGGTTATTCAAGGCGCTGACGTCGTGATGCTATCCGGCGAGACAGCTGCTGGAAAATACCCTATCCCATCCGTACGGACAATGGCTTCCATCGCAAGAAAAGCGGAATCCATGATCGATTATAAAGAGCAATTCGATAAAAAGAGATCGCAGCAAAGCACGAACATTACGGAGGTAATTAGCCAAGGTGTCGTTAGCTCCTCGCTTGAGCTGAGCGCCAAAGCAATTCTTACTTCAACGGAAAGCGGCTTTACTGCTCGCATGGTATCCAAGTACCGTCCGATGTCACCAATTATCGCGATAACGCAGCATGATCATGTGCTTCCAAAAATTTGCTTGCTCTCCGGCGTTATTCCGGTTAAAGGCGATGCAGTAACAACAACAGACGAAATGTTCGAGTCCGCTATCCGCAATGCCAAGCTGACTGGGCTTATTGATACAGGCGATATTATCGTGCTTTCCGCTGGCGTGCCAATCGGCCAAGCCGGGGCAACCAATCTTATCAAAGTAGCACAAGTATAAGTAATTATTTCGCCAAAAATGGCATGATATTAAAAAGCTGCGCCGTCCGAGGACGATGCAGCTTTTTACTCATATAAATGCTATAAATGCAGCCCGAACGACTCAACATAACGATACTTTCATGAAGCTTTCACAAATGACATGCTTTCCTATGCCTTTTGGAGCATATTATAATAATAACAACACATCGTTTCTACACTTAGGAGGGAATGGGTATGAAAAAAGAACATACCGTTCATTTCAAAATTATGCATGGCTCGGCAACCAAGACGCTAACCGGACTCATGTACCTAGAAGAAAACACAAAACCAACTGTTCAAGATTATCAAGAAGTCCTGAAACAATGCGGACATGATGTACATATCGAGAATGAAGAGCAGTTTATTTTCCGCTCCAACAACCCAGCAGACGATTATTTGATCGACGTTCTTGAAAACTATAAGAAAAACGACAAAGATCTACATGCTGACCATCTCGCACAAAGCTTTGTAAAAAAGACGCCATTCCTATAGAAATATTACTAGAATAGGAGCAGAAAGGCTGTTTCGGGTCAAATGACCTCATGAAACAGCCTTTTTTTATCGTACAAAATAAACTGTTTACGACTTTGACAGCTGCTAAAGTACCTATTCCTTAATAAGGCTTTGGAAATATTTTCATGTTGAATTGGTTGTGTTATGCTTCTTCTAGGATTATAAAAGCTTAGAGTCAGCATGAAGCTATACCGTTCATGATCCATGAAAGTTGGTGATTCGTGAGTACAAATGAAAGTATCACCTTAGTTGTCATTACCCTCATTTCCGTGCCGCTTTTCCTGCTTGCCTTCATCGTCATTCGGCAATCGTTTAAGGATACTCGGGAAACTAAATTTATTTTGAAACATGGCGAATCCTTTGACGCGACTGTGAGCTCCATACAAAAAACCAATACGGAGATTAACGGTCATCCTGAGGTTTTTATCGGATTAACGATTCCAAGAGAGCATGCAGATCCTTATCGCGCCATCATTAAAACCGCCATTTATATGGTTAATATTCCTCAGTATCAGCCTGGCCGCAAAGTAAAGGTGAAGGTGCTGGAGACTAACGGCAAAATTAAGGTCGCCTTGGAAGGCGCACATGTATTTTAACTTCCATGAAATAAGAAAGAGCGCCGCAATCGGCGCTCTTTCTTATTGTACTGCAGCTGCCTTTCGTTTCCGCAGCAATAGCGTAAGTGGGATAGAGCAAATAATAATAATCGTCCCCAGATGGAAAACATCCTGAACGCTAAGCGACAGCGCAATGGTTTTGGACGATACTCCGTCCTCCAAATGAGCAATCGTCTGCGCAGAGAGGATCGTGCTGAACAAACTAATCGATAACGCTGATGTCCCCTGCCTGATCCAGTTCATCACCGCAGAGGCATGACCTGAATTGACGCTTGGTACGGCAGACATCGCAGCGTTCGTCACGGGCATGTTGCTGAAGCCAATCCCCATATAACGAATAGCCACCCATACCGTAATAAATGCCGCGCTTGTCGCCACATTTGCATGGCTAAGCTCCCATGTGGCTAATCCCATTAGCAGTAAACCGATGAAGATTAGCCTCGATGGTCCTATTTTGCCATAAAGCCTGCCTACTGCAAGCGAGATTAATACCATCGCAAGTGTACCTGGAAGCATAACCATACCGGTAGTAAAGCTCGACTCCCCTTTTATATTTTGCATGAAGATCGGAACGAGTAACGTGCCTGCATATAAGGAAATCGTTATACAGCAGTTTAGAATGACTCCGTAAGTAAACCTCGGGATCTTCAGTACTCGCAAATTTAATAAAGGATTGCTGACTCGCAGAGTCCTTACCACAAAATAAGCAAGCACGACTAAACCAGCAGCGATCAATCCGAGTGTTTGCCAGCCCGCCCAGCCCCAATTATGCGCCTCGCTAAATGCGACCAGCAATGCGCTTGTTCCGATGAGAACTGCGCCAAACCCGATCCAATCCAGCTTAATCCCGGTGCTTAATCGATAATTAGGAATGTACTTCGCGGCAATAAGCACAGCAATAATGCCAATCGGAATGTTCATTAGAAATAATGATTTCCAGCCATAAATTTCAGCAAGCCATCCGCCTATCGTCGGCCCAAGCGCAGGAGCAAGCATCGCTGATACGCTCCAGAAGCTGACGGCAACAGCCTGTTTTGATTTCTCAATGGTCTGGTAAATGATTGTCATCGTAGTGGGCATAATAATTCCGCTGAAGAATCCTTGCAAAATCCGAAATGCAATAAGAGATTCAATACTCCAAGCGAAGGTACAAAGCGCAGACGTTAAAGTAAAACCGGCTAGTGCAATCACATATAATTTTTTGTAGCTCCACTTATCACCCATAAAACCGATAATCGGAGCAATAATACCTGTTGCCATCATAAAACCGGATAACATCCATTGCACCGTGTTTAAACTGGCATGAAAATCATCCATAAAGATAGGCAACGCCACATTTATCGTAGTTGTACTCAAAGAGGCCATGAAGTTACCGAAAAAAACGGCAATCATAATGGTCCAAAATGACGAAGCTGCTTTTTGCGAGGTATCCACATTCATGCTCCTATTCCTGTAATTGATCCAAAGCCTTCTGTACACGCTTCTCTGTTTCGGTAAGTTCATCTTTAAACTGCTCCATACGTTTAATTTTCATGTCGATCATCGTTTTTTCCTTATGGAGCACCTGTGATATTTCGAAAAGCTTCAATTTTCGCGCTTCGCGATCCTCACTCGTACGATATTCACTTTTCTGCTGCTCAATGAGCGATTGAAACTCCATATACTGCTGAAGCTCTGCAAGCGAGAAGCCGAGTACCTCTTTTACGAGCAGTATTTTGTTGATTTTCTCTATATTTTCCTCTGAATATAACCGAATACCGCCTTGCGTCCGCTCCGGTGCAGAGATTAGACCAAAATCCTCATAATACCGAATGGCGCGTTTCGTTAATCCAGTACGCTTGGCTACTTCTTCAATTTTTAACAAATCCAATGTCGAGCACCTCCGAATTTTCTACAATAAGCATACCCCTAGTAACAGTTAACGTCAACGTTAACTTTTGGAGAGCAATAGTGATGGAGCAGCAGTTGTGCAAATAACTTGCCGTTCATAAGCAAAAAAAACAATCTGAAACATAACTGCATGTTCCAAATTGTTTTTTGATCCCAGCTATATCGATGACTTGAACGCGCCATGCGGTAAGCAAGCGTGAACGCCTTTAATGCCATTCACAATTTGAGTAATCTTTAAGTCAACAACCGAGCTTCCAAGTGCGATCGCTTCCACTCGGTTTAAACCATATAATTCACCCATAAGATCAAGCATCCCATCCAGCGCCTCTACGGTGGCTTCATTTAAGTCTTCATGAAAGCCAAACGTAATCCAGCCTGAAGGTGTATTCGCTCTAGGATTCGTCAAAACGATGTTTTCCTTCACCGTTATCGTTACGTCAACCAAATCCATTGTAGACTCAATCGCCTGACAACTAATCTCCCCATCGCCTTGACGAGCGTGGCCATCTCCTATGGATAAATAACCTCCGTCTACAGAGATCGGCAAATATAGTTTGCTTCCTTTGACAAGCTCCTTGCAATCAATATTGCCGCCGCAGGCGCGAGGAGGAAAAGTGGAATGAATACCTGGACTATCAGGGGGCATCCCAATCACGCCCATAAAGGGTTGTAGCTCTACCGTAAACGATTTGTCATTAATGAGACAGGTTCCCCTCATCCATTCCTTGTCTAGCTTCCAATCGAGGGAAATCTCTTTATATTCGGTTAGCTTTAGCTTTTGATTTTGCCAATTTGGATATTGGCCTGCTGCTGTAAAGCCGTATGATCCTGGAATGATATCATTAAATCTAATCTCAAGGGTCATTCCTTTTTTTGCTTCTTTAATAAATATGGGGCCAATTAATGCATGACCACTATCGATATCCTGTCTTCTTGAAAAAGGTTTATATCTATCTTGATTGCTTGTACCTGTACCCCAGCCTGCATCCAGCGTTTGAAAACGAATGGAATCACCTGATTCGATCGTAAGCAGCGGAGTCACTTCTGTTGTAAACGAGCCAATTAGGGAGCCTTGCGCCAATTCAATTTCGTGAACGGTCATGAATGATCCCTCCAAAAAAGCTAAATTGTCTTTCAAATTTATATTACCATAATTGGAAAATTAATAGTTATATGAAGTGAGTCCATCTCAATTTAGCTCATTGTTTGTCCTAACGGTTGGAACCTCCCCCATGGACTACATACAGTAAGATAGTATTATAAAATCGTTCTTTATCATAAGAAGAACGATTTTTTTTATTTTACAATAGAAGTAAGGCTAAGCGGGATGAAGATCATGCGCTTGCCAATATCTTTTTGATTTGAATAGGAGTGTGAACCAAAATACAGATATAGATTAATGATGTGTATGTTTTAGTGTTACAACCATTTAGGAAGTCCAAAGCATGACGGAGCAGAAAAAAAGTTTAAAAATAGCGGTTATTGGAGGCGGTTCCTCATACATTCCTTAGATTATTGAGATTTTTATTAATAAATATGATGAAATGCCCATTCGTGGGCTGTGACTAGTTGATAGTGAAGAAGGCCGCCATAGACTGGATATTGTTTATGGTAGATGAATAAAAAGGATGGAATCTATTGAATATATTGTTGGCCTTTTGCGCTGTTCTGATGTTCATTATTCAGACGTTAGCTTTGAAACAAATGAGAAGCACGAATAACAATGAGGGATTATCCTCCTTTTTCAAACGGAGTTCGGCTTATACGGCGATAATTGCTATTGGCTTTTTTGTATCATGGCTCATGTCAGATTTGAATGGCATCCATACCGCTACGCTTGTGCTTGGAGTGTTTTATGGACTTGTTTTTGTACTTACTGTTTTGTTCTATTCCTGCGCTATGAATACGGGACCGTTATCTTACTCTGCTTTTTATTTCTCAGCAAGCCTTCTTCTGCCTGTTGTTGCAAGTGTTGTACTTTGGAATGAACCGATGACCGGCATGAAATTTATGGGTATTGCTCTTTTTATCCTATCCTTCTATTTCATCAATGTGTTTGGAAGCAAAGGGCACGAAGCAGCAGGAATGAAATGGTTAGTTTATTGTCTTCTTGCCTTTATTTTAAATGGTACCTTGCCAATCATCATGAAATGGCAGCAGACGTTACTTGAGGGGCATGAGCTGATTCCCTTTATGTGTGTAGGATTTGGATCGGCGTTCTTATTTTCACTTTGCGGTATTCTTTTCACTGGGGGATTCCAAAGACAAAGCAAGCCAATTCCTACTGTACGACAGCTTCGTATTTTGACACTGTACATTGTAGCCATAGCAGGATCAACCGGTACTGGAAATGCGATAATAACGTATTTGTCAGGACGAATGTCAGGTCTTCATTTGTTTCCGCTCGTCAATGGAAGTATGATTGTGCTTCTAACGATCCTCTCCGCTGTTTTATTTAAAGAGAAAATGTCTCGTGGCGGCATCATCGGAATAGGCATTGGCTTGCTCGCCATCGTGTTTGTGAATATGTAAATAATAGTTATTGACAATCATAATGGCAAATCTTATTATTTAATTAAGTTTATTTATTAATCAATTTTAGAAGAGAGGTTGTCGTTTGTCCAAAGTATCAGCAAAGCAGAAACATGTAAGAATCATGAATCAAAATTTAATCATAGATGCGATTAGAAGAGATGAAAGCGCTACAAGAAGTGAGCTGTCAAAGCTGTTGAAGCTGAGTGTACCTAGCGTTTGCACGAACGCAGATCAATTGGTTAAGTTAGGCATTCTAAGGGAAACAGAGGATGGCTTCACAGGTGTGGGAAGAAAAGCAAGCCGTTTGCGGTTGAATGATAACTTTGGCTATATCATCTCCGTTGATCTAAGCAATCCTTGTATTACGGTGGGCATTTCAAATCTAAATCCAATTATTATTCAAGAAGTGAAATTCGATATTGAACAATATGACATCAACCAGTTAATGGAGCTAATAATAAGCAAGATTGATGAACTTCTTGTTAAGAGCAGTGTATTAGTAAATCAATTGCTTGCTATATCTATCTCTATACCAGGTCAAGTGGATAATGATTTAGGTATCGTAAAGTGCGGATCGTATCTGGAGCGACTCGGCACTGTGAATTTCAGAGAACCGCTTCTAAATAAATTCGGTGTTAGAGTACTGGTACAAAAGGATATCAATTCTGCTGTTCTAGGTGAAATAAAATTTGGAGCTGCACAGGGTCACGCAAATGCTGTGTTTGTAAGCGTTGACGTGGGTGTGGGTCTTGGTATTGTGCTTGGAGGATCGTTGTATCCGGGGAAATTTCATCTTGCAGGTGAAATAGAAAATTACATCGTGAACGTAGAGGCAGAGAATACGGAACGACAGGATGGGTTATTTGAGAGCTCTCGGTTGCGCGATCTGGTTACAATAGAAGCTTTGGTCAGATCGGTTAGAGCAGAGCTGGAGGCTGGGGGCGAAAGCAGACTGCTTAAAGCTGTGAATGGCGACATTGCTAAGATCGATTTTAATCACATTATAATGGCGACATTAGAAGGAGATGCCCTTAGCGTTAAACATGTGAAGCGCTGTGCAAAGATTATGGCTGCCTTCGTAGCAAACATGCTATTTTTACTTGATTTGGATACCGTTATATTGGGTGGTGGGTTCGTCACCCTCGGTTCGGCTTACACCGATACAATACGGGATGAAGTTAGGCGTTTAGGGCTAGGAAATACGGCTATCGTGGATACGGCGCTCAAGACGAAAGCTGTTTTGATTGGCGGGATTGCCATTGGATTGGAGACTATGTTCAGTGAACTGCTGGAGGAGCAGGAGGCTTAAAGCCTCCTATTCCTTCAATTAGTTAATTAAGTTTATTAATCAATAATAAATTAGATTGTTCCTTGGGCGTTTTAAATGAACGCGTTCAAGTTTCAATATATGAATTCATTTTAAAAGGAGAGTTGAGTAATGAGGAAACAGGTGGCAAGCAAGACAACAGCACTAGTACTTATCTTCGTAGTATTTGCAGCATTGATGGCAGCATGCGGGGGATCCAAACAAGAAGAGAATGGAGCATCCGAGAGTAAAACAAAAGAGATAACGCTTCGGGTAGCGACATCATTCGCTGGATCTGATCCATGGGTTCCAGCTTGGACGGAAGCTATTAAACAGTTCCAAGAGGAAAACAAGGGCATCAAAATTACGGATGAGTCAACGCCGGTCAATCAAGAAGCATTGCGTACGAAAGTGAAAGCGGATGCAGCAACTGGCAATCTAGCCGATGTCATGTTTTATTTCAATGGCAGCGAGACAGCTATTCTAACCGAATCGAAAGAAATTGTTTCCTGGGAAGATGAATTTGCTAAAGATCCAGATTGGGCGAAGCAATTCAATAGCGGGATCATCGAGAAGGTCAAGTATGAAGGCAAACTCTATTCTCTTCCCTATATCGGCTTCTATGAAGGCTTGTTCTGGAATAAAGAGTTATTCGACCAGTATCAACTCGAAGCTCCAACAACCTATGATGCTTTTATAAAAGCGATAGATACGTTTGCAGCTAATAATATTGTACCATTCGCTACATCGCTCACAACTCCATATCTGCAAGAGGCTTTGGTTCTTTCACAGGTTGGGCCAGAGGGACAACAAAAGGCTTATGATCCATCATGGGCACCAGCTCTTACGATCTTCAAAGAGTTGAATGATAAGAAAGCGTTTCCTAAAGATGCACTCACGCTGGATGATGAAAAAGCGCAATCTTTATTTGCAGGCGGGAAAGCGGGAATGATGTTCAACGGTTCATGGACAGCTGCTGGTCTGAGTACAAATCCTGCTTTTCAAATTACACCATTTCCACTCGTACCGGGTGGTAAGGGTGAGAATATGATTGTATCTGGATTTGGTTCTGGTTGGTATATGAAGAAAAATACCGATCAAGCTAAATATGATGCAGCTCTAGCTTTTGTGAAATTCATGACATCTCCTGAAACGGCTGGCAAATTTGCAGCAATAGGCGGAACTTATGCAGTCGATACACAACAATCCAGCAGCACCGCACAGCTTCTGATTGACGGCAACAAGATGGTGAGTGAGGCAAAGGATTTCGTTATGCCAATCGATTCTTACGTTTCTAGGGAATCGTATACCGAGTTCTTAAAAGGTATTGCTTATGTGTCAGCAGGAAGAAAAACAGCCGAGGAAATTCTAGATGAAGCCACAAAATTAAACAACAGAAACAAGTAGTTGTTTCAACAAGCCCCGGGATATCGGATTGCCGGCTCCCGGGCAAATGGCAGTATGTAATCCAAGCTATTGCTTATGAAGAGGAGGCGTTCAGTTGTGATATTCAGGGACAAGAGATACATTGTGCTTTTCCTGGCGCCAACGATGCTATTATTATTCACCTTTCTTTTGTATCCACTCGTACAATCCGTTTATTATAGCTTCACCGAATGGTATAACTTCTCAAATACGAAGAAGTTCATAGGATTCGGCAATTACAACCAGCTCATTCATGACCCCGTTGTTTGGATAGCGCTAAAAAACACGTTTATATTGGTGATCGGTGCCGTATTCCTGCAGGCTGGAGGGGGTTTGGTCCTTGCGCTGCTAACCGACAGCATCAAACGAGGATTTAAATTTTTTAGAACGGTCTTTTTCTTTCCGATTGTTATCTCAGGTACGGCGATTGGCCTCATGTTCTCGCTCATTTACAACTACGACTATGGACTCTTAAATGCCATTATGAGAGGGCTCGGTGTGTCTGAGCAAATRTGGCTAACGGAGAAAAGCGCGATCTATTTGGTACTCATACCGATTCTATGGCAGTATGTTGGATTTTATTTTGTTATATTCCTGACCGGAATGTCGAAGATTCCAGAGGATATTTATGAATCAGCTATGCTGGACGGTATTACAGGAATAAGAAAATCCATCTATATTACACTTCCATTATTACGAGATGTCATTGCTTCTTGTCTTACGCTCGCCACGGCTGGAGCATTGAAGGTATTTGATGTCGTATATATCGTGACCAAGGGTGGTCCATTGAATTCCAGTGAGCTGCTCAGTACTTACATGTACACGAAGGCATTCAATGGGCAAAACGCAGGTTATGCCAGCACAATCGTCATTGCGATGATGATACTCGGTATTGTCATAACCGTTGTGTTAAATAAATTAGTTAAAAAAGAGGCTGTCAGCTACTGATGATAGACAACAAACAGCCCAATTGAGAAGGTGATATTTTAGATGGTTAATAGACTAGTAAAGCCTGGTGCGGTCAAGTTCGGCGTATATGCACTCCTGCTTTTATGGGCATGCACAACGATCATCCCACTATTATGGGTGCTGCTCAATAGCTTCAAAACGTCCGAAGAAATTTTAACGCAATCATTCGCTCTCCCACAAAGCTACTCTTTATTTAACTTTTTGAAGTTGAACGAATATGGCAACATTAACGTCGTTAAAGGCTTTATGAACAGTATGATCATTTCGGGATCCGTTGTATTAGGTGTTTCCCTTTTTGGCGGGTTGGCTTCTTTTGTACTAGCGAGATTTCAATTTTCATTTAAAGGGTATTTCACGTCTATATTTGTTATCTGTATGCTGCTGCCGCAGTTCGCTGTTATTATTCCGAATTTCGTTATCATCGAGAAGCTGGGTTTGAATGGAACCTATTTATCTGTTATTCTCCCACAAGTAGCTGGCAATTTGAGCTTTGCTATTCTAATGATAACAGGCTTCATGGCTTCTTTGCCTGGAGAACTAGAGGAAGCGGCGGTCATGGATGGGGCAACCATTTGGAAAATATATTATAAAATAACGCTGCCGCTTTGCTTCCCTATTTTCGCAACGGTGTCTATTATGGTCTTTCTTTGGTCATACAACGAGCTTTTGTTACCACTCGTCTACTTGCCAATAAGAGAGATGCAGCCTATATCTGTCCTCTTGTCGCTCGTATCGAATGCGTATGGTACAGATTATGGCGCTATGATGGCAGCCATCACGATTTCAATTGTACCACTACTTGTTTTGTACATGTTCTCACAAGAAACGGTTATTAAAGGGCTGACAGCAGGTGCAGTAAAGGGATAATGGTTTTGGGTTACCATACAGGAGGAGAGAAAAAAGATGTCTACACAACAACAAAAAAATATAATTGTCATTGCTGCACATCCGGATGAACCGGAAATTTATGCGGGAGGAACCTCTGCTTTATTCGCAGAAATGGGACACCGAGTTAAATTCGTTTCCTTAACCAATGGAGATTGCGGACACTACTCAATTAGCGGACAAGAGCTCGTGGATAGAAGAACGCAGGAGGCCTATGAGGCTGCTAGACGATTGGGTGTTCTTGACTATAGCATATTGAATATATCTGATGGCCGTCTGACGAATAGCTTTGAAGTGAGAGAAGAGGTTATTCGCCAAATTCGCAATTGGAAGGCCGATGTCGTCATTACCTTCCATCCTGAAGGTGCAGGACATGTAGATAATCGCAATGCAGGAAGAATTGTGAGAGATGCTGCGGATTTTATAGCGAAGGTACCTAATTCTGTGCCAGATGCCCCATATTTAGAGCAATCCCCTCTTTTCTTGCTTATGCCGGACTACGGAAAGAGGCATTCTTACTCACCCGATCTGGTCGTCGATATTGGTTCTGTTATTGAGAAGAAGCTGCTTGGCTGTGATGCGCATGCTTCCCAATTCTATGAGTTTGCGCCATGGCAGCGTAATCTGCTAGATCAGGTTCCACAGACGTGGGATGCTAGGAAGGATTATATTTTGCAATATTGGAGCAGCTTTATTGAGGTTTCATCGGAGATGCTCCCGACGCTGGATCGACTATACGAAGAAGGGAAGTCAGAAAAGACAAAGTATGCAGAGCCATTCGAGATTGCAGATTATGGCAGAAGACCGAGTGATACGGAGCTGAAGCAGTTGTTTCCCATGCTGAGTCAATAAGAGGAAATACCTTGAGATACTCCATGAACGGATCGTTGTTGCAGGGCAGCTGCAATGCACGTAAATAGCATAAGCCAGCACCTATGAACTGCACCCCCATTGTTAGACACCATCTAACATTGGAGGTGCAGTTTTTCTATTTGGTTTCAATAGGATTCCAGCTTCTTTTGCCGTCATCCTCTAAAATCCCTAACGTCACATCTGCAATATCCTTGTCTTCAAGCAGCTTGGCGCGAACGAGGAACTTAATATCATCAGCTACCGCAAGCGTTAATCCCGGCTGCAGCTCCAAGTACGCCTCAACGTGGTAATAGCGGCCTTCTTGTAGAATGCGCATTTGATAAATATCGGTTACGCTCTGTTCGGAAAAAATAATACGGGACACCTTGTCTGCTACTTCCTTCGGGGCAGAAACACCAATGAGTCCGATCATATTGTCGTAGCCGACACGATAAGCAACACCAACCATTAAGAGTCCAATCAACAGGGTTGCAACGCCATCAACTGTTTTAAACGAGGTAAATGCAGCAATGATGACCGCGATCATCGCCAAGGCAGCTCCCGAAACGGCGACAAGATCCTCATAGAAAACTAATCGTGTAGCAGGAGCAGAACGCCCAACATTTTTGAAGGCAGCTGAGAAAATACCGAGTCCTTTCCCTTCTGCTCCCGCTTCGTGTAAGATTTCCTTCATGGCTTTGACTAGAATAAGCCCGTCTATGACAAGATTAACAACCAGAACCCCAATGTTTAGCCAAAAACCTTCACTTGCAACTGGATGCAAAATGAGATGCCAGCCTTCACGAATCGTTTCATAAGCCATAATAGTAACGACGATGACGGCAATCATACAAAAAATATTGATGACACGCCCAAAGCCGGTTGGAAACCTCGGCGTCGGTTTTTTCTCGGCAAGAATGCTTCCGGCAAAAACAAACCCTTGGTTTATCGCATCTGCCAATGAATGCATGGCGGAAGCAAACATCGCGCCGCTGCCGCTGAAGGCCGCTGCGAACCCTTTTATGGCGGCGATAAACGCATTGCCGATCATCGCTACAGCCGAAGATTTATTCCCTTTCTTTATAAGCTGCATAAAACTCTGACGTTCTGCTTTAGGCTCCATTTTCTCCCCCGCTACATTTTATTTACCATTACCTTTCCACTATTGCCTGCTTTCAATCCCAGCACTGCTATTTTATGCTTACCCAAACAGGCAATAGGATAAACGGACAAAAGCTCTTCATTATATCAGAGACAACTTTCTTCTTGCGTTATCAAAGTCCTTAAAATAATACCGTGCTTTCATTGGCGTACTTTAGGCCAGCGCTCTTGAAATCTTTTTTGCTCAAGCCGCTTCTCATAAATGGCGATTCGATCCTCGTATTCCAAGTAAAAAGGTGATGGTCTAACAATCATTTCTAGAACATCTTCTATACCACAAGGAGCAGTTAACACGAGTTTGTCATGCTGATCTATTTTCAATCCTAGAGCGGTTACGGTCTCTGGAAATTTGGAAATGGCATCTGTGGAGCTGGAATACGGAGGATTGTTATTGATTACATGCATTCGAGCTTGGTTCTTAACGGACCAAGGTACGTGAGGGTTCATCTGATTTAATGTGTTTTCCAGCTGTTTCTCTATCTGCTCGTCTATGTTGGAAGGATCGAAATAAACGACATCAACATCGGCCAGCGGCGTTCTTTCCGTAAATCCGTGAAGGGTATCCCAAATTTTGCTGCGAACGAAACCTGCACATACCCACCAATCTGGAAGCTGGAGCGTGCTAACCTCTCGTAAGATGTTCATCATCCACTCATCTCTATATACAAGCTGTATAATATCCTCTTCACTGTTTATCAACATTGATCCACTCTCCTGATTTGTTCATTTCTTGTTCAATATGTATGTCCAAGCCTGCAATTGGCGAATAACCGTCGACACTTGTTTCATCCGTCCTCACCATGAATGACCACTTAAAACCCTCTCTCGGAAAGGTGAGCATGACATAGATGTTTTCGTTCTTATACTTTTTTTCTAATGCATGCTGCAATTGCAGCTTCGAAAACGACAACCCTCCAAGAYACAAAGCAACAAGGATTAGTCCTGATAAAAAAATACGCCTTCTTCTCCGAGTAGATGCCCCGATAATGAGAGCAGCGGTCAGCGTAATTAAAAGAACAGCGTCGTTTCTATTTACAATAAAGAAATCAGACTCCGTTTTAATAAAGGGATAAAAGGGAGCTACGCCATTGCCGATGAAATCTATAAATAAATGGCTAAAAACGCATATAGACAATATCAGCCAAGCCTTTTTAAACGTAATTTTCCTCTGGAATGCATAATAACATGCAGCAAAAAACAAACCAATCACAGGTACAAGCCAAATGGAGTGGCCAAGCAGGTCTCCGTAAAGCTTAGAAATATCAGGAGAAATAGCAGCTGCACCGCCGAAAACGAAGAGAACCTTGCGATTCACCTTGGATGCAGCCGCTTTCCCGCAAAATAAATAGGCCAAGCTGGCGCCTACAACAAAATGTAAAAAGACGTGAATGATATGACCTGAAATATTCTCCATATTCACCTTTCAATCAAATTATAAAATTTGATATATGATTCTCGAAGAAGCAGCCTACACTATCGGCAGTTCATAATGCTTGCACAACTCCCGAATGACCTCACCGATCAACGACTCGTTTTGAGGTTTACCTGGCTCTGCATTCATCATCACTGCTATACCGCTTTCTTGGCGCGGGTATCCAACCAGCTTGCTTTGAGAACCAACTCCCCAGCCTTGAGAAACGAAGCAGAGCTGCTCTCCAGCATCAGGAAGAAATACGCCTAAGCCTGCACCTTTATCGCTCACATAACCCGTAAGCATTATTCTAGCCATCGCTGGACGCAAAATACCATTAGGATCGCCATTCCAAGCCTTCACGACCTCGCTTGCCATTACTATCAATTCAGAAGGCGTTGTCCATAAGCCTGCTCCCGATAAATTGGGATAGTGCGCTCTCTTCCCTTCAACTACCTGTCCCCGTTTATCATGACCCATGGTTGTGTTCAGTGGATCGTTTGCAATACCATCCCAGAAAATCGTTCGTTTTAAGCCAAGCGGCTTCATAACAAGCCGCTCCATAGCTGCCGAAAAGGCTTCTCCTGACACATCCTCAAGGATTTGCTCCAAAACAGAATAACCTGCATCCGAGTAAGAGAATCGACTCTCTGGCAGGTGAGCAACCTCAACTGGTTTGGAATGATATTTCGTTGCTCCTAAGAGCAGCTCTCTAGGCGTAGGGAAAGGGTCTTGCTTCTGATACGGTTCATAGCTCCCCCGTGCATCCACAATTCCCGATTGATGTGCCAGCAAACTGCGCAGCGTTACTTTCCTTTGCTGAGTGAACTGGTTTTCGGGCACCTGCCAGGAAACTAAGTAACGATTAACATCCTCCTCCAAGCTAAGCACGCCCTCTTGGACTAAACGAAGCACACCAATAGCCGTAACCATTTTGCTGATGGAGCAGGCAGGAAACAAAGTTTCCTCTGTCACCTTCTGCTGCATGCTCGCTTCAAGTACGCCATAGCTTCCTTGCCACACCATTTGTCCATGCTGAAGAACAGCAATTCCTAATCCCGGAACACCATTCAACTTCATTTTTTCTTCTATTTCCAAACTTATCATTGCCTCTTGGCACATAAGATCAGCTCCGTCACCAAACAAATTAGAATAATTTTTACCTCATTATTCCATTTCACTCTGTATGACGGGAAAAAGCAACAGCCAGTTGCAACATTTTTATGGCAGCCTATTATTTCTTCGATATCCGTCTAAAGAAATAAACGCCCTCAACAATCAGCCCTGCCATAAAACCTCCTGCTACTGCTTCTAAAAATACGAGGAAACTAATTAGGTCCTCCCATCCAGTCAAACCTTTGGAATACATAGCCATCAGTATAAGACCAATTAGCATCCCAAGATTGGAGAACAACCATAGCTTTCTCGCTCCAAGCCAGCCGATAAAACCGAATAAAAAAGATAATATGGCTGCAAGCAGCATAAATCGGAAAGCGTGCATGCCTGTGAAAGGCTGGCCTAAGATAACAAAACGAATCAACCATAATAACAGGCTAACAAGCAAGGTGGATGCTCCAGCTAGTAGCCACCACCTGCCGCTTCTGTCAGCGGGAATCCAGTGCATCAACCATTGCCCCCTCTTGAATAAATGTTCTTTTTTACTTAAACGCATGAAGCGCTTACTTTGTTTCGTTCATTCTGGTTTGCCCAGCATGAATTCAGCAATAACTGCTCGCAGCAAAAAAGGAGTACCGTTCGCCGTTGCTATGAATTCATAGAGACGAGCTGTACTCCTTTTTGATTATGCGATTTGCTTGCTAAATGGCTGCGGTTTGAAGAGCCGTTTCCTTAGGAAGCTGAAAAACTACATTTTTTGCAAGCAGCTTATCCATTAATGCTTGAAAAGGAGCAACCGAGATCCAGTCGTGTATCATAATAATTTGTCCGCTTGTTGCTTGTAAATCATGATGTTGGTCCATAACGTCCGCCGGCTCAAAATCGAACGTATCCCAAGTACAATCCACATGCAGTCCGTTTTTTGGGCTGCCATTCTCGAAGGACGGCTGCTGATAGCCCAGCTCATCCAGTACACGCTGAATACCTTCGAAATGATCGTCCTTCATTTCGTCTAACAAATGCTGCATAAATGGAAAACGAAACAGCTTTGAAGGCCTGATCGTTTCTGCTTTATTGTACAGCTCATCTATAATACGGTCGGTTCGCTCGATCTGCCCTCTTACGTCTTGTAAGCCGATAACAGAGAAATCTGCATGATCATAACCGCGATTCCCAATGATATGGCCTGCTTTAATCGCAGCTATCGCTTCCTCAGAACAGCTTTCCAATGCTTCGCCCATACAAAACCAAATCGCCCGAATCTCTTTTGCGTTCAGAAAATTGACCTTTTGCATAAAATCTTCAGCAGGACCTTCATCTATCGTGAGGTACACTGCTTTTTCAACCGCCAACATAGCAAGAAACCCCCGTTTAATTATTGCTGCCAACCTTTATCATCTATGTAGTATACCATAAGCATTCCTTTTCCTTTACTCTTCATTCCTAAAAGAACTTCATTTGTAGCTATATACAAAAATTACACACAGCAAACCGAATGTCAGAATGACACCCGGCTCTTTTTGTGAGTAATGTAATTTCAATAATTACCAATCAACTAAGAATGTTTTCTAGCTGAATTCAATTCATTGGCATTTTGATGCCATTCCTTGAGCATGCTTTGGTAAAAATGACTTTCCTGCGTGCTGAGTCCCTGCTTGTTGTCTTTAATAATTAAATTGCCGATATTCCGCTTCAAAATGATGCTCCGACGTCCTAACATGTCCATATAAGTCAAGTAAAATCACCCTCCAGATAATGTTTTCCAATCGGTCGTTTTAAGTATAACGAATACGACTCCTATTGAAAAACAGCAACCAGTGGCGTTATTTCTAATAATGCTGACTAAGGCGGACTGAGCGGAAACGAGCAGCAGTCATTCGAAAACATCCTGCCATATCCTCCATATAACGTCCACACCTCCTCAGATGCGATATAATCACAACAAAAAACCACAGCCCATATTTGGCTGTGGTTTATCGCAATTATTAGGCTTTACCTAGGATCTCATCTATTTCGCTTTTCAGTAATAGATATCTGTGGACGCTGCGATTGATCGCAACCTTAGTGAGGTTATGCTTAAGCACATAAACCTTCATCTGGTCCTTAGTCAGGCCTAACAGGTCACCGGCCTCGGTAACGGTTAATACAACCTGCTTGCTCGTTGCGTTAAATGTTTTTTTTACTTTTTGATCCCAGTCTTCAAATACTACCTGCATATTTCCGACTCCTTTATCATAGTCAATGGTCTTTATTGACTGCACCTCTCAATTATAACACGAACAGCACTATAATCTTCGCCTGATAAAAATTTTATAGTAAATAAAAATATATTTCGGCCGTTCTACGGAGAAATCATCCCCGTTAATCCATGTTCTTCATAAGTTTATACAAATAATCAACTGAACGCATCGCATATTCAAACTGATAAGGTTCTCCGTTCTTCAATAAAACAAGGCAAGGCACACTCGTAATTTTCCAAGCATTCCGCAGCTGGGGGGCGTAGTTTATATTTATTTTATACAAGGTCGTTGGAACCTCAGCCGCTTCCACAATTTCCAGCATGCGCTCGGCGACCTTACAGGTACCGCAAAACGGTGATGAAAACAGCAGCGCATCCTTACCATTCCCTATCCGATTAAGCTTTAGCCAGTCTTCTTCTTGGATTTCTTGAATTGCCATCTGTCATCTTTCCTTTCTGCCGATAAAGACAGTCGTTCATTTGTTGCCGTATTTATATTGTAAAATGTTTTGGTGCTTTAGGAAAGACAAACTGAAGCGTGCATGCACTTTATACTCCGAGCCATAAGCGAAATAAATGGTATAATTAGCTGATTCGTTAAATGATTTTATTCGTTAGGGAGACCACTTCGTCATGAAACCAATTGAACAAATGAACGTCGCAGAGTGGCACGCACTGTTTAAATCTCGTACCGAGTCTCTGTCTGACCTTACTCGAAATGCCGCATATGTACACAGTGCAATTACAGCTATTAATCAGATAAAGCCTAAGCTTTCTTCTGCACAAAATAATCTATTCGAGCTGCATGCTCATCTTCATATTCTGATGCTGCTGCTTAATCTTATTCCCGATCAAAAGGGACATTCCGGCTCCTTTATCGGCTTCCATACTCATGCTGCTATTTCTGATGTACAGCTTGCTATTGCTGAGCTCATGCAAAAAAAATCCGATCCTGCCGAGGGGCCCGACTATTGGCGGTGCCTAGAAGAAACATTAGCCTTTTTACGCAGGCTCATGCTGGCGGAATCAGGATCAAAGACGTATTTCTCCGATCCTTATTTTTGGTTATGGCAATACTGGATTATCCCTAACCAGAATAATATGAGTCTATGTCTAGAAGAGCTGCAGCAATTGAATGCCGCACCTTCAAATCACGGCTCAGCGCTCTCCCGCTACCCTTTGCTGCTTGCCGAGGTATGGATGAACTTCTTCTTACAACGCGACGAAGAGGCGTGGAGCAAACTAAATGAAATAAGCAGCGGTAACGAGCTTCGTCCAGGTGACTTATTTCATGTCTTAACCATGATGTCTGAAAAAGAGCAATGGCAGCGGTTATCGAATTGGTTAGTGGAAACGAAGCCGTATGTAGAGAAAAGCCGAATTAACGCCTTGGAAATCTTTTATAGCTACTGGGATCAGGTAATTGAACATTATCCAGATGCGGAGCAGCTGATGTGGGCGCCTCTCATTCAGTCGCTTCCCTATGCTAGTTCTATTTACGAAGGAAAACTGCTCCGTCATGCCAAATGGCAGCAATGGATCGATTATCAGCTCAGCACGGGAACCGAGCCGCTTGAGTATCGCGTTGGTGTGTTCGCCCCTATTGAGAAACATGCGCCGGAGCTGCTGCTGCCCTTTTATCATCAGGCTGTGGAAAGATATGTGCTGCTCAAAAATAGGCCTGGCTACAAAACCGCTGTGAAACTGCTCAAACGTCTGGCTAAGCTGTACAAGAAAAGGAAAGACGAGGAGCGCTGGGAAACGTTTATTGCAGCTTTTGCTTCTAGCCATAGCCGCCTACGTGCGCTTCAGGAAGAACTTCGGAAAGGAAAACTTATACCATGAGCAAGTTTACAAAAACAATTAAAGTATACGCTAGTTTAACGACACATGGTGATGCTCTCCTATACGGAATGAGCGGCATGAGCGACTTCCTGCCCGGCGTCAGCTTGAAGCACAGCTTGTTCGCCTGGCATACACCTTCCTTTTACGGCACAGAACTCGAAGTACAGCAGGTTGAAGGATTAGAGCTTGTATTGCTTCCAGCCGAGCAGGTTATTCCTTTTTTTGCGGAAAACACGGTGCTTGAACACGTGAAATGGATATGGGAAGAGCAAGCCGGAATGCTTGTTGCGCTCGCTCCCTTGTTAGCAGCTGAAATAACTGCACATCGCTACATACCAAGCTTCTCGGCCTTCCGTTCAGGAAAGCTCCAATGGTGCTGGGATAGTGCTGCAATAAACGAACAAATTCAGAGTATGATCAGGAAAACTCAATCAGACGATAGCTTTAAGACGGGATTGCTTGCTGCTTTTTCTGCTGCTGTATTTGACGCTAACTATGGTACAGAAACGACTGCTGCTGATTTGCGCAGGGAATACCCGCTCCTCTTTGCCAAGGATGGCATAACCGCTGGACTTGATGCTCAGGCATGGCTGATCGCCATTGGCTGGAAAGCCGATCAAGCTCCATTTCGGCCAATGCTTCAGCTTGTCGAGCCCGTTGATGTGGATGACCCGTGGCAGCTTAAGCTTATTTTGCAGGACAAGCTCGATCAAGCGGTTATTGTACCCGTTAAATTGTCTGATACAGGCGAAGCTTACGGCTCGTGGCCTGCTTCTTGGTCTCCTTCTATTCGTGAGCGTTCCTCAGGCTGGTTGGAGCGTCTGCATGCTTGCCTGCCGACAAACCTGCTTGCGGGCCAGCGTGACGATATTTTAAACGTACCCTTGAAAAACGATGCCGCTTGGCGGTTCCTTGCCGTAGATAGCCCCAGTTTGTTAGACGCAGGATGGCAGGTACTGCTTCCCGCTTGGTGGGAAACCGCCAGCCGTAAGAAACCACGCCTTCGCGCTAAGGTCAGCACAAGCAAACGAGAAGAGGGCTCCGGTGAATCTTTATTTGGACTGGATACACTAATCGAATTCGATTGGCGCATTGCCATTGGAGACACTGACCTGACTGAATCCGAGTTTAATGAGCTTGTTGCCCGGAATGAGCGGCTCGTTCGCTTCCGAGGACAGTGGGTATCGCTTGATCCCGCCTTGCTCGCGCAAATTCGCAAAGCGATGTCGGGCATTGACCGCGCCGAAGGTTTATCGTTTCAAGATGTTCTTCAGCTGCATCTTCTGGGAAGCGGCAACGAGCAAGGGGATGATCAGCCTGAGCAAGAAAACGAAGCAGAGCAAGAGCATCGTATTCAGCTGGAAGTTGAGCTGAACGAGCATTTGATGACGCTGGTCAGCCAGCTAAATCAACGAACCGAATGGCCTATGCTTGCTGTTCCTGCCGGGCTGCGTGCCGAGCTTCGACCTTATCAGCAGGAAGGCTACGCTTGGTTGTCCTTCTTACGTCGATTCGGACTTGGCGCATGCTTGGCCGATGACATGGGTCTTGGCAAAACGGTTCAGCTTATCGCCTATTTGCTCAATCTCAAAGAGAGCACAGCAGAGTCGGAGCAACACATGCCATCGCTCATCATTTGCCCAACCTCTGTTCTGGGCAACTGGCAGAAGGAGATTAGCCGCTTTGCACCCTCGCTGCGCGTCATGCTTCATTACGGAAGCAAACGCCTCGTAGGAGAACATTTCCTTGAGGAAATGCGAAACGCCGATGTCATACTAACTTCATTCGCAACCGCTACTCTTGATCAGGACATGCTGAAGGATATTACTTTTGCAGCGATTTGCTTGGATGAGGCACAAAATATAAAGAACGCTCAAACGAAACAATCCGCAGCCGTTCGCAGCTTTACTGCGAAGCATCGTATCGCTTTGACGGGCACGCCGATCGAGAATCGTTTATCGGAGCTGTGGTCCATCTATGATTTCATGAATCCGGGGTTTCTGGGGAGCGCACATGGTTTCCAGCAGCGCTTCAGCAATCCTATTGAGAAGGAACGCAATGTTCAGCGCACCGCAGATTTGCAGAAGCTAGTTAAGCCATTCATGCTGCGGCGCAAGAAGAAGGACCCCGCGATCCAGCTTGATTTGCCGGACAAAAATGAAATGAAAACGTATATTCATCTCACAGCCGAACAAGGCGCGCTTTATAATCAGACCGTTAATCAGCTTATGGATCGCATGCAAAAGCTTGAAGGCATCGAACGTAAAGGCGCCATTTTATCGTCCATTATGCAGCTGAAGCAGCTATGCGATCATCCGATGCTGCTAACGAAAGAACCTTTGGTGGACAGCTCTGCGCCCGCTGGCGAGCAAATGGATACAGATCGGATCATAAGCCGATCGGCTAAGCTTGAGCGGCTGCTCGCCATGGTGAGAGAACTGCGAGATGAAGGCGAACGCTGCCTTATTTTCACGCAATACCTCGGTATGGGGGAAATGCTTCAAAGCGTGCTGCAGCAGGAGCTGCAGGAGCCGATATTATACTTGAATGGCAGCACCTCCAAGCTGGCGCGGGACCGCATGATTGAGCGTTTCCAATCGCAACAATTGCCACCGGAAGAGCAGCCTAATGTGTTCATTCTGTCGATTAAGGCTGGCGGCGTCGGGCTTAACCTGACCGCTGCTAACCATGTATTCCATTTCGACCGTTGGTGGAATCCTGCTGTGGAGAACCAAGCAACCGACCGCGCGTACCGCATGGGCCAAACTCGCGACGTTCAGGTTCATAAATTCATCTCGCTTGGTACGCTCGAGGAACGCATCGATGAGATGCTCGAAAATAAGCAGCAGCTCAGTGAAAATGTCATCTCCAGCTCTGAGGGCTGGATCACGGAGCTGTCAACCGATGAGCTGAAGGAGCTCTTCACTTTGCGTCAGGATTGGAGCGATTCATAAAGGACTCTTTTCCTTTTGACTTGCCGTGAAATAGCCCTTTGTGCTACACTGATGCTAATTTAAATGAACGGAGGGTTACGTGTGATAGACTATATCCGAGTTAGGTCTTTGCGCAGCTGCTAATTGAATAGCGCCAAAGCTCTGCCTGTGTGCAGGGGACTCAGGATAGGTCTGCCCATTTTGAAGGTAACCCATATAAACAGAATACGTCGACTATTGTAGGGAGCATCCCGACTCGCGTATTCGCCTTTAGAGCGGAATTTCCATACGTTTATTTCAGCGTATATGGAAGACCATCAATCCATATTGATAAGGGATACTCGATTCCTTATGGATATTTTTACTGATACCCTCTTACCTATAACGGTGAACACAGGCAGAGCTGCCTGTGTTTTTTATTTTTTAAATAACCGTTAAAAGGATGATGAATAATGGAACAACCAAAACAAAAGGCGATTATCGTCGGAGTTCAGCTTCAAAATCAAACCGACTTTGAATACTCCATGGAGGAGCTTCGCAATCTAGCTTCCGCTTGTTATATCGAGGTCGTTGATGAACTGAGCCAAAAGGCAGCACGCATTAACCCGTCTCACTATATTGGGACTGGAAAAATCCAAGAGCTGCTGGCCCTGCTCGAAGCGCATGACGCGCATGTCGTTATCTTCAACGATGAGCTCTCCCACTCTCAAATTCGTAATTTGGAAGCCGCTTTGGAGCGGACGGTCATTGACCGAACGATTCTCATTCTGGATATTTTTGCGGAGCGCGCCAAAACAAGAGAAGCCCAGCTGCAAGTCGAAGTTGCTCGGCTTCAATATATGCTTCCTAGGCTTGTCGGACTTCGCGCATCCTTGGGGCGGCAAGGCGGCGGAGCTGGTCTCAAGAATAGAGGCGCCGGTGAAACGAAGCTTGAGCTGGATCGCAGACGCATCGAAGAGCGCATCACTGCTTTGCAAGCCGAGCTTGAGAAGCTGGTAGCCCGCCGTCAAATTCAGCGGAAGCAGCGGCAGAAGAACGAGGTGCCTGTCGTCTGTCTCGTCGGTTATACGAATACGGGGAAATCCAGCTTGATGAATGCTTTGCTTGAGAAATACAATCCAGAGACAACCAAACAGGTATTTGCTAAGGATATGCTTTTTGCAACGCTGGAGACCTCGGTTCGCAGTATTGATTTGCCTGACAACAAATCATTCTTGCTCACAGATACGGTCGGCTTCGTAAGCCAGCTTCCCCATCACCTGGTGAAGGCCTTCCGCTCAACTTTAGAGGAAGTAACTGAAGCTGATTTGCTCGTACATGTCGTCGACTACGCCCATGACGATTATGAGCAGCTTGTTGCGGTTACGAATGAGACGTTAAAGGAGCTGGGGGCTTACAATCTCCCAACAATTTATGCATACAATAAATGTGATCTGACGGAGCATCCATATCCGGAAGTACGTGATAACAACGTCTACCTATCCGCCAAAAAGAATATTGGACTAAATGAGCTAATTCAGCTTATTCGCGATCATGTCTTCGACGACTATATGGAATGCGAGCTGTTGATTCCGTTCAACCAAGGGCGCTTGGTTGCTTACTTTAACGAGCATGCGCATGTGCATGCAACGGACTACGAAGCAGAAGGCACTCGGATGAAGCTGGAATGCCGGGTATCCGATTTTGAAAGGTACCGTAATGAAGTAACAGTGCTTTAAGAAAAAAGGAGGCTGTCCAAAAGGATAATAACCTTTTGCGACAGCCTCTTCTTATGTCGAAAATATCTAGTTGCTGCGATCCTGCGGGTGCGGCTCGACTGCAAGCATTGCCGCCTTTGCGTTCGCTTCAACCTGAGCCGGGTCCTTGCAGCCCGGAATGACAGCCGTTACGGCTGGGTGCTTCAAGCACCAAGCAAGCGCCCAGCTCGCCATATCGACACCTTGCGGTACCTCTTCACGCTGAATGTGTTCTACTTCCAGCAGCTTAAGCCGTGTGTTCTCTTTATCATGCCTGTGGCGTACATCGGTATCACCGAACACGGCACCCGGCTTATATTTGCCGCTCAAATAGCCGCTCGCCAGCGGAACACGTGCAAGCACGCCCAAATCCTGCTGCTCGCATGCTGGAAATACTCTTTCCTCCGGCTGACGGTCGAGACGATTATATACGACCTGAATGACGCGAGAATTCACCTTTTTTGAGGCTTCTGTCTGATGCAAATTGTCATTGCTGCCGATAGACGTCCCAAGAAAACGGATTTTCCCGGCTGCAATTTGCTTATCCAGAGTGGTCCACAGCACATCATTATCAAATGCTTGGTCTGGTCCTGAGTGGAACTGGTACAGGTCAATATAGTCCGTCTTTAGCGCCTTCAGTGAAGCATCAAGCTGAGCTACAACACCTTCAGCGTCAAATACGTCGGTACGCGTGAAGCGCTCGTGGAAATGATGGCCAAACTTTGTTGCTATGATCCAATCCTCGCGGTTGCGGCGGCTGATATAATCTCCAATGAGTGACTCTGAGAGGTGGTCACCGTAACATTCAGCGGTATCAATCAGATTGATGCCAAGCTCACGCCCTTTATCGAGAATCAAATCGACTTCGTTCTGCGAATACTCCCGGCCCCATTCTCCTCCAAACTGCCAGGTTCCGATGCCGATTACCGACACATTTAGTTCTGTGCTTCCGAGTCTTCTATACTTCAAGATCAACACTCCTTCTAAATGATGTAGCCTGTCCTTTTCATTTTAACATTTTAAACCATGAGTAAGAAATAGCATGCTTCCGTATTCTGTGCTACAATACTGAAATTGCTATGGCAATTTTATTAGGGAGGTTTACTGAATCACCATGCTTATTATTGGTATCGCTGGCGGCACCGGCTCGGGAAAAACTACGGTTGCACGCTCTGTCATTGAACGTCTTGGATCGGAAAAAGTAACTTTCATATCTCAGGATAACTACTATAAAACCTATTCGCATCTCAGCATGGCTGAACGTGAATTGATTAATTATGATCACCCTCTCTCTTTTGATATCGAGCTGCTCGCTCAAGATCTGCTGCTTCTAAAAGAAGGGAAAACCGTTTACGCGCCAGTCTATGACTTTGCCGCTTATGCTCCATCCACAACAGAAACGGTAGAGCTTAAGCCGAACAATATCGTAATATTGGAAGGACTTCATGTGCTCGCGGAAGAGAGCATTCGGAAGCTGCTCGACATCAAAGTATTCGTCGATACGGATCCCGATGTACGTATTCTCCGTCGTGTGCTTCGGGATATTGAGGAGCGCGGCCGGACGATCCAGTCCGTTCATGACCAGTACTTGAAGACGGTCAAGCCGATGCACGAGGCTTTTATCGAACCATCCAAAAAATATGCCGATCTAATCATTCCCGAAGGCGGACACAATGAGGTCGGTATTCAGTTGCTGTCCATACTGACTGAAAAATATATGACAGATCACGAGCCGCCGATTCTCGGCTAATTGCGCTCTAAACATAGGAAAGGGGCAGTCCCTCCGGTCATTTCAGACCATGAGGGACTGCCCCTTTTTTAGCAAATGTAAGTTTAAAGTGCCACTCGGCAGCTTCTCAGCAACAATAAGACTACTTTCTAGATCTATTTCAGCAAAATGAGCTAATTCGAAGATAATAAGACTGTTATCTAGATCTATTTTTGCGAGAAACCATTAAACAATCGAGTTCGTTTGGCTTCCGCGCTCATGATGCTTGTTTGCAAAAAACAGTACCGAAGCCGTCAGGCATAAACAGAACAGAATCAAATAAAGAAATGGCGCTCCAAAATAATCGACAACCGCGCCGCCCATCGCATTGCCGACAATGCCGCCAAGTCCCCAGGTTACAGCCGCATATACCGTTTGCAGAGTCGCTTTCGTGCCCTCAGTCGCATAGCTTTGTACGATTTCAACAGCTGTGCCCGCGACAAAAGCGAACGCGATCCCATTTAACAGTTGAACCGCCAGCGTCACTGAAACGTTGTCGAAGAAAAACATCGCAAAATATTGGATGCCATAAATCAAAGCCGCGACGCACAGCAGCTGGTATCTGCCTATTCGCTTGCTTAGCTTCGTCGCCACCCAGAACATCGGCACCTCAATAATAGCGGCTATCGCAAAAGCACTGCCGATCCAGCTCTTATCAAAGCCCATTTCCTTAAAGTATAATGGCAAAAAATTCATATTAATCGATGCAGACATCATCATCAGCATGCTAGTAGCGACAAAGATCATAAACGGCTTATTGCGAACAACCTCACCCATTTGGCCGAATAACGTCACATTTCTACGAGTAACCTTCGTTGCTGGAAGCAGCATGAGCGCCAGGCAGACGGTTATACTCACAATAAGATAATAAATAAAAATATCGTTGTAGCCATATTTTTCGTATAAAATGCCTGTAGCAAAGGTACCTATCGCATAACTTAAGGCTCCCCATAACCTGACGCTGCCAAAGGAAAAACCTTTTTTGCTGGCAATTTCTACAGACATCGCGTCGCCTATCGGCCCGCCAGAGGATTGAAACCATGCAAAGAAAATAGACAAGAAGAGAATCCCCGCAAGTCCCTCCATAAGCTGAAATCCAAGCCCGAGTATCGGAGCAATGATGACGCAGATCATGATAATTTTGCGCGGATTGTTGATTCGGTCATTAATCATGCCCATCACGGGCTGGGCAATGACGCTGACCAATGCCCATAAAGACAGGATGAGACCAACCGTTGTATGGCTAAAGCCGCGATCGCTGAAATATAGACTGGTGTAAGGCATAACGACAGAAATGGCTAGATACCATAAAAAATAATAGGTTGCTAATGACTTCACCGGGTACGTACCTTCTCTCTACAGCTCTTCCTTAATCTCCGATTGCCAGCCGAGCTGCCTGCACATCTCATACATATTGCGAATATCCCGTCTTGCTTCAATGTGGGTTAACCCTAATTCCATTGCATGCTTAGCAGCCCACCGAAGCAAATATACGAGCGTATCCGCTTGCGCTTCCTTAGCCGCAAAGTCGAGTAGTACAAGCGTATCTTCTACGACACCAGCGCGTACGAAACCCCAATAGGAGCCTTCAAACTGCCATATGTGAAACAGCTCACGATTCTCTATAACGCCGAATTCATGAATTGGATTCTCCAAATGCTCAAGCCATTCCTGCTCGGAATTGAATTGAAGCGTATATTGTGGGACGTTCCATGCTATGGTCTGAGCAGCTAGCGCAGACAGCTCCTCTTTATTTGCCAAGGGAGCCCAGCCCTCCGAAGGATAATCCAGCTCAGATGGAACTTCAACCGTTATTTTCCAAGGCTTGTAGCCTACTTCTAACCCTGCTGACTCCAGCATTTCGGGAATACCAACGCATCGTAATCCTCTTTGCTTAGCGGTTTGGATAAGTGCTCTTAAAGCCTCCGGGGTGCCTGTTGCAATATCATTGCTATGCATGACGACAATCGTCCCTTTATCTAGAACGGGTTCGACCTTTGCAATTATATCTTCCGAAGATACGCCCCTCCAATCTCCTGAATCGACGCCTTCAATGTCCCGGTAGCCGCCCCATTCATCCAGCCAATCCAAGTTTTCCTCGCGGAAAGAACAATAAGGAAAACGCATAAAGGTTGGGCAAGCAAGGCCTGTCGCATCCTGATAAGCCAGCTCGGTCAGCTTAAGCTGTTCCAAAAATACAGTTTTAGGCACCTGTGCCATCCGGCGATGATGATACGTATGCGGAGCAAGCACATGACCGCGTGAAAGTATCTCTCTAGCTTTATCTGGATATCGATCTATCCACTCGCCCGTAAAAAAGAAGGTGCCAATCGCTTCTTCTTCCTCTAGAACAGAAAGCCAAAGTTCAAGTGGCAGATCTGAAGGCCCGTCATCAAACGTAAATGCACATATCGGCTGGTCGTTATTTCCCTTCCAAAACGCTTCAGTTGTCATATGGCAACCCCTATTCTCTCGTTAGTTTCCTGTATTATAGTTGAGAATAAAAAAATGTTCCAATACTCTCCTCTCCTTATCTAATACAATCCTACTGTCTTACAAAAAAAACTCGTCCTGCTTAAAAAGCAAAAACGAGTTTCCTTCTATCTGCTCTATTGAACAGATAAAAGTATGCCAAAAAACGGGAATAAAACAGCTATGCAAGCAAAGGCAGCAAACATGCTGCGTTTCTCTTTTTTATAGCTGGGAAATAATAAGGAAAGTGCTGCAATTCCAATAACAATCATGCTGATATATACCAAACTCCAGTTCCACTGCAGCGACAAGTCTTGCAAATCGCCATGCAAAAAAGTAAATAACGGAGATGGAGAAGGCTGTTCGAACTCCCCTTCATGAGGCGGCTCCTGTACACCCATGTAGGCGGTTGTGATGAGGATGACAAGTGCAAGAAACGTTTCCGCTCGAAGCCACCATTGCAATCTACTTTTATGTCGACCATGATCTGTAATTTTTGATAGAAACCCATTCATAAAGCCTAGAAGAACAAGCGGCAAGAAAACAAGATGCTTAAGTAGAAGCGCTTGTCCATAATTGATTCCCCATGAGTTGATATAACCATCGACCAGGAGAAACATCATCATTATACCAGCCGCTACAATTAGGACGATGCTGCTGATCGACATTGGCGTAAACCATCGTACAAACGCCTTCCAGTTCCATTCCCCTTTTGTAAACCAAGCAACAATAAGAAGTGTACCAAGCCAAAGAGAGACTGCAGCGACATGAACGGATTGTGAAAGTACGCCCCAGAAAGGCGAGAAGCCTGCCGGATGGCTGGCCCAGCCATGAGCTAGAATACTGGCACACCATAAGAGTGCTAGAACCCATTTGGTCATTTTACCCTGCAAGCCTTTAAACTGTGTGATCATGTACATCACGGTACATATAATGAGATTCCACACCCAAGCATTGCCGTACGAATAATCTTTTACAACAATTAATAAAACTTGAATGAAGGGCATGTCCTGCGCAAAATCGCGTAAAACAAGCGCTGATCGAAGAATCGACATAAATGAAAAAAGCGGGATTGCCAATAAAGCATATTGAAATAAATCAGTGATGTTCTTTAATTGCGGTTTGGACTTCTCTGGAATGAATTGAAGCAATAGATAACCACCGGTCAAAGCAAAGGACAGATAAAGCAGCGTTTCAAACAAATAAATGTACAATATGATCAACTCCAAGCACAGGGTTCAACTCAAAAGCCATCATATCATAAATAAAAACAAATGAATGCATGCTCATATGATATTTGTTTGAAAAATAGGAATGCCTGAACTCGAGTACGTATTCCATAAACGAACAGCTCCTTCCTCGGAAGAGAAAAGAGCTGCCAGCTGCTATTGGATTATTCAAATATTAGCTTATTTAACCGCACCAGCTGTAATCCCGCTTGCGATTTGCCTTTGAAAAATAATATAAATAATAAGAACGGGAATAATGGTGATCAACAGCGCTGCGAACAACGGACCCCACTCTGTGCGATACTGCATCTCGGCTTGCATAACGCCAATTTCTACCGGCAGCGTATACTGGGTCGGATCATTAATAAGTATCGTACCCACGATATATTCGTTCCAGATGTTCAGGATATTGACGATGCCAACCGTGATCAAACCTGGCTGCGCCAGCGGAAGCATAACTCGGAAAAATGTCCCGTAATAAGAAGCGCCATCCACGATTGCTGCTTCCTCGAGCTCCTTCGGCAGCGACTTGAAAAAACCGACGAGCACAAAGATGCCGAAGGCCAGCAAGCTGGACGTATAAACAAATATCAATCCGAGCTTCGTATTAATTAGGCCGAGTGAATTCATTAAGAAAAACAACGGAATGAGCGCTAGTACAAACGGTACCATCATTGAGGAAATATAAAGCAGAAACAACGCATTGCTTCCTCTAAATTTATATCTAGCCAGCACATACGCTGTCGTTGCGGATAGCAGCAGCGCTAATATCGTTGATCCCGTCGTAATGACAAGGGAATTCACAAAATAAGTATCAAAGTGGTATTTGCTCCACACATACGAGAAATTGGACCAAATAAGCGGAATCTCCGGCAAAGCCCACGGTGCATTTAAGAAAAATTGTTCATTATTTTTTAGAGAATCAAGCAAGGTCCAAATGAGCGGGTACAATACCGATATGCCCCATAGGATCAAAATGGCATAGATGATTAGCTTGGCGATCGGATTTTTAATCTGTATATTCATCTCTTTATCCCCCTTAGCTCATCTCAACGGGATCATGACGCATAAGCCGTTGAAGTACGATTGTCGTAATTAAGGACAGGACCAGGATGATAAACCCTATCGAAGCGCCATACCCAAAGTGGAATTGCCGGAATGCCATTTGATACAAGTAGGAGCCCATAACCTGTGTACTGTTATCCGGTCCGCCTTCTGTCATAATCCATACGATTACGAAGGAACCGTTAAGCGTAGTCATCATGATGTTAAGAATGGACACTTTCATCTGCTCCCAAACGAGCGGAAGCGTGATGCTCCAGAACTGTTTCCATTCCCCTGCGCCCTCAATGCTTGCCGCTTCAAAATAGGAAGCAGGAATGCTTTGAATAGCTGCAATGAGAAGAATCATATAAAAGCCGATACCCGCCCAAATAGCCGGAGGCAGAAGCATCCATATCGTATGATCGGAAAAACCTAGCCACGTTATCGATACTTTTTCACTCGTGAATAATGACAAAAATGCATTCAAGAAGCCAATTTGCGGATTATATATGAAATTCCACAATACGCCAATAACAACGACGGAAATTACATTCGGAATGAAGAAAATCGACCGAAAAAATCCAGCCAGCTTAAAGCCAAACCTAGTGAGTGCTACTGCAAAAAACGTCGCGAGAAGCATAATTCCGATTACTTTGCCAGCAACAAGAAAATAGTCGTTGCCGATCGCTCTCCACACAATGGGATCATGGAACATCTCTTTGAAATTATCAAAACCAACAAACGTTTTTGTCTCCGACATGCCGGACCAGTCAAAAAATGAATAATACAAGCTTTGCACTACCGGATAGATTGTAAATACGCCGAAAAATAAAAGAGTTGGGATGATGAATGATGCGATAAATATATTTCTCTGCCATTTTACTGTCCCTGAGTTCATACCTTCCATCCCTCCGAGTAAATTCACAGAAAGTGATCGAGGCGTTATGCCTCGATCAATCTCTGCCGTCAATCTTTTGAAGGCTTATTATTTGCTAACCTTTTTCACCACGTCAGTTACCCGCTTAACCCACTCTTCAGGCGTAATTTTGCTAATCGTCAGTGCATCTGTTGCATCCATCATCGCTTTATCAACGTCAGCGTTGTAAGTGATTGTTGGGATTACAACCGTGTTAGGATCTGTCAAATATTTAGCAGCATCTTTAACATGGCTTGGCGCATTGGAGCTGCTGATGTCGCCTTTAATGTTGGAAGGCGCGCCGCTTAGCTCAGCCCATTGTGAAGCTTGATCTTTTGAGAAAATGAATTGCAAGAACGCTTTAGCTGCTTCTTTGTTTTTCGCTTTTTTCGCAATGGCAACTGTAGCTGTGGATGTATTCGCAACCACTTTACCGCCTGCTTCTTGCGTAATGGAAGGAATAAAACCAAAGTCAAAGCCAGCAGGAACGTCTTTAGCCATTTCATTAGGCAGCCAAAGACCATTCACAATGAAAGCATCTTTGTTTTGCAGGAACAGCATTTGTGAATCCGTGTGATTGATTTGGATAGAAGCTTTATCGATGTAATCCTTATCGCGCATTTCTACGATTTTGTTCAATGCAGCAAGAACAGCAGGGCTTTCAAAAGCTTCTACTTTGTTAGCTGCCATATCTTGAAGAATAGAGAAATCGTTGTTGTTTGCTGATACGATAGCTGGATACAGGAACGAGCCATTGATATAGTACGGGTATTTACCTGTGTGAATGAACGGCGTAATGCCGTCTGCTTTGATTTTTTCGCTTACAGCAAGGAACGATGGGAAGTCAGTTGGCTCAGCCCAGCCTTTTTCCTTGAAGAGCGCTTTGTTCCAGAAAACACCCCATGAGTTCAATACGAGTGGAATATTGTATACTTTACCGTCAAATTGTTGAGCAGGTTGAGCCAAAATGTCGCTGATTAGATCACCGTCAACGTTTTTGGCATCTTTCAGCCAATCCGTCAAATCTTCCAGCTGGCCGTCTTCAACCATTTGGCGATCGTTCAATACCGGACCATCGATGTATACGAAATCTGGCGGGTTGCCGCCGATCCAGCGCGGTCTATTTTGATCGTTAATTTTAGGTCCTGCGGATTCTTTAATGTTAAGCTCCGGATTTGCAGCTTGGAAATCAGCAATAACTTTTTTCCACCATTTATCGCCATACCCGCCCACAAAATATTGAATTTCGAAATCGCCTGTCAGCTTAACCGTCGTGTCGGTAGCAGCAGGTGCGTCCGTCGCTTCAGCAGCCGGCTCCTTTGTAGGTGCATTAGTAGCTGCTCCACCATTATTGCTATTCGAGCCACATCCAACTAACGATACGGCAGCCAAAATAACGGCGATACCAAGCGCTGCAATCTTTTTCTTCATAATCATTAAAGCAAACCCTCCCAAAAATGATGTTTTTTACACTGTACTTAGGGGCTCATCTTGCTGCTCCATCGTGTAATTTCATCATAAATTGGGAGGGCTATAATCTCTATTGAATATCTTCCATATATTCTTTATTATCTTCTCTTCCGTGCATATAAAGCTATTTTTCGAGTAATTTCGCTAAGATAGCGCTTATTTTTGCTGATTGCTCTTATTTTCTGCAAAAGACTGCAATTCATCTAATGCCGCTTTTGGCGTCATTTGCTCATATAGAACAGCTTCACCTAGCTTACGGGTATAATCAAGCACCGCTTGCCAAGCAGGCTCCTTCGCCGGATAAAACCTCGCTTTGCTTAACGCTTCCAAATCGCTTTTGATCACTTCGCTTTTCTCCGACAGCTTGGTGCCCACCGTCGTCGTAACGGGAAGAAACCCTTCGCGTTTAATCATTTCTTCATAAGCTCGATCTTCATAGAGGAAGTCAAGAAACTTGGACAACGCTTCTTTATTGGTATGATCGGTTTTGAAGGACACGAGCAGATCATGTACACCAAACGTAATTGGCGATGTACCATCCTTTACTGGAATCGGACCCTTTCCCCATTCCAGCTCCGGAAACTCTTTGGGGACGACTGCCGAGAAATAATTTCCTGATATCATCATAGCAAGATTGCCTCCGCCCATAATTCGCTGCTTCTCATCGCGAGTCGTTATGTTCGGCTCAGGCTCAGTCAAGCCTTTATCAAACAGCTCTTTAAAAAAAGACAATCCTTCCACATTGGTCGGTGAATTAATGGCCCATTTCCCATTTTTAATCCAATCTCCGCCCGAACCGAAAAATATATAAGACAAAGTAGCCTGCGTCTCATTGTCCGACAGGTCAATGCCGAAGCCATCTGCTGCGCCAAGCGCTTTAATTTTCATTGCGGCCTGCTCCAGCTCCGACCACGTTGTCGGAGGGGCAGCAATGCCCGCTTTGCGGAACAGCTCCTTGTTATAGTATAAATTCCGTGTAGTAGCAACGTATGGAATTGCGTATTGCACCCCGTCTATCTGATCCATATCTACTAAGTTCGGATACAGCCGATTCGCTAGTTCAGGCGATATAATATCATCCATATTATTTAACAAGCCATCCTTGGCGTAATGGGCATACACATTCGTATTCAGAAGATCGGGAGGCTGGTTTTTGCTAATCATCGTCGTATAGATTCCATCGAGTATATCCCAGTTGGCTACTTGCAGCTCTACATCAATGAGAGGGTTTTTCCTCTCAAACTCTTTTACCAGCTTCTCAAGCAGCGGCTTTGTTTCCGTACTATATTCGGAGGCGACATACCGAATCAACGCCCGCTCCTCCTTTGGAGTTGCAACGGGCTCCGGGTTCTCGTTCATGCACGAGGAGGAAACTGCTGTAACTAACAAGAGGCTGATAGCAACCATAAGAGGTTTAATTCCATACCGTTTTCGCTGCATATAGTTATATTATCCTTCCGAATAGGGATCTACTTACTCGTTATAAATGGGAATAACAGCTTCTGATTTTCCGTTGTGTACATATTTTCTTTTGTAATGACATTGGATTCGATATAAGTGATAGGCTCGGTCTTTTCTCCATCAATTAGCTTCAGCGCTGCTTTCACGCCAAGATAACCCATATTAAATGGCTTTTGTACAATAGAAGCTGTCATAATGCCCGACTCCAGCAATTGAACCTCATCACTGGTGCTATCAAATCCAATAAGATTAATAGCACCTGCCTTGTTATACTCCTTCAGCAGCCTTGCAACCCCCTGTGACGCGGTTTGATTGAGCGTAATAAATGTATTAATGCCGGAATCACTTCGAAGCAGCCGCTTGGCAATTTCATAGGCTTGATCCTCGGAATCATCTGCATAATAGGTTTCCATTGCACTCGCTTTGTAGCCCTTTAATGCAAGGCGCATTCCCTCCAGCCTCTCTTGCGAAATAATCGAGCTCGCGTAATCACTAATAACGGCAATATTCGGATCACCGTCCGTTTCCTGAATGGAGGTTTGTCCTGCTAGTTGTCCTGCTTCTTTATGGTTGCTTGAAACAACAATAGGAGAAGGCTTCATACTCGGAGAATGATTAATAATGACCAGCTTGATGCCTGCAGCGCGCGCCTTGGCAAGAATAGCTGGCATTCGATTATCCATTACCATATCAATGACAATCGCTTGCGGCTTCCGTGCGATCGCATCCTCCAAGATTTGAATCTGAGCATTGGAATCGCCTTCAATAAGCGGACCTTCTACACTCAGGTTTAGCCCCGTTTCCTTAGCTGCTGCTTCCGCACCCTGATTGACTGCCTGCCAGAAATCAAGTCGAATATTTAAGGATTTCAAAATGACCGTAACATTTTTCTCCTCATGGTTAACACCAAAAAGCAGATTAAAGTTGAATACAAAATAGATGGCAATCATCGCAATTGCCACAACTAGCAACAGCGTAAATCGATGCTTTCGCATTATTTTGCTTCCCCCTTAATCGAGCTTCGGTATTACGATCGTAATACAGGTGCCCTCTTCAATTTCGCTGCGAATTTGAATGCCATACTCATGCCCAAAATAAAGCTTGATTCGCTCGTTTACATTGCGTATCCCGATGCCCTGGTTGGCGTTATCCTCCAAATTGCTGTAGAGAAGCTTCCCTAGCTGTTCCGCTGACATCCCTTGGCCGTTATCCTCTACCTCAAAAATAATTTGATCGCCTGCCTGCCTTCCGCGGATCGTAATTAATCCATCATCCATGCCATACATGTTCCGGATGCCATGATAGATCGCATTTTCTACAAAAGGCTGAAGCAATATTTTTAACGTTTTATAGTCAAGAATTGATTCGTCCATATCAATGACATAATTAAGCTCATCGTTATAGCGCATTTTCTGTATAAGCAAGTAGTTCGTAATATGCTCAATTTCCACTCGAATCGGAACCAGCTCTTTTTCCTTCGTAATGCTTGCGCGGAACAGCTTAGCTAAAGCAGATGTCATCAGAACGACCTCCTCGTGCTGCTTCTGCTCGGCCATCCACACAATCGAATCGAGAGTGTTGTATAAAAAATGAGGATTGATTTGCGATTGAAGTAGCAGCAGCTCGCTCTTTCGCTTATTTTCCTGATTTAAAATCGTTTCCTCCATGAGAAACTTGGTTCGGCTGACCATTAAGTTAAAAGATCGACCCAGCTGTCCGATTTCATTCATTTGGCCAATTTCCGTCTGAATATTGAAGTTGCCCTTCTCTACTTGCTTCATGTCGGATTGCAATACTTTAATAGGCTTAGATAAGCGATGTGACAATCCTATAGAAATCAGCAGCGTAATGGCTAAGCCGCATAAGGAATAAAAAATAATGGAATTACGCAGACCCTCTTTGTTTGCAATTAAATCATCTGAATAAGCCACTCCGGCAATTCTCCAACCAAAGTTCGTGTCTTGCACGGAGTAAATACGTTTGTCTCCACCCTCGTTCACGACGAAGGATTGACCGCTTGGAGCCTGCAAAACTTCTGCAATACGCTCTGTACGCAATTTGCTATCGATGAGCTGCTGCTGCGGATGATAAACGATATGACCTTCATTATCCACGATGAAGAGATAACCTTTTTTTCCGAGGTTAATATTTTCGCAAATGTCATTAATGACACTTAAGTTTAGATCAACGAGGAGTACGCCATCCGCCTTAATTCCATCTGTGCTCTTAAGCTCTCGACTCAGAGAGACAACCCAGCGGTATTCGTTTTCAATTAAGCTTTGTACATGAGGAGCAGAAACGACGGACCTGCCTCCTGCCGCTTTTGCCAGCTGATACCACTCTTGATCCTCTGTCTTCGTATTTGGATTTAAGGTAGTAATTCGGCGGTCAGAAACAAATCGCCCATTGTATCCAAACACCATAATGGATGCAATGTCCTTGCGCGTATACAAGATCGCCTGGAACAAGTCGGAAATTTGCTTCTCGTACGTGCGGCGGTTCTCTGCGCTGATGAAGTTATTGTCCGATATGTAATACTTGACGTCCTTATTCGTTAAGGCGAGCAGTGAAATATTTTCCATATTGTCGACATACGACTGAATATTTAGGTTGACCTGCTTAATAATTTCCTCAATGTAGCCTTTCGAATTCCGCTCAACCGCCGCTACGGAAACTTGATAGCTTACTAGACTTGTTAATACAATAGCAGCCAAAATCAGCATAGAAAACGCCAAAGATATATTGGATTGAATGCTTTTTAGCGGAAACAAAGGAAAGAACCGATCTTTGAGCATGTTAGGCTCCGCTCCCCTTTATTTGTTTCTCTCTATAATCCTTTGGCGTTATACCTGTGTGCTTCTTAAATAAAATGCTGAAATAATTCGGGTCCTTGTAGCCCACCTGCTCCGCAATTTCATACAGCTTCATCGCCGAATTGTGAAGCAGCTCCTTCGCCTTAGCCACCCTTACGCCGGTCAAATATTCAATAAATGTCTCTCCTGTATGCTGTTTGAACACGAGACTGAAATAGCTTGAGCTCATGAGCACGTGACGGCATAAGTCCTGCAACGACATCTTTTCATTCGCGTAATTTGTATCGATATACTCCACCGCGCGATGAATTTGCATGTTGGTCAAATAATTACGGTTATCCGCTATAGTAGAAATAACGGAGCTTACCATGTCCTTTAGCCAAATCTCAACCTCATCCAGCGTCTTGAATTTGAATACGTTCATCAGCTTCATTTGCTGCTCGAACGGTGATTCCTGCTCTCGAACGGCTAGCTCCTGTACAGAGTTCATCAGCGAGAGAACAACCTTTTGCATTTGCAGCATACAGGCTTCCACTGGAACAAGAGAGGTTTTCAGCTCTGCCACCCCTTGTTCAATCAATTGGTAGGCTTCTTGAATGGCGCCTGTCTTAACAGCAGCAGCCAGCTTACGGTCGAGGTCATGGCTCAGCGGCATATATCCGGAAGGTTTTCCTTCAATATCAATAATGCTCAGCACTCTATTCTTACCTAGCAGGAAACGATAGTCCAGCACCGACAACGCACTCTTATAAGATGACGGCAGCTGTTCAGCGAGCGTACATGTTCGTCCAATTCCTATCGTCACTGTAAATTTCAAATACTTCTCAATATGATAGCGGACCTCCTCGGCCAGCGAAAATCCTTGTTCATATAGCAGGCTTTCACTGTCATGTCCAAAAATGATGGCAACCATCCGCTCCTCACGGGTTCGGAAGGTCAGCACGTGCTCTCGGTCCAGCGTTTCATTAAAAATGTCATAAGCAGCGAATCGCAAAAATTCGACATCATGCTCATAGGAGGACAGTTCTCGGTCGCCAAAATCGTCGATATCTACGACCATGACCAAATATAGCGGTGATATCGGCGGTAGGTTGAAATAAGCAAAACGTTCTGCGATTTCCACTTTTCCTAAACCAACCGCAACTAAACGCTCTAGAAATCGCTCTTTAAGCAATGGAAGACTGTGCTCCAGCTGGTTGTTTAGCCTGCCCAGATCTTCACGACGCTGCTTCTCTTCATCCATCTCTGCTTTAATTCGATCCAGGAGCTGACGTATTTCTTGCGCTGTAATCGGTTTCAGAATGAAATCAGAAATTTTAAGCCGAATCGCCTGCTGCGCATACTCAAATTCGTCATAGCCTGTTAATATAATCATTTTTATATACGGGAATTGAGCGGAAATTAAACCAGCCAGCTCTAATCCGTCCATAAACGGCATACTGATGTCTGAAATAACGAGCTCCGGCCTATCCAATTCTACGGCATCCCACGCTTCTCGACCGTTAGCGTAATCACCAATCAATTCGAAGCCATGCTCGTTCCAATTGATTGTATTTTTTAATCCGATTCGGACAACCGCTTCATCATCGACAATTATTACTTTATACATCGAAGCCTCTCCAGTCTGTAAATGCCAATATACGAGCAGTAACAATATACTCCAATTATGCATGAGAATACACCAGCTTACAATTCTTTGATTCAGGAAAATGTCGAAAAACCCGGCCGCTAGCGGCTCGGGTTCTCTTGGCTTAAGCGGCAGCAAAATCATGCTGCTCCGTCCACCATTTCATATACTACTTTGCTTTATTCATCCACCATACGTTTCTTGTATACATACAAGCAGACAGCATACATCGCAATAATCCAAACAAAAATGATAGCTAAATGGGACAATACGTCTGCCAGCCCCGCACCAGCCTCTACTTGCTTCGCTAGCTCAATCAGCTRCAGGTTTGGCATGTAATTGGCAATGGTCAGGATTGGATACTGATCCATCAACGGTGTAATCAATGACCCAAAAGCAAAAATGACAAAAGCCGGCATGATCGCAACGGATGCTTCCATCACCGATTTAGTTAACAGACCGATGAACGTGCCTAAGCCCAAATAAAAGATGGATGATAAAAATATAGCGATGATAATGACCAATAGGTTTTTCGGATGATAATCGGTAAGTAAAGCAGACAAAATAATAATAACCGTACTCGCAATAAAGCTTAGCAAGCTTTTGCCGCAAAAAATCTCGAAAATACTCGCCGGTGACAGCATGAGTCCGCGCAGTGTGTTTTTTTCTTTCTCTTCGGCGACTAAAGAAGACTGCACATAAGTAGCTACTAAAATTAAGGCCATATTGATGATCAAATAATGTACATCAATGGTATTCCCACCAACGCGCCCAAAAAAAGCAGCAAGGACTAAAGGAAGGATCAATGTCGTGGTTATATACATGTTTCGAGATACGTCTTTATAGTCTTTTTGCAAAATGGCCCTTACTCGCTTCATTGAAAATGTCATGATAGTTTCCTCCCAGTCACTTCTACAAAAATATCGCCTAATGTCGGAAAATTGGATTGAATGGATGCGATTTGGTTTTTGCTCATATAGTCAAATACCTTCTGCGCCCCATCAGACCCCTTTGGTACAATAACCGTTGACCCATCAGTTAGCTCCACTGTAATCGTTGCATCACTATGCTGCTCACGCAGCTTCTTTGGTTCATCGAGCAATTGAATCGTTCCATTGTTTAGGAAAGCAACGCGGTCACATAAAGTTTCGGCTTCATTCATATCATGTGTCGTTAAAAAAATGGTTGTGCCCTTGGCTTTCAATTGTAACAAGCCTTCATAAATATGCTTCGTATTCACAGGGTCAAGCGCTGATGTGGGCTCATCCAGAAACAAAAGCTCTGGTTCATGCAGAAAAGCCCGAGCGAGAATGACCCGTTGAAGCATGCCCTTGGATAATTTAGATACCATCTTCTTGCTCTCTTGCTCCAAATTCACCATCTGCAGCACGACATGAATCCGGCCTTCGGGTACATCGTATAAATCACAAAAAAACTTCAAATTATCGTAAACAGACAAGCGAGCATACAAAGACGTATTGTCGGTAATGATTCCAATTTTTTTGCGATACTTCTCTTCTCGTAATTTACTCGTGGGTACTCCAAATACACAGGCACTCCCCGAGGTCGGCTTCGACTGCGCTGTTAATATTTTGATGGTTGTTGTTTTGCCTGATCCGCTTGGTCCTAGAAATCCGAAAATCTCACCCTTCCTCACGTTAAAGGAAACGTCCTTTAACGCCCTGGAATTCGAAAATGATTTCTCTAATGAAGTCACTTCAATTATATTTTGCATGCCGCTCTCAACCTCCGTTGTTTTATCCGATCTACCTTCATCTTAGGTGAGAGGAGGGAGAGATGCATTATAATCGCATTGAATGGAGTATACAAAGGGGTGAATGATGCTTATTTCGGGCTGAATAGCGCAATAATCACGTGGTTTGGAGCAGCGGTTTCGGTGAATGGCGCTTATTTAAGCCCGATCATTTCCTTTAACTCAGCCATTTTTGTTTTTGACAGCGGTACGTTAGTCTTTAAATGATCATCAAGCACCAAGCTATAGCTATTGCGAGTGAAGGTGATGACTTCCCTTACCTTTTGCAAATTAACGATGTAAGAACGATGGCAACGAAAGAAACCATACGTCTGCAGTCTTTCTTCCAGCTCATTAATTTTGAAGGATGTTGGATACATCTCCCCTTTAATATAGAGATTCGTTTGTCCTTCACTGCTTTCGATATAATCAATTTCCGGAGGATTAAACAATATAATTTTGTCATTCATTCGTGTCGGAATTTTCTCGAATCTGACGTGCTGAACGAGAGGTTCATCATCTTCAAGCTCCTCATCACTTTCTGCATGCGAAGGCAAAGGTTCTTCCTTTTTATCCGCATTTTCTGGAGATATTGATTTTGGTTCTTCTTCTGTATCTTGAACATCAAAAGCTTTGAGTCCCTTCTCATCCAGTCGATAGACCCGGCTCGTCACACTAAGCGCTGTTTCCATATTCCCCGTGAGCACGAGAATCGCTTTGCCGCTCTCTCCGAGTCTATGCACCATCTTATGAAAAACAAGCTTCGTTTCGAGGTCGACATTCTGATCCGGCTCCTCAAAAATGTAAAGAGCAGGATTTTGAAATAATAAGCGTGCAAACTGAACCCGCCTTTTCTCTGACAGGCTCAGCTTCGTTAGGCGCTTATTGGCTTTCAGATCGAGCTTGACGATGCGGACAGCTTCATCGATGGATAGGCTTGAACCGTATAGCAGTTTAAAGAAACTAAAGTTTTCTTTGACCGTCAGCCGTTCATAAGAGCCATCTTGCAACAGCAGAAGACCTATCTGACTAAGAAAACCCTTCCTGTTATTTGCAAATGACAGCTCATTCACTTTAATTTCACCACTGGAAATCGGCAGTTTTCCTGTCAGCATCGCTAATAGCGTATTTCGGACATTCATGCTCGAATAAAGCGCGACCACTTCATGACATGCAATTTCGATATGAAAGGCAGGAAATACGAGTACGTTTTCGGTATATCTCTCTAACTCATTAATGGTAAGAACCGACACATGATCACCTAGCTTATCTATAGTTTAAAAGCCATATTTTTCATTTAACTTGTTTATTATACATGACCTAATCACTGCAATGAATGTAAAAAATCCACAACCAGGTGAGGTTGTGGATTGCGTTTAACGATTTAAATGAAAATATGCTACCCGCTTCTCCTTGTAAAATTTTCAGCMGCTTCGAATGTTTAATATCGAGCGTGAATTTATATTTACCAGAATGATCTAAGAGTGCCGTACCCTTTACTTTGACTTGATCATCCTTTTGCATCTCTGTAAAACTCGTTTGCCGATCAAATATGACCTGCACTTTTCTTCTTCGAGATAAGGCTGTATCGGTGGCATTTGAAAGCTTCTTCCTTATGGCTTACTCCTACTCATGCGGCTATTGGAAATCCAAGAGAAAATATAGCACCGCCGCCCTTGTGGTTATCGGCAGTAATGAGGCCCCCGCATCGTTCCACAATCGCTCGCGATATAGCTAGGCCGAGGCCAGACTCCCCGTCCTTGCCTTTCACAAAACGATGAAATAAATAAGGAAGCAGCTCATCCGGAATGCCGCCGCCATCATCGGACACCGATATTTCTATGCGGCCTTTCTTAGCCGAAGCATGAATATAAATATTTTTGTCCGCATGTCGAATCGCGTTTGTAACAACATTAAGCATCGCCTGAAGAAGCTTGTCTTGGTCTGCTCGTACAATCAGCTGTTCATGCTCATCATAGCTTGGATGCAGAGTAATTCCTTTTTTGACGAGCATAGGGTTTACACGTTCAATCGTCTCAGCGAGCAAATCCTTTAAACACACCAACGAGGACTGATAAATATCCTCCTCGCTGTCCAGCTTCGCTAACAACGTCATTTCGGTCACCAGATTTTTTAGCCTGTCACTTTCGCTTAAAATAATGTCCAAGCCTTTATAAACACCTTCACCTTCAAACACTCCGTCTCTAATGCCTTCCGCATAACCCGCAATGGACATTAAAGGTGATTTCAGCTCATGTGAAGCATTTTGGAAAAACTGCTTTTGCGCACGGTTAAAGCGATTAAGCTCGTCAGCCATTTCAAAAACGACCTGTGCAACAGAACCAAGCTCCCCCCCTGCCTTTACGCGTTTCACCTTGGAAAACTGGCGGCTCTTCACCTTTGTCAATTCTTCCTTTAATTTCATGAGCGGCTTGATTAGCTTTCTCGTGATCAAATGGCTGAGCAGCAGCATGAGCATTCCGCCCAAACCGAATACAAGAAGCAAACGTTTCAGCAGCGCCTGTTCAATTTCTTTGATTTTGCTGACCGGCGTAAAGAGCGTCAAAGTACCCTGCGGAATGGCGTTTACTTCTACAAGAAACCCTTTATCCGTACCATCTACTACCTTACCAACGCTCGTAATGGCTGCTGTCTCCGTGCTCGATGCTTTACCGGCCTGCAAAGATTGCATCGGCAATACCTCTTGCATAATATTTCCTTGGGCATCCGTCACGACGGCTTCAATGGATGGGTTAATTGACAATGCACTGGCAGAAAGAGTCACCCGGCTATCTTTCGCTGATTGGGTCAGCATTTCTGTCTTCATAGTAGCGGACAGCGTTGCGCTTGCCATCTTCAGTTCTTCCTTCTGCGCAACCATAAAGTGATCTAATAACACATAGTGAATTAAGAGCGCTGTGATCGATAGAACAAGCACAAGCGCGATGCCAAATGCGAGATTAATTTGATGAACGAGCTTCATATTAATACACACCCCGATCCGTTCTCATTCGATAGCCATGACCCCATACTGACTCTATTGGTAAATGCTCTATTTTTTTTCGTATTCGTTTAATAAGATGATCGACTGCACGATCGCTGCCGAAATAATCGTCGCCCCAGACGAGTGTGAGCAGATCAGCTCTAGCAAAAGCACGATTCGGCTGCTCAATAAACACCTTGAGCATCGTGAATTCCTTGCTCGTCATGTCCACTTCCTCGCCTTGCCAGAATACACGTCTTTCCTCCAGCATCAATTGAAGCTCACCAAGCTCCAACCGTGACAATGGCGTTGCAGCATTCGCCGTGTTTTCTTCGGCTTGGTTAATTTTATACCAGCGTTGGAGCTGCCGCTTTATGCGTGCCATCAGCTCCCGAGGACTAAATGGCTTAACTAAATAATCGTCGCTCCCAAGCTCTAAGCCTAATATTTTATCAACCTCTGTATCTTTGGCTGAAATCATAATAATGGGCACTTCTGCCTCATTCCGAATTCGCCTGCATAGCTCATAGCCATCCATTCCCGGCAGCATAATATCGAGCACCCACAGATCCGGAGGATTAGTTTGCCACAGCTCCCATGCGTCCTCTGCATTTTCCAAACCGATTGTCTGGTAATTTTCCTTCTGCAAATAAATCTCGACTAAATTACGTATATGAAAGTCATCATCCACAACGGCGATGCGATAATTGCTGTTCACCTTCACTAACCCCCTGAACATTTCTTCTATAAGTATACCAAGCCCACAATCGCAATGGGGTCGTGCCATCGTTTTTCCACAAATACACCAATGTTCTGACACAGCCTTCTTGTAGAGTAAGACGAGTAAGACAAACCCATTAGGAGCGTGAAACCATGAACCATAAGTTGATTATTTCCAGAGTTGTCCTTTCATCTGCTTTATTAATGTCCGCTGTTGCAGGCCCTGCCATCTCGAATGCAGCGTCTAAAGCGCCAGCACCTGAAAAATTCTCAATGCTGCAAAACGTAACAGCAAGCACTTCCATCTCCGCAGATGCAACGACTGGTGTAGCTGTGGTCAACAGCTTTACTAATCCGCTCGACTTAGCCAAAAAGTATGCACCTGACACACTAGCGGACTGGCAGGATACATTAGACCAATATGAGAAAACGATCGGCAGCACGATGAAAAACCTCATTTCATCTGTTGAAGCAATACCAGCAATTTCAGATGGCAAGGAGACGATTTCGATTTCTAAATCGGAGAATGTCGGAACTTTATCAATGAGCACTGCTGCAGTGAAAATCTCAGATTCCACTAAACTAAATATTGCACCAGCTGATGTCGTTCAGCTTGATAAGAATACAGGTACGGCAGTTCAAATGACTGAAGCGACTATTAGCGAAGCCGACAGCGCTGACATGGCGTTTATTAGAGCAGAGATTAAGCTGGCGCAAGCGGTTCAAGCTGAAGATGCTGCTGCTATTAAGCAATCACTGAGCGAGCTTTTTGTACAATACAAACAGCAAATCGCTGAATGGAAAGCAGAGAAGTAAAACCTATAAAAAAGGAAACAAGCTCACCTCCTTGATGAGGTGAGCTTGTTTCTTTTTCGCATATGCTTACGCATCTAACAGTAGAAAATTACTGTTTCTAAGCTTTGCAGCATAATTTAAAGTGAAGTCTTAGCCAAGGATGTGTATGCCATGAAACGTAATCAGCAAGCTTCCCGAAAGCTCGATAAGCCTAATTTTCTTGTGATCCTGGTGGATGAGGAACGTTATCCCCCTGTATATGAGAACGCCGAAATAAAAAAATGGCGCAAAAAAAATCTAATCGCACAGGAGCTGTTGAAAGAAAACTCTATGGAGTTCCATAGGCACTACATCGGGAGCTCCGCATGCTGCCCAAGCCGGGCAACCTTATTTACCGGACATTACCCGTCGCTCCACGGCGTCAGCCAAACGGTTGGAATCGCCAAAGAGTCTTTCGATTCCGATGTGCATTGGCTGGATAAAAACACCGTTCCTACGATGGGCGACTATTTCCGCGAAGCCGGCTATCAGACGCACTACAAAGGGAAATGGCATATAACCAATGCAGATATTATCGTCCCTGGCACCCACAACAGCATACCAAGCTTTAATCCTTTGACAGGCGTACCTGACAGAGAGCGAACCGACTTATATTACCAAGCTAATCGCTTAGATGACTTCGGCTTCTCTGACTGGATTGGTCCGGAGCCAAATGGAAAAAATCCGCGTAATTCCGCCTCCTCTGCAGGTTTTGGAAAAAGCGGACGCGATGTGGTTTATGGTGAGGAAACCGTGATGCTGCTTGAAAACCTTGATCGTCAAAAAAGCAATGATAAAAATGCCAAGCCATGGTTAGTCATTGCTTCCTTCGTTAACCCGCACGATATTGTTTTGTACGGTGCGCTCACCGCGCATCTGCCCGCCTTCCGTTTCGAAGTGGAGCCTACGGTACCATCCGTTTCCCCGCCGCCAACGATGAACGAATCGCTGCTTACGAAACCACGCTGCCAAGCAAGCTATCGCGATACTTACCCTAAGGCGCTGCAGCCGATCATCGACAATCCATTTTACCGTCAGCTTTATTACCAGCTGCAAAAAAATGCCGATCAGCAAATGTTAAAAGTATACGAGGCGCTTGCTCGCTCATCATTTTATGACAATACGATCGTTATTTTCACCTCAGACCATGGTGATTTGCTCGGATCTCACGGAAATCTTCATCAAAAATGGTACTGTGCCTATGAAGAGTTTCTGCATGTGCCTTTCCTTATTCATAATAAACATCTTTTTCCGCATAATAAAAATGTGGATACCCTTACAAGCCATGTTGATTTGCTGCCTACTATGCTTGGACTTGCGAATGTGGACATCCATACCGTTCAATGCTGCTTGCAAAAGAGATTCAGCGAAGCCCGCCCTTTTGTTGGGCGCGACCTCACTCCTATCATTTTGGAACAAAAACCGGCGGTAACCGGTGATAGTCCTGTATATTTCATGACCGATGACGACGTGACACGCGGCCAGCACCAAGTAAATCCACTCGGGGAAGCCTATGCATCCGTTGTTCAGCCTAATCATATTGAGTCTGTCCTCATGACGATCATTACCGATGGCAAGAAACAATTGTGGAAATACTCCCGTTACTATGACAACGTGCAATTTTGGAGCCAACCAGGCGTACAAGATGTAACCTTTTTGCAAGCTGATGCTGCGAAAGGTGAACAGTACCCGCTGTGGGCGACACAAGTGAAAACGGAGCCGGCTCCTGAGGAATTTGAGCTGTACAACTTAACCGAAGATCCTCTAGAAAATCGCAATCTTGCGAATCCAGCCTATGCCACGCAGCATACGAAAGAAATTGAAACATGGATGATGGAGCTGCTAAATGAGCAGCGCATGCAAAAACGTCTTGTCCCAGCGGATACGGGCATCACTTAAAGCCATGAATCAAATCAAGCCTTGCAGGCGAATAATCGCCTGTGCGCGATCAACAACTTCCAGTTTGCTATAGAGATTGCTGATGTAGTTGCGTGCTGTACCTTCGGCTATGAACAACGCATCAGCAATTTCTCGATTGTTCAGTCCGCGTATAATAAGCTGTGCCAACTTTTTCTCGCGATCTGTCAGCTGGATGTGGCGCTGGCTCGGATTTTGCCATTGCTCGTGATCTTCTGTAAACCTGTTCATCCTCTCAGCCAGTTTGGCTGCAACCGCGGCTGGAAGAATAAACTGCCCGGATATCGTATCACGAATCGCGGCAATCATTTTATCGATGTCCATATCCTTCAGCATATAGCCGCTTGCCCCATGCGCCATGCCCTCTACAATATAATCCGCGTCTATGAATGTCGTTAAAAACAAAATAAAAATGTTGGGCGAGCTCTGCTTTATTCGTTTTAAAGCGGTGATTCCATCCATAATCGGCATTTGAATGTCCAGCAGCATAAGGTGTGGCTGAAGCGTCTCTGCCATTTCACACGCCTCTTCCCCATTTTTAGCTACGCCAACGATCTCGAAATCATCTTCTAAGTCCAGTATGGTTCGAAGTCCTTCCCGTGTCAGCATCTGATCATCGGCAATTACAATCGTTATCTTATTCATTCCCTCTCTCCATTCAATCGTATCTTGTAGGGCAAATCGATCTTTAACAGACAGCCTTGATTTGGCCATGATTCAATAGAGAGGCTTCCGCCCAGCTGTTCCACTCGCTCTTTCATCGCCTTTAACCCAAATCCGAGCGCAATCTCAGGGGCTCCAATTCCGCAATCCTCAAGCCTGAACTGCAAATAGGTGCCGACGGTTTGCAAACTAAAGCGGAATTCCTTGCTCCCCCCATGCCGGATGCCATTGGTTAAGCCTTCTTGGAGCGCATGATAGATCGCCTTCTTATGCGCTGTCGACAGCTTCGGCAAAGGCTGAATCGCTGCATGAACTTCTACTTCCATATTGCGCTCTGTATCTTGAATGAGCCGATTCAGCATTTGTCCGAGGTCAGCGAACTTGTCCTCCTTCAACATATGGACAGAGCCGCGGATCTCATTCAAGCTATGCCTTGCTAGATCCTGCGCTTCTTTCAGCCGCTGCATGCCGCCCTCCATGTCCTTGTGCAGCAGACGTTTTCCAGCTTCAATCTGAAGGATCGTCGAGGTAAGTGAATGACCGACAATATCATGAATATCATGGGCAATGCGGCTCCGTTCCTCATAAACAGAAGCTTCGGCAAGCGCAGCAGACGTCTCTTGCATCGATCTCTCAAGACTGCGAGTCCGCTCGACGACTTGTGCCTCTAAGTTGTTTTTAAGATATTGTATCCCCGAATAAAGCTTAGCGTTTTCTATGGAAATGGCGCACTGGGAGCCGAGCAGCTTCAGAACATCAAGCCGCTGAGGTGTGAAGACGCTCGTCGTTAGCTTATTCTCCATATAAAGCAAGCAAATCAGCTTATTCTGATGCATGATAGGCAGACATAAAACCGACTTTAATCCATTATTTTTAACATACGGATTTCGGACGAACATCCCTTCATGGGCTGCATCATGTAGGACAACTTCCTCTTTCGTTCGTGCTGCATAGCCAATAATCGCCGCTGAGGCGATTTCCGATTCCTCCGCAAGGGGCACGGTTTCAATGTGAAGCTCCTCTGCTGTTCCATACGCCTCAACAACCCAATTGTCTTCGTGACCAAAAATAAGTACGCCATATTCCGCGCCAGCATTATGAAGCATGATACGCATCAGCGTATCGAGCAAACGATTCATTTCCATTTCGCCCGATAATGCTTGCGCGGACATGACTGCTGAGAGATAATCCACACTTTCAAGGCCCGACTCCCGTCTAATGTGGAGCAGATGCCCATATTTTTGTTCCAGATCAGCCGCTTTCGCAGCCGCCCCCCATTCAATATAAGCTTCATACGCTTCCGTCATATAGATTTTCGCGAGCTGCTGCCTGCCTTGACGAAGGGCGAATTTTGCAAGGCATTCTGCTGCTATTGCAAGATCATGTATATATCCATAAGCACGCGCTGCCTCAATCGACTGCTCAAACAGCTCCTCCGCTTGACGGCTCTTTCGTGTAATCCGTGCCATTTCAGCTTTAATGAGCAAATATTTATGCTTATAGTTTTCTGGACAACGCGAAGTGAGCAGTTTCATTCTTTTCATATGTTTCTTAATAGTTGTCAAAAATTCTTTTTGCTCCTGTACGGAAACATCCTCATAAAGCTGTGCCAGCACTAACGATTCATAAAAATATTGTACGGTGCTCTCATAGTTATCATTACGCGAAGAAATAATTTCGGCTGCTTTCTTCAAAGCCTCATTTGCTTCCTGATACTGACCAAAAAAATAGCCAGGCAAATAATGAAGCGTGCAAACCAGCTCTTGAATCGTATTAAATTGATCTCCGTGCACCGATCCGGCAAAATCCTCGCTAAAGATATCTGTTTCCATAAATGGATCATTCGGCGCGCGATATCCCGTTAAACGGACAAGGAGAGTGGCAAGCAAAACGGCTTGCTTCCAATGAAGCGTATTATTATGGCGCAAAAAATCGCCTGAATGCGCAATTAACCGGTTATAAATATCACTAAGCGGATGACCATATTGCAGCAGAGTTGCACAATTAATTAATACACTTTGATTGCTGTGCCACAGATCTCCCGATTCCAGTCCAACTTTCCCAGCATGCTCAGTAAAGGTCTTTAGCATCATCGGATCAAATTTGCGCCAGCTGTCGTAACAAAGGGTGAATGAAGTAAGCGTCTTAACATGCAGTATAGGGTACGGCTTCGATAATTCACAGGCGAGCATACCCCATTCGAATGCCTCTTTATAATGCCGAAACTGAAAATTCAGGAACATGGCATAACCGACAAAACCGATTGAAGACTCCGGGGCCATGCCGTAATCCAGTGTCATTTCGACCATGGTAAACGTAGTAGCAAGCCAGCCTTTTTGATTTACAAAAAAACTGGCATTGCTCGTATAGACCATCGCGGTCATAGCCGCTTTCCGTACTTCATCTGTCATTGGCGGTAGTTGCTGCAGCGATGCTATCGAATGTTTCTTAATTTTCCTTCTGAGCTTTAACCACTGCACAGTCAATTCGAATGTGCTTGGCTCAAAATGAGGGTGAATATCCAATAGCTCCAACGTTTGACGGCCCAAAGAAAGGACCTCGTCGTAATTGTCATTCGTTGCCTCTAATTGAATTTTCATGGTCCAAACGAGCGCTTTATCTAAATTAGTCTCCGCTTTGCTGATCAACAAATTAAATAAATCATGTGCTTTCGCAAAATGACCGCATAAATATTCCGCCTCGGCGCGTTCTCTGAATATTCGGAAGGCAAGCGAGTAGCTATTTTTCCAACATTCCTCTTCGATAAGGGCAGCAGCATGACGCAAATAGCCTAGTGATGTCTCATATGCGGTCGATTGTTTCGCTTTCAAGGCCGCCTTTAAGTTCAGCTCGGCGAGTTCCAGCTTCTGCTCTAGACGTTCTATTTGTTTCCATGCCTGATTGAAATGATTGACGGCTTCGAATACATTTGCATCTTCAGTGAATGCTACACGGTCCGCAAGCAGCGATCCGATTCTCCAATGCAGTGCGGGAAGCTCATCCTCGGATACAAGATGATAGGCAGCCTGCTGAATGCGATCATGCTGAAATTGATAAATTTTACCGTTCCCGAGCTTAACTGGCTGCAATAATTGTTCACGCTCGGCTTTCTCCAGCACTTCTTCCAGCTCCTGCAAGGGTAGATTCGTAATGGAAACAAGCATATCTACATCAAAGCTGGTGCCAAGAACAGCTGCCCGCCCAAGCACATAAACCATCTGATCCGGGAAAAGCTTCATCTTATCCGATATATAATCAGCCGTATTGGCCGGAACGTTCCTTTCAGCAATTAGCTGCAAATCCCACTGCCAGCGCCTGCTCGATTCATCAAACATAACTTGCTCATCATCAACCAAATCCTGAATAAATTGCTTTAGAAAAAAAGGATTGCCTTCCGTCTTATGGAGCAATACAGCAGCCAGCTCATCGGTTTCAGCAGCTTCGCAGCCCATGGTGTCGCTTAGAAGGCTGGTTAAATCAGAGGCTTCCAAAGCCTCCAGATGTATACGGCTGTTCTTTGTGTTGTGCTCTTCAAAATGATTCTCCAAACGGCTCAGCGGATGCAGCGGCGTAATTTCTCCATCCCGATAAGCCAAGATGACGAGTAAATGATTGATGTCCCTATCCTCTAGAAGATAAGCAAGATATTGAAGCGATTCTTCATCCGCCCATTGAAGATCATCAAAGAACAAAACCAACGGGCAGTCCCGGTGAAGGAATAGATGAATAAAACGGCTCAAAATAAGGTGAAAACGGCGCTGTGCTTCCACTGGCGGCAATGAAAGTACCGCTGGCTGCTCTCCAATCAGCAGCTCCAGCTTTGGAACCAATTCAATCAACAGCTGTCCATACCCATTTAAGGCATCTATAATGCGCAGCTTCCAAACCTCTGCCTGCAGCTTGCTCTCCATGAGCATCAGGCTAACCAATTCATCAATGGCTTGAATCCATACGTCGTAGGGTTTTGCCGCTTGTTGCGGATTGAATTTGCCCGTAACAAAATAAACTTCAAGCGGCATCGATTTTCTAAGCGTTTCATTCACAAAGGACGTTTTCCCTATTCCTCCGTTGCCACTAACCCAGATAACCTCCGCAGCGCTTAACGACGCTCGCTGCAGTGCATCTTGCAAGCATTGCTGCTCTGAGCGTCTGCCGTAATACTGGCTTGAAGTCCTCCAAAGATCGGAAATATCACGGCTTGCCAGTGCAAAAGCTTCTACTTCTCCAGATAACTGGAATTGATTCAGACATTCCTCCAAGTCCGACTTCAACCCGAATGCACTGATATACCTCGCATCAGGCATCTTCTCCATACACTTGCTTACAATAGCAGATACCATCTCGGGTATAGAGGGATACCTCTTATGCAGAGGTTCAGGCGTGCTGGCAATATGCCGATATATAACATCCATTACATCTTGTGATTCAAAAGGAAGGCTTCCCGACATCCATTCGTATAAGGTGACGCCGAGCGAATAGAAATCTGAGCGGTAATCGGGGATCATTCCCGTTCTGCCCGTCTGTTCTGGAGAGATATAGGACAAAATGAAGTCAGGCCTGCCTGTTGTTAATGGAAGCGGACTCTTGTTAAGTTCAGTTGAACACATTCGAATATCAATAAGCTTCACTTCATAGGTATCGGGATTAGCGATGAGATGAAAGGGGGTTATTTCATTGAGTATTATTTTTTCACGATGTATTTGCATCAGGCTATCTGCTGCCGATACTGCGATGGCCAGCAACGCTTCATGCATAAAAGGGTTATCGCGCATGCGCAATACTCGATCTAGCGTACTGCCTCCGATATCCTGCAAAATCAGAACAGGTCTGTCTGCTAACATTTCCAGACTGTATGCTTCTAACGTTCCTCGTCCGCCGAGCTTAACGAGCAACTCATACTCATGCTGAAATGCAGCAACCACGTTTGGTCCTGGATAGATGTCACATGTGGTTTTGGCGATAACCGTAATGTTATCCGTTTGGCGAATCATTCTATATAGGTTTATATCATCATAACTGCCTATTTCATCGATCATTTGATAACCTGATATCTCAATCAAGAAGCCGCACTCCCCAGTTGCTAGATATGGAAAGAATTCATTATTTAAATATAGGTAGGGCGTGTCTGAAAACCCGTTCAGTGGCACCTTTCACCGCCTTTTCGCCCCCTGCTTCGTTCCGTTTGCTTGACGTACCCCGGTACGCCTTCACAAACGCGCCTTGCATTGAACGAAAATTCGGCAAAATTTGCTGTCCTCAGAGTTCTCAGACACGCCCTAATCAATTAAAGGAAGCCCAGAAGAAATTTAACTTCATTATAGCATTGGCTCTTCTACTATGAATACCGCGTTCGTGCTTGGAATAAAAAAAACAGACCATCCGATGGAAAGTCTGCTCGTTACATTCACTTAAACATTCGTTTTCGATGATTGCTCCCAATTTTATACCAATATTTAGTATGTTCATCCTTAAACAGTCGAATGCCTACCAATCGGAAAGGCGTCCAAATTTCTCGAAACATGATATACTCAGCCATAGTTTTCACCTCAAAAATAATTCCTATTATCTATTTACCTTTAGCATTTCTATCATTTACATGATACTAATTACCTATAAACAGTATAATCCAAATTCTCCCTTTTATATAGTGAGAGTTGTCATTTTTTTGTCATATGACAACAATCGGTCAGCATATACGTAAAAAATGGGCTGTCCCAACCGTAGATTAATCTACTTTTGAGACAGCCCATTAGTATGATAGAGATATAAAAGATGATCCAATTGCTTAACAAGCTATACGGATATGACAATTCCAAAATATTTACGTAATGCTTCCGCATATTCCTCTTGTGTAGAAGGTGTGACTACCTGAACGCCCTCTGCCGTAAATATACGAAACTCTTCGCCTGCGATCGTATTTCTTCCTTCAGCTGTCCGAATGGCCGCCATCGGCGTGCTCACAAATATCGAATCTTGTGCATGCTCACACCAGTAGGAAGTCATAATGAAATCCTGCGGCAGCTGCGGTTCCTCGGTAAAGGTATAAAGGCGGCTCCATTCCCCCTTCTTCCTCTCCAGCAGCACCCAGCCAAAAAAGGCATCCCGCTCCAGCTGATACGCTTCATCCTTTTGCTCATGGACGACATTTTCAGCCAAAAGAATCGGGTTTCGCGGTGCAATACCGCCTACTCCCACGTCGCATAAATACGGCTTTCCTTCAGCTACTACCTGTAAAATATGATGCCTGCGTTTTGGCGGTGTCTGTGTTTCATCACGCCAGAACCGGGCAAAATAGTTCGTCACGTTAAAGCCGAGCTCGGCTAACAACCAACCAAACAGTGCATTCAACTCAAAGCAATAGCCGCCGCGATGCTTAGTAACGATTTTATTGAACAGGTCGGGAATTTCCAATGATAGCGGTACCCGATTTATAATATCTAAGTTTTCGTAGGGTACGGTATGTACATGGCAGTTCTGGAGCTCCGTAAGTGTTGCCAAACTGTTGTCGATCGGGCCGTTATAACCTATTCGTTCAAGATACGCCAATACTTCAGGTTTCCATTGCTTGTGGTCAACTACCATTTTATTTACCCCTCGCTGTTCGTAGACTTGTTATTTATTTCATCATATCTTCCTGCATCGACTAATGGCAAGACAAGCGCTACAATTAAAGAAAATCAGTAAAATTATTGTATTCAAAATAAATCATTTACAGGAGGCTATTTATTTTGGGGACAAAAGATAACTTTACAGGCAAAGCCACGATTTACTCCGAATACCGTTCCAATTATCCAATGGCTTATATTAACTACCTTATTCAGAGCAATAACCTATCACCGGATCATACTGTAGCTGATATTGGTTCCGGCACTGGAATACTTACGAAGCAGCTACTGGATCAAGATTTAAAGGTCATTGCTATTGAACCTAATGAGGATATGAGATCCACCGCAGAAAAAGAATTAAATCATTATGCTAAGTTCACCTCTATAAATGGTGCTGCTGAGCATACGCCGCTGCAAGGCCAAAGTATTGATTTAATTACGGTTGCCCAAGCCTTTCATTGGTTTGACAAGGAGCAGTTTAAGCTGGAGTGCCAACGAATACTAAAACCAGATGCTAACGTTGCCTTAGTGTGGAATAGCAGAGATGCTTCAAGCGAGCTCGTTATTGAAAACGCAGCGATCTGCCAAAAGTATTGCCCTGCATTTAAAGGATTTAGCGGCGGTATCGATAAGACTCCTGACGTGTATGAGCAGTTTTTCCGAAACGGCAGCTATGAATTTAAAGTATTTGAATACCATTTGGAATTTGATTTAGACCGTTTTATTGGACGTAATTTATCCGGCTCCTATGCGCCAAAAGAGACTGACGAACAGTATGAACCGTTTATTCAATCCCTCTCCGAGCTCTATGCAAAATACAGCAAAAACGATGTGCTTATCATGCCGAATCTAACACGCAGCTATATGGGTAACGTCTAAATCAAGTAATCACGTACTGCTATATATCTAAAGGGGCTGTCCCAAAAGTAGAAATCTACATTTGGAACAGCCCTTGTTTTGTTTATGGAGGCTTGGACAAAGCGAATGCCTGAGTGAATCACTGTTAACTATGTGCTCCTTTGCCCGGAATTTGTATTGGATTTATCGCTAACGAACCTAGCAGCTCTTATTTAATCGATTCGTAATGGATTAAATATGTAACGAACTCCAGCGTCGCTATTTTGAGAAAAACAGCTCCTAACCCCTCATACAGCATGCCATAACGTTAATCAGGTTCGTTAAAATTTAAAAGATGCCGTTTTCTGCCTAATAAGTATATTACGATTCGTTAGAGAAGTAATCAACCGAAATTATCTGCTTACTAAATTTGAGAAACCATAAAAAATTGAGTAAACTATAGGTAATAAAGGAGGCGTATGCTTATGGCCGATTTGGCAGCAAACATGGAAATTGGAATTAGTACTTTTTTGGAAACGACACCGGACCCGGTGACAGGAGTAATCATGAGCCATGCTGAACGTCTGCGCAACGCGGTTGAGGAGATCGTGCTCGCAGATCAAGTTGGACTAGATGTTTATGGTATTGGAGAGCATCACCGTGCTGATTACGCTGGCACTGCGCCTGCGGTTGTACTGGCAGCAGCAGCTCCTATGACCAAAAATATTAGACTCACTAGCGCCGTTACCGTTCTGTCCTCAGACGACCCGGTTCGTGTATTTCAACAGTTTTCCACACTCGATGGGCTCTCGAACGGCAGAGCCGAAATTATGGCAGGGCGGGGATCATTTATTGAATCCTTCCCGCTATTTGGGTACAGCTTAGAAGATTATGATGAATTGTTTGAAGAGAAGCTAGAGCTGCTTCTTGCTATCAGAGATTCCGAAAAGGTTAATTGGCGCGGTGGACATCGTCCTGCTATTCATAATCTACCTGTATACCCGCGGCCAGTTCAGAGCCCGCTTCCCGTTTGGATCGCAAGCGGCGGCAACGCACAATCTGCGATTCGCGCAGGTCTGCTCGGCCTTCCTATCGCCTTCGCTATTATTGGCGGAATGCCTGAAAATTTTGCGCCGCTGGTCGATCTTTACAAAGAAGCAGCTGCAAAAGCTGGCCATGATCCTAGCAAGCTGCAAATCGCCACACATTCCCACGGTTTTGTTGGTGAAACTACGGAGCAGGCAGCCGATTTATTTTTCCCGCCAACTCAGGCACAAATGAATGTCATTGGACGTGAACGCGGCTGGGGGCAGCATTACAGTCGTGCAGCTTATGACTCTGCCCGCAGCCTTCGAGGCGCTTTATATGTGGGTGATTCTGAATATGTTGCGGAGAAGATTCTTTTGCTGCGCAAAAATCTAGGCGTCACTCGATTCTTCCTGCATGTGAATGTAGGTACGATGCCGCACCGCGAGGTACTGCGAGCCATTGAACTGCTCGGCACTAAGGTCGCCCCAATTGTACGCAAGGAGCTTGCAAGAAGCGAAGGAAAGCAATAAAAAAGATAGCCATTATCAAAAAATTGAAGTGTGCGAGCCTGAGATGGCCAGTACACTTCTTTTTTTAGGTTGGGTAAATCTTCTAATAAAAGGAAAAACGAAAAAGACAGAGAAATAGTACACAATCCGTCACTTAAGGAGCCTGTGTATGAATCATCTTTCTCGCAAACAAATACAGCAAATTCAGCATATGTTTCCCTCATTCACCCATCTTCCTGCTGAGAGCTGGGAAGCTGCACAGCTATTATCCATTAATCCGGCTACCTCGCATTCCATTCGAGAAGGCCATATTTTGCAACATGCTATGTTTATTGTCAGCGGTCAAATTCGAGTGCTTAAGCTGAGTCAAACAGGCAGAGAAATTACTTTATACCGGGTACATAGCGGTCAGTGCTGCGTCCTTATGATGGCAAGCATATTGGGCGAGACTGAATATGAAGCATCGGTTGCGATAGAGGAGGAAACGGACGTGTTGCTGCTGCCCGTTTCCGTATTTCGAGACTGGATGAACACGATCAAACCCATTCGGCAATATATTTATAAACAATTTATTGATCGAATGACGAATGTGACAAAGCTGCTGGAAAATGTCGCTTTCCAGCAGCTCCCTTATCGCATTGCGGACTATTTAATTTCGGAATCTGTGAAGGGTGATTGCTTGCGGCTTACTCATGAACAACTAGCTATAGAAATTGGGACATCACGCGAGGTCATCACCCGCATTTTAAAAGGCTTTGTGGAGCAAGGAGCGATTGCATTAAGCAGAGGAAAGGTCACCATATTGGATCGCGCCATCTTAAACCGTATAATAGAACAGCATTTGTGACAATGTCACTGAGATTTGAATCGCTCTCCCCTACAATTAATAAGGAATCAATCTTATTTAACGGGAGGGCACATGATGACCCATTATTACGATCGTACGAATTTAAGCCGGATTCCAGAGCTGATTAAGCTCGTTCCGCAGGCTGCAGGTTCCTTTTTAGCTTTTGAAAAAGACGTTTATCATGCTTCTGATGCCATACCTGCAAAAATGAAAGAGCTCATTGCTGTAGCCGTTGCTCATGTGACAGGATGCCCCTATTGCATTGATATGCATGTGAAGAAATGCAAGGCGCTAGGAGGCACGCGGGAGGAAATAGTAGAGGCCGTTTTGATTGCAGCATCCACAAGAGCAGGCGCCATTCTCAGCCATGCGACCCATGCCTTAATCTCATTTGAAGAAGACGATAACAAACGATCACACAAGAAAGCAGAGCAATCATCCTCAGCGCCGGACTGTTTCTGTTAAGTTTATTTCTTCAAATTAAAAAGCAGCAGCCCCCATTTGTTGTCGCGGGGGCTGCTGCTTATTCCATCAATCCAGAAACGGGCTAACCGTTATGCTTTCGACACTAATCTCGCCATTTCCGCCTGTGAGTCTAATGATATTATCATCACCTGGCTCTAGCTGAACGGTAATACTAGCAAGGCCGCTATAGTCCAGCAGACTTCCTGTCGACAGTGCATTAAGCAAGGAATAATCATGACCATTCACGGTCAGGTTTAGTTTGGCGAGTCGCTCTGCTGTTGCATAACGAATATGAATGGCCGCTCTTCCGCCTTTTTCTCCGTCGATAGTTTGAAACTCACAATAAGAGCCCGCGATATCCAAACGATTAACGACACTTTCTCCTTGCTCGTTTGTTTCAACAACCGCTCCTCCGTCCACACGGCTGGCAGAGTAGGTTTTCTGATTTGTGTTAGGAGCCGGAGCATCCCCTACAGGCTTGACGCCTTCTTTGGTTTGAACGACGGTCTGAATCGTTCCATCTTCATTAAAATACAAATAATCAATACACATGCTTCTTAAATTGCCTTGGCCCGAAATTTCCTGATTGTGATAAAACAAATACCACTGCCCCTTAAACTCCGCCACAGAACCGTGAGTAGTTGAACAGCCAGTCGGCTCTAGAAAAATACCTCTATATGTCCATGGTCCAAGCGGATGCTTGCTGGTAGCATATCTCATGCGGTTGTTTCCATCTAAATTATCGGCGTAGGTCAGATAGTAGAGATCAGCCCTTTTGAAAACCCAAGCCGCCTCATGAAAATCCTCCAGTCCTTCCATCTCGCGCATTTCACCGTTAATGGACATCATATCGTCGTTCAGCTCGCCGCCCTCGCATCTGCTGCCCCCGCCGTAATACATATAAGCACGTCCATCATCGTCAACGAGCACGCATGGATCAATGAGTGCAAATCCGCCCAGTCCCGAGATATAACCTTGATCCTTAAAACCGCTTCCCGGTTTTTGACTCGTCGCCACACCGATTTTCCATGTATCATTCCAGTTTGACCCGCTGGGATGCGGGTAATAGAAATAATAGGTTCCGTTTTTGTAGGCGCAATCGGGCGCCCACATGAAGCCGCCTTCCGGCCTGCCCCATGCTACATCGTCCGAACGAAGAATTTCACCCTCATCCAACCAATTCACCATATCGGAAGAGGAGTACACATGGTATCGATCCATTAAATCACAGCCTCTTGCCGGGTCCATATCATGTGAAGCATAAATATAAACCTTGCCGTCCTCCCAAACATGAGCAGAAGGGTCAGCCGTATATATTGTAGTTATTATCGGATTTTGAGATGTTAGCTTCACACGTTCACGTTCTACTGGAATACCTTCATTTTTTATCATGTTCATCTATTCCTCGCTCTCCAGCCTATATTTTATAAACTTAACCAAATGATTAGCTTACTCCAGCATAACTCGACTTACCTATACGTCACCATGAGACGATATTAAACAATCTAGTCGATTTGAATAGCATCTTCATATGCCACGTTCATTACATTTGTTTTAAAAGGCCAAATAAAAAAAGAGCACCGTCAACGGTACCCTCCAAAAAAATTAATAACTATATTCCGACACGGATCTTAAACGGTCGTATACTTCCCGCGGCAGCGTATTCCCTTCAGCTTCAAAAGCAAGCCATACCGCTCCGACAACCGGTTCAATCTCGAGCTTAACTAATGATGCATCTGGAGCACAGCTTTTGACAGCTTGTTCGATATACGGGTGAATAAAACTTGCCTCTCCCCTAGTTAGTACGCTGCCAGCAAGGACAACATCGAACTTGTCCGCCTCCATCCTCAGACGTTGAATGACAGCCCGCGCCGACTTGCCCAGCTCCTTCCCCTGCACTCGCAAAATCGTTAATGCAACCTCATCTCCCTGTTCTGCTGCTTTAAACAGCAGCTTCACCGTTCTAAGCGGAGGTGTTTTATCGTGATTCAAATAATCATTGAACATGCTCTCCACACTGTCGTAGCCTTGGTCCTGCAGCAGAAGGTTCGTCAATATAGTCGGCCGCTCGCGCCCATCCCAAGCCCGGATAACCGAGCGGAAAGCTTCAATGCCTAAGTCGCTGCCACCGCCGAAATCTCCGAAAGCATAAGAGAAGCCTCCACACTGATAAAACTCATTCCGAGAGTTAACGCCCGCGCTGTTCGTTCCCGCACCACAAATCAGTACAACGCCATACGGCTGATCCGTTCCCGCTCGAAGAGCTATCGCTGTATCGCAATTTACTTCATGCTTCGCAAATCCCAGTTCTGCGATCATGGGTCTCAATATTTCATAATCCGCTTCCCTGTCAGCACCAGCTAATCCAAAATAAGCGAACTGAATGTCACTGCGTACTACATTTGCTTCTTGTAATGCCATCTCAACCGATTCGCGTATGTTGCGTTTGGCCGCCTCATAATCAACCTGATGATTGCCGTTACCGCTATTCCCTTTTCCTACAATTCTGCCCGACTCATCTGTAATTAGCGTGTACGTCTTGCTGCCGCCGCCATCTACACCCAAGTAATATTTCAACGGATACACTCCCTTGATTTCATGTTTGTTATTGCCTCAAAGAAGTTGTCTCCCGAATAACTAGCTCTGGGCTCAATTGAACAGTGACATTTCTTTTGGCTGCACCGCTTATGCTCTTCAACAGCAGTTCAACCCCCATCCTTCCAATTTGCGCGGCCGGCTGGCGCATCGTCGTCAGCTTCGGGTGAAACTCCGTGGCAAGAATCTGATCATCAAATCCAATGATCGAAATTTGCTGAGGTATTCGAATTCCTTCAATTATAAAAGCATTCATAGCGCCGAGCGCCATATTATCATCGGACGCGAATACCGCAGTCGGCAGTCTGCCAGCGTCCATCCAGCCCCGAGCAATTCGATAACCCGTAGATATTTCAAAATCTCCGCGCTCCACACAGAAGGGTGTTATGCCCGCTTCTTCCAATGCGGCATGGTATCCTCGTTCACGCTCTCGACTGCTCAAAAACAGCTCTGGACCACTAATATGTGCGATATCCCTGTGCCCCAAATCAATTAAATGTTTGGTTGCTTCATATCCACCATAAAAATTGTCTACGATGACAGAGGTAGCAGGCGAATTCATCTGCTGATTATCGAGCATGACAAATGGAATTCGGTTTCTCTTAAGCTCTAGTACGTACTCATCCTCACGTATGGGCGACAATAAGATGACGCCATCGACACGTCCTTCCTGAAATAATGATCGATGGATGTGATCGTCCTCTTCTGTTGAAATCGATAATGCAAGAAAGTAGCCATTTTCCGCAAGTCGATCATTAACCTCCTTGACGACCGCATCGAGAAACGAGTCATGCAAAGTTGTTAACGCTAGTCCGATTATGCCTGTTTTTCCTCGTGCAAGACTCCTTGCAGACGCATTAGGGTGATAATCAAGCTCCTTCATAGCCTGAAGAACCCGCTCCCGGTTGCTCTTTCTGACACTTGGCAAATTGTTTAATACCCTTGATACCGTCACAATGGATAATCCTGATTTTTTGGCAACGTCCACAATGCTTACCTTCATAAGAACGCCTTCCTCAGACTAGTAGTAATCATGCTTTGTATAAAATGGAGGGGAGCAGCCTCAATCGCCCCTCCCCTTAACCCATTACTTATTCACTCTTGCCAAAAGATCCTTCAGCTTCTGTTCAATGACTGGCAGCACATCCTCAACCTTCTGCTTTCCGTTCTCTACACCTGAAAGTTCATTGATGAACAGCTCATTGATTTGAGAGTAATTGGAAATTAAATGATTGTATGATTCGAAGCCGTATTTATAAGCACCCTCGAATACTTGCTTAATACCTGCTGGATCGATGCCTTCAAAGTTGCTGTAATACTTTTCAGCAGCTGCTTGGTTGACCGGAGGATTGCCTCCGCTAAGCTCGATCGATTTCTCCTGAATTTCAGTTGTAACCAAGAACTTAATCCACTCCGCAGCTTCCTTCGGATGTTTCGAATCCTTAAGTACAAATAATGGATCCACGTAAAGCACGCTTCGCACATCACCTTTTGGACTTACTGGAACCGCAGCAACACCTACTTTAAAGTTGAAATCTGCAGCGGCAGCAAGGCTCCATGAACCAACTACAGACATCGCGATTTTACCCGATAGGAACGGATCACCGAATTGCCCGGATACGGATTGGGAGAATGCTGGCGTTGGTGACACTTTCAAATCATGAATGAGACCATAAAGTGTTTTGTAAGCATCAATCACATCAGGCTTAGTCAGATTAATTTCGGAAGGTTTGCCGCCATTTGTCCATGTATCATCAGAGTAGACATTTGCACCGAAGTATTGAGGACGTTGGTCGCGCTCACCGAATCCAAAGTCGACGCCATATTGAGCTTCCTCCAAATTTTCAGAGTCTACGGTCAGCTTCTTCGCATATTCGACCATTTTGTCGAATGTCCAGCTTTTATCCTCGTAATCAGTTGGAGGGTAAGGAAGTCCCGCTTTATCAAAAAGATCCTTGTTGTACAGCATCACGGTCACGTAGCTGTTTAACGGAATACCATAGGTTTTACCATCAACCTTGTAGATGTTCATTACATCTTCCGGAATATTGTAGTCTGCTGCTTTGAAGTCTTCAAAATAAGGGGTCATATCCATCAGCATATCTTTGTTGTAATATTCCATGAAACCGCCATAGCCCCAGTGAGAGGTTACGTCCGGCGCATTTTTCGCGGCAATGGACGATTGCAGCTTGGAATCAAACTGTTCATAAGGTGCTTTAGTCACTTTTACTTTAATGTTCGGATGTTTCTCTTCAAACTCTGGAATCAGCTTCTCTACAAACGTTCTGTCCGGCGAGTCAATCGTATAATGCGTGATCGTTACCTGTTTTTCTTTACCGGAACCCTCGTTTCCGCCGTTTGAGCAAGCGGTTGCAAACATCGATAATGCGAGAATAGCGGTAATGGATAACCATTTCTTGTTCTTCATTCTAATTTCCCCCTTGGTTTTATTAGATTCCATACAAGCAAGCTAATACACTTAAAAACTATTTAATGCCTGTAAGTACGATTCCCTCAACGAATCTCTTCTGTGCTACCGCAAACAACACGATAATTGGCAGTACGGAAAGAATCGAAGCGGCCATCAGTAAATTCCAAGGCGCTAAACGAAACTTCGATGACAGCATAGCAGCCATCCCTACTGGAAGCGTGAAGTTCTCCTGCGAATCTAAGTAAAGTACAGGGGTGAGCAGGTCATTCCAACTCCAAATGAATGAAAATATAGCAACCGTAGCGAGTGCTGGTCCTGCTAAAGGCAGTGTAATATTCCAGTACAGTCTGAACTCACTGCAGCCGTCAATCCGGCCGGCGTTATAAAGCTCGTCAGGCAGCGTAGAGAAAAACTGTCGCAACAAAAAAATCATATAAGCTGACCCAAAGAAAGCGGGCAGAATAAGCGGCAATAACGAATCATGCAGTCCCAGATTCATAAATAATAAGAACTGCGGAATCATGATCGCTGGATAAGGAAGCATCAATGTGCTGAGCACTAGCATGAACATAAGCCCGCTGCCTTTTCCCTTATATCTAGCAAATCCAAAGGCAACGAATGATGAAGAAAGCACCGTTCCAATAACCGTGAATATGCCAACAATCAAGCTGTTCTTATATTGCTGTCCGAATTTAATTTCGGTATTGGTAAACAATTCACGAAAATTTTCCCACGCAAACACTTTTGGAATAATTGTTGGGGGAAACATAAGCATTTCTTTCGTCGTCTTCAGGGATGTCGAGAGCATAAACCAAACCGGTGACAGCATCGTAATTGTTACCGCTAATAAAATAAGAAATCCGACAATTTGCGAAAGCTTTAGCTTTCTTTTGACAATAATCCGCTTTGAGCTCGCGTCATGGGTCACTTCACTCATTTGCTGCCCCCTCCTTCGTAGTAAACGTAACGTTTCGACGTCCTCATGATAAAGTAGGTGACAACGAGTACTGCAACGAGAAGGATCCAGGCCATGGTAGACGCGTATCCGTAGCGGAAATTTTTGAACGCATTGATGTAAATGTTGTACACGTAAAACCATGTAGAGTAGTTCGGTCCACCACGCGTGATGGTATAGGCCTGTGTAAACACTTGGAAGGATTCAATGACACCGATGATAAGCTGGAACAGAAAAACGGGCGAAATCATTGGAAAGGTTACGTTCCAAAATGTTTTCCACCGGCCAGCACCGTCGAGCCTTGCTGCCTCCAGCAGATGAGCCGGCACACCTTGGAGCCCTGCTAGGAAAATAAGCATACCTGCGCCGAGTCCCCAGAACGACATAATGATGAGCGCCCACAAAGCGTAATTCTCATCCAGGAACCAGTGGATGGGGTCAATTCCGAAAAAAGATAATCCATAGTTGAACAATCCCGCCTGTGGATTAAACACCCAAAACCATAACAAGGCCATGGATACGCCTGAAATCATACTTGGAAAATACATCGCTGTTCGGAAAAAGCCGTTAAAAGGAATTTTCTGATTAATCAAGATTGCAAACATAAGTGATAAAAATAACGTAATAGGAACACTAATAAGCGTGTACTTGAGCGTAACCATTATCGAATTATAAAACTGTTCATCCTGAAAGAGCTCTTTGAAATTGTTTAATCCCACGAAAACAGGCGGGTTAATAATATCGTAGTCTGTGAAGCTGTAGTACAATGATGCGCCTACTGGATATAAAGCAAATATGAGAAAACCAATAATCCATGGCGAAATAAATAAATAAAAGTGTTTGTTTTCCCGTCTCTGAAATTTGCTGTTCTTCAGTAAAACCGCCCCCTTCCATTTGGTTTCCTATTCCTTTTGGCCTTAAAAGAAGTAAATTTAAAAAACTCTTAATCGCTCTCTTGTATATCCCCTTTTTTCCACCATTACTTTGCTTCTGCATTTCTTCAAAATCGCTTTTCAAATCACCTCTTTTTCTCTCTGTTATTGCTTTTCATTCACGAAAGTTAAACCGCTTTAATATTCAACATGAGTTTATACCGACATTCAAAATATGTCAATTAATATTTTTTTTGTTTATTATGGATTATATATTCCCTTTACTCACGTACAAAAACGTACGGTTTCTGTTTTTGTCTTTACTTGTCTCTTATAAGTATCAAACGTAAATTTTGTCGTATATTTTGTTTAAACGTTTAAACTTTATTATGTGAAAGGCTATTCAATTATCGGGTTTTAATTTAGTATAGGCAGAAGTTATTTGAAAACTCGTGTTTAAATGAGATAATAAATATGAATGCGACTGTTTATCATAATACAAGGCAACTCCATATCGAGGGCTTAATAGCATAGAAGAAATGAGATGAAGTGGAATGAATAAGGAAATAAAAATCTTGGCTATTTCGGGGAGTCTTCGTCAAAACTCCTCAAATACATCGCTAATGAAGGCTGTCATCGGATTAGCCCCCGCAAACATGGAATTTACTATCTATGGCGGGTTAGGCGACCTTCCGCATTTCAACCCTGACATGGATCTAGATGAAGGACCGGTGCCTGTCAGAGAGCTGAGAGCACTTCTTGAGGAAACGGATGGCGTGCTTATATGTACACCCGAATATGGGAACGGTGTGCCTGGCGTTTTGAAAAACGCGTTGGATTGGCTTGTATCCACAACGGCGTTTATGAATAAACCTACAGCGGTAATTAGTGCCTCACCTACTCCAATGGGCGGGGACAAAGCTCATGCTTCACTTCTGCTTACTCTTAAAATGATTAATGCTGATATTGTTGAGGGCGGGACATTAATTATTCCACATATTACTTTGAAGCTAAATAAAGAAGGCATGATTACCGATTCCCAATTAAAGCAGGAATTAATTACCGCTCTTCAATCACTTGAGCAGGCTTGCTACTAGACTTAATAGCGACTCAGCCAAAATAAATAGAAAGAGCCCGCGCAATCACTATACAAATAGTAATTGCGCGGGCTCTTTTGCTCATGATTCTTAAACTTAACGCCCTCTAGGCGCTCCTGTCGATTTCCTCACCATTAACTCCGGATCAAACTCCATGATCGTATTTCTTTTTGGAGAATCCTTGATTAGCTTCAGCAAAATATCAACACCCTGCCGCCCAATTTTCTCAAATGGCAAACGGATGGTTGTCAGCGCAGGATGAAATTCTTCCGCATAGATCTGATCGTCGAAACCTACGACGGATACATCTTGAGGAATGCGAACCCCTTCGTTTTTGAACGCGTCCATTACGCCTAGGGCCATAAAGTCATCTGCTGCAAATACCGCTGTAGGCAGCTTGCCTGCATCGATCCAGCGCTTGGCAATGGCGTAGCCTGAAGGAATATCAAACGATCCTTGCTCCACTTCAAAAGGCTGCAAACCTGCTTCTTCGAGCGCGAACAGAAACCCTCTCTCACGCTCACGGCTGCTCAGAAACGGATCTGGCCCGCTAATATGAGCGATTTCGGTATGTCCAAGGTCGATGAGATGTTTGGTTGCATCATATCCGCCTTTGAAATTATTAACAATAACAGAAGGAACCGTCGGATTGCGCTGCTGGTTATCAAGGATGACAAAAGGAATTTTCCGCTTCTTCAGCTCCATCACATATATATCTGCATTAATTGGCGAGAGCAAAATAACTCCATCTACACGGTCCTCTTGAAACATCGAACGATCGAATGAATCCTCGTCCCCCTGCGAGATGGAGAGTGCCAGAAAATAGCCCTGCTCTGCCAAGCTATCATTAATTTCTTTGACTACAGCGTCAAGAACAGTATCATGCAATGTCGTCAAAGTTAGACCGATAATACCGGTTTTGCCGCTTGCAAGACTGCGGGCTGAGGCGTTCGGATGATAGTCCAGGTCCTTCATGGCCTGCAACACTTTTTCTTTATTTTTCTGGCGCACGGATGTCGACTTATTAAGAACTCGGGATACCGTTACAACCGACAATCCTGACTTCTTGGCAACATCGAATATACTAACCTTCATTGATGAACCGCTCCTGTTAAACGCAATTTACATAAACATACCACATTTACCACTAGATTTCACATAAGTTGAGACTTTATTAGAGTAAATTTATGTTTTATTCCATTGACAGGACTTTATTCTGGTTTTGACCGTAAAAGGCACCTCGCATCCCTACTCAATTGTGGATCGGCATATAAAAGCTTTGCTTTAATTGAATAGAAAAAAAGAACCGTCACGTGGAAGGACGGTCCTTTTGTAAAATCTATTTTGCTCCGACTATGAACGGTTTAATTGGTGAAGCAAGCCGTTTAGCATTTCGTCTGTGAACGCCCCTTGGCTGAAGGACACCAAGCTGCGAAGAGGCATAAATTTCATCATCGCGGCCATCATGTCTGCCATTTCGTTATCCTCAGACATCAAGATTCCCATTCCTGCTTGAACCTGCTGCATAATGCCTTGCACGATTGGACCCTTCTCCGTATCGTTTATTAAGTCACCGAGAAGGCTATTGCGATGATACACAACTTTCAGAGGGACAGTGGATTGAACGCGCAGCGTCTCGCCTAGGACAATATCCTCCGATGAACGCCCAATAAGAACAGCAAAGTCTCCGCTCTCGACATGCCAGTCTTTTAGAGCAACATTGTAATAAGCGAAAGATCGTTTATCCAGCGTAAACGTTATCTTCTTTTGCTCTCCAGGCTGCAGCTCCACCTTGGCAAATCCTTTCAGCTCTTTCTCCGGCCGGATCACGGTGCTCTCGACATCTTGAACGTACAGCTGAACGATTTCTTTACCGGAGCGTGTTCCTGTGTTCTTAACCGTGACGTGAACGCTTACCGTTTCCGTATCATTTATTTCCTTGCTGTCTATCAACAGGTTTGTGTACTCGAATGTTGTATAGCTCAGACCATGCCCAAACGGGAACATCGGCTTAACGCTCTTCGAATCATAGTAGCGATATCCGACAAAAATGCCTTCCCGATATTCCGCATGATCTGCCTCGCCTGGATAAAATAGAAATGATGGATTGTCGCTTAGCTTAGCAGGAAATGTCTCTGCCAGCTTGCCGGATGGATTCGCTTCTCCGAACAGCAGATCAGCAATCGCACCACCAACCGCTTGCCCCCCTAAGTATGCCTCCAAAATGGCTCCCACCTCGTCAGCCCAAGGCATCTCGATAGCCGAACCATTCATAAGGACAACAACGACGTTGCTTTGCACGCTCGCTACAGCCTTAATCAATTGATTCTGATTACCCGGCATATTTAGATGTTTTCTATCGTATCCCTCAGATTCATAACGGTCGGGAAGACCTGCAAATACAACGGCCACATCGGCTTCGCTAGCGGCCTTCTTCGCTTCTTCCAGGAGTGCATCATCACTATTATCGTTATCTAGCGAGTAACCCTCAGCATATACAATGAATGACGAGTCTCCAGCCAGCTGCTTCATTTCCTGCAGCGGATTATCGAGCGCAGTCGGCACGATATGCGAGCTGCCGCCGCCTTGAAACCTAGGTTTTTGAGCGAATGCGCCAATGACCGCCACTTTTTTCCCTTTGCTAAGAGGCAGCAGCTGTTGTTCATTTTTCAAAAGCACCATACATTCACTAGCAACCGTGCGAGCTAGCTGATGATGCTCTCCCACATTGTAAGACGCGTTCTCTTTTTTCTGATCAACACTCATGAAGATAATTCGAAGCAGTCTTGCAACAGCTTGATCGAGCAATTCGACGGATAGCTTGCCGCTTTGCACGGCCTCTATTATTTTTTTGTCGCCACTGCCGTTGCTGGAAGGCATTTCTAGCTCAAGGCCCGCTGCAAGCGCATCTACTCGCTCATCTACCGCACCCCAGTCGGAGACAACAAAACCTTCATGGCCCCATTCTTCCTTCAATATATCCGTTAACAAAAATTCGTTTTCCGAAGCATACGTTCCGTTTACTTTGTTGTAGGCGCTCATGACCGTCCATGGTTTACCTTTTTTCACCGCACCCTCGAAGCTTGCCAAATAAATTTCACGCATCGTCCGCTCGTCGACAACCGCATCGACTGACATCCGGCGGTGTTCTTGATTGTTGAGTGCAAAATGCTTGAGTGAAGTGCCAACACCTTGGCTTTGTACCCCTTGAATATGGCTTGCCGCCATTTCCGATGATAGGAAAGGATCTTCAGAAAAGTATTCAAAGTTCCGTCCACATAGCGGCGTCCGCTTGATGTTCGCGCCTGGCCCAAGTAAAACAGCAACATCCTCCGCTTGGCATTCCTCGCCAAGAGCCACGCCTACCTTTCCAACTAATTCACGGTCCCAAGAGCCGGCAAGCCCCGCCGCTGATGGAAAGCAGGTAGCAGGAACGCTATCAAAAATACCTACATGGTCAGAAGAACCTTTTTGCTTACGCAGCCCATGAGGTCCATCCGTTACCATTATAGAAGGAATATGAAGTCGTTCAACACCCTTTAGATGCCAGAAATCGAGCCCCGAGCACATACCTGCTTTTTCTTCCAAAGTCATTTGGTCAATAAGCGCTTGAATATCAATTTTCATTTAAAATCCTCCTCTATTATGTTTCTCATTACACCTATGTTTAGACGCCTTAAGCTCTGAATACAGCATTAGGATTATCATGCCTAGCCGTACTAAAGAGAATGCTGCCCGCGATAAATAGGACAATAAATGCAGGATGCTCGCCGAAGTTTTCAAAAAACTGTCCAAACAAGGAGTGTTCCTCGTTATATATCGCTTTGGACAAGCTCAAATCAGCAAAACTAAAAACGATCATGACTGCGACCCACAAGAGCACAAATCCCCAAATAAAGAGCCGCATTCCTTTCGATGTCATATCCATACTCCTATTCGAAAAATGTACATTACAGCAAGCGCTTACATTTATTCAAAAAAGATAGAAGCTGCGACTAAACCATTACTTCCAGCATGGTCATGCCTCATTTTTAAATTCCCCCTCCGCCCATTGTTGCATCCCARTACATTGATTATAAAATGCCAATTCCATAAAATATGGTATAAATTTCAGAAAAATAGTATTTTCATGAGGTGTCGTGAAAACAGAAAAAAAGGAGCTCCTTTAAAAGGGCTCCTTGAATGCCAGAATAGCGATTATACTTTTCGTACCGTTTGAAGCTGCACTAATCTCCGAAATTTAATATAAGAAACGACTCGCCATGGGATGACGTAGAAGAACGCTAAAATCATAAACAAAGCAGCCAGCGTTTGAGGTTCGATTGTGGACATGTATTGGTGAAGCTCGAAACGAATGGCAATGACAACGAGAAAAGCGACGATGAATCCCCAGTTCTTCTTGGCGTATATAAGATGATCATCACGAATTTCATAGTTTGTGGTCCATATTAGAGGAATCGAGAGGATAATACCTATAGCCGCAGCAATCAAAAATTCGTAAAACGGCGCATGGACATTGGAATTAAATATCAAGAGCAGACCCGGCAGCATAAATAGAATAGGGTACAACAGCCTTTTGCCGTCTCCTCGAATGGGGCGGTAAAAGCTCCTTGTTCGTCTCCACAGCACGAGGGCAGCAATGGCAATGACAAACACATAAAATGAACGATCCATTTCAACACCGCTTTCTACAAAATAAATATTGAATTTCCATAATTTATATTATACCTACTCGAATGAAATACCTGCAATACGATTCCTTTGGATATAAAGGGATCACTATGTGAAGTATATGCTGCATGCATATTTTCCGCCAATTATATATATTTAATATATATAATTAATGAATGCAATACTCATGATTTGGCTATGTAAAAGGGACTATTGTCTATCTCTTTTGCGCTATAATACTTTAGGTCTCGAGTTGTCTTCTGTTGGAACCTTTGTCGAAACGATTGTATTAAACATAAATATATTTAATATATAGTTTAGGTACTGCCGTATGCGCATTAGCGAAGCCGCCTAAGAAGGAGGGAATGGAAAAGGCGCTATGACGATGGTATTACCCAATCAGATGAGACGAGGTGTAAGATCGTGATTCGAAAACTAACTGTCACATGTCTGGCTATCGTATGTACGCTGTCTTTAACGCTTGGCGCTTCAGCACCGGCTGCAGCAACTGCGGAATCCAAATCCGGCAAAAGCTCTATTAGCTGGCCAAACAAGCAAGCGCTTCCATCCTTTGCAACCCCCAAAAAACTAGATGTAGCTGATATTTATGATGCGCCAGGGGACATTAAGCTTCTGCTTGCAACGCTGCAGGGTATCGTTAACCGTGAGGAGCCTCGAATCTATCTGCTGGAAAACCAAGAAGAAGGCAAACTGACCTGGCTAAAAGATTTGAAGGTTCCCTACAATGTGCATGCAGATTACTGGGATATCGTCAAAAAATATAAAAAAGAAGTGAAAGGCATCATTGTTTACGATCCAAAGGTTGCTGACACCGTCAATGTAGCGACTACTCTTGCTGGGTTAAAGGATGCCGTTGTCGCTAGCCCTGCTCTCGCCGCGCAGTTGAAAGCAGCACCATTTAACCTAACAGTGCTCGATGATTTACAAGGCAAATTCAAAGACCGTTTGGATGCTTACACATGGCAATATGAGAATCTATGGGCCAAATCGACACATCGGATGTTAGTCGGATTAAGCCCTGACACATCCGTTAGAATACCTCCCGGACTCCCTGAATCGTTCAAGACCATTGCTGAAGACACCACGCAGGAGCGCGATGGCAAAAATAAAAATACGTATGAGCTGGATTTGACGAGCAATTTGGGCAAAGAATCCGTATTTCTTCGCTTCGAGGATGCTTTCCCTCAGGATGGCTGGGGATCCGCCGTTCATGAAGTAACCGTGAAGGCAGACGGGCAAACAATCGCGCAGTTTATTCCAGGTACGCCTGAGGAAGAGGCGTTTCTGTACGACCGTCAAAGCTCTCAAGTATCAACAGGTCAAGGCGGACACCGATTCGCAGACAATGGCCGATACTTCGTCTATAAGTTTACGCCGCCTGCAGGTACAAAGCAGTTAACTGCCTCCGTCCTTATGTGGAATCAATTTAAGGTATCGGCAGGCAATATCCAGCCGCCAACCTCAGACCAGAAGGAGCCTTACGGCTACCTCCGTGATTATGCAGTTGCGAACAAAGCAATGGTGTTCTGGCTTGATTCCAACGTGCCGGAACAGAAAGCGCTTTTCGAAAAAATCTTATCAGGCGTCAAGCCAGGCACCCCTTACTTAGGCTGGTTCAATAATGACGTTGAAGGCGAATTCAGCTCCGTAGAAATTACATCCAATTACAGTGTCTACGTGCTTGCGGCCGACTGGTTCAGCAACTTAACGGTTTTCTCGGGTACAAAGGCAAAGGCAGTCAAAGCCAAAACGCCTAAGGCGCCTAAGCTTGCAAATAAAATTTACGTCACGTATACCTTCAGCGAGGGCGACAACTTCCAGTACAATCAACATAGAATGCGTATCCTATGGGATGATCATGCTCGCGGAAAAGTACCGATCAACTGGACATCAAGCCCGCTTCTTTATGACGGCGCACCCGCTATTCTGAACTATTTCCAAAAGACAGCGACGGAAAATGACCTCATCATTGCTGGTCCTTCTGGGTCAGGATACTTCTACCCGGAAGCATGGCCGGAAGCCACATTCTCTGATTTCCTTAAGCAGTCTTATACGTATATGAAGCAAACAGGAATGACCGTTCCGTATGTGCTGAATCGTGTGAACAGCGAGAATGTTCCGCTCAGCGCTTCAAAGGCAGCTGCCTATGAGAAGTTTTACAAGGCAAAAGGACTATTCCTCAGCTGGGAAGATCATTACGGTGTCGAAATCATAAACGGTACACTGCCCGTATCCACGATTCAAGGCATAAGTACCGCACAAGACGGGAAAAACATTTTGGCAGCAGCCAAAGCAAAATGGGATGGCAAATCACCATTATTCGTATCACTCGGGCTGCTCGCATGGAGCATGACACCTTCTGATGTAGTGGCAATAACAGAATCGCTCGGACCAGAATATCAAGCTGTACGGGCTGACCACTACTTCTCACTTATCCGCGATTACAATAAACTGCCAGCCAAATCGCAGCTAGCGGAGGACGAAAACGAGGATTAGATTTAAAGTGGACGAGGCTTTTGTTAAAAGTGGAACCAAAAAGGGGCTGTCCCATAAGCATCAAGCTCGCTGAGGAATAGCTCGCTTTGAACGGGAGTATTGGTAGCAGTACAGGAGAGCTATTCCTGTACTGCTATTTTTCTATTCTGGTCTATGCTTGCTTCATAGGATTATGGGCAAGCGAAAGCCACCCGACCTCCAGACTTACCTTAGGTAAGCTGCGAAGCAGAAACGCCGGAATCCTTGGTTATTCTTTATCTGCCCTAAAATACTTTTGGGTTCAATCATTCGTCTTACCGACAGCGAATATCCTTCCTCGCAGCTCAGTTTTTCCCCTGCTTGCTGCTTGTAGCGCATAATAACTCAGACTGACCATATCCAGCATCATCGATGATCGTCGTATGATTGTAATGTGCGCGAACCAATAGTGGAGAGCAAATAAGTGTAAAAGTGCACCTGTTTTTAACAAACAAGAATGGAATGTTGCAAATAGGTGTACTAATACCTCTAATTGATCAGATTTGAAGAAAATTTGGTTAAATAAGTGCATTTCTGCACTTAGATGAAGATGCTGCAGGCGCTGCCGCAAAAGTCTTTGCATCAGGGAAACATCCCCGTTTTCAAATGAAAGGACTTCAAATTCCACTGTATAGTGGAGCTTGAGGTCCTTTTTCTCGATGAAAATAAGTTCTAAGTAGTGCTCAAAAAATCGCAAAATGACTTTTGAGACAGCCCCTTTATTTCATTCCTATTAGTTCAAGAAAAATTGAATCGTACGATCCGACGAACCCGGCAAATGCTCATGCCCGAAGTCCGGATAGATGGCTAACTGCTTAGGAGAAGTTATTTTGTTATAAGCTGCAAACTGTGTGGAAGGCGGACAAATGGTGTCCATGAGGCCAACAAACATCAATACTTCGCCGCGAATGCGGTTTGCAAGAAATTGAAGATCGATATAACCCAGCTTCTCAAAAATTTCATCCTCGCGCTCATGCAGCGGATCAAAATAACGGAAGAAGGTACGAAGCTCCTGATACGCGTCCTTCGCCAAATCCATCTCCCACGTGCGTTTATAATCGCAAAGGAATGGGAAAACAGGAGCTAGCTTCTTTACTCTCGGTTCAAGCGCCGCACAAGCAATCGTAAGCGCTCCGCCCTGCGAACCGCCAGCTGCATAAACACGTTCTGGATCAACCTCAGGCAAGCCCAGTGCGATGCCCGCCAATTGTGCAGTATCCAAATAGATATGACGGAACAACAGATTGTCCGGATGATCATCTAATCCCCGAATAATATGACCCTGATGTGTATTTCCCTTCACATTGCCGGAATCCTCAGACTCCCCGCCTTGACCACGGCAATCCATAGCTAGAACGGAGAAGCCTAATGAGGCATAAGCCAGCTTGTCACTCCAATCGCCTGCATTTCCCGTATAGCCATGGAATAATACGACTGCCGGATGCGGCTCTGCCATATGTTTTGGCCGAACATATTTGGCATGGATACGAGCCCCGCGAACGCCCGTAAAGTAGAGATCAAAGCATTCCGCGTTCGGAGTCTGGAATGAGCTTGGAACGAGCTTAATTTGCGGATCTACAGCACGCATTTCAGAGATCGCACGATCCCAATAAGCATCAAAATCAGCTGGGCGAGGATTAATTCCTTGGTACTCTTTTAACTTCTCAAGCGGCATGTCTACTACTGGCATTTACACTCATTCCTCTCAAATATAATCGATTTATTAAAGTAGGCGTTTAGCGTATGGTAGCATACGAATGACACCTGCAACAACACAAAAAAGCGACCTCGAAAGGCCGCCTGCGAAAGCTTTGATTAAAGCAATATCTTTATTCTCACTCTGTAATTAATTCATAGGCGGAAATTCCTTTGATCCGCCGCGACACAAGAATAGAAACAACATAAGACAACATAACAATTCCGAAACAAAGCGCAATAACAAGAGGCAATTTAATAATGAACTGAACGTTGTGAATTCCCGCTCCAGAGAGCAGAAGGGTCAGCATGGAATTGGTATACAGGCTGCCCAGCACGCCACCAATAACAACCCCTATAATGACAATTGGCACAAAGCTGAGCATGATTTGCGTCATTAGCTGGCTCGTCGTATATCCTGTTGCTTTGTATATTCCGAGCTCCCTCTTGCGCTCGAGAATCATCGTTTTAATAACAAGATAAAGAATGAGAACGACAACCAATACAGTAATCGCGAGAACAAGCGCCATAACAGCAAACACCGCGGAAATATAGACGCTGCTTTGGCTGTTTATCGTCTCATCTACATCAACAAATTCCTCTACTGAGCTTCCGTATTGTACTTTACTATTTTTGATAAAGCTCGCATTATCGATACCATTTAAATAAACGTTGAGCATCTTGCCTGTATAATCTGGAATGAGGTGCCGAACACCTTCCAAAGTGACAGATGATATTTGCCCCATATTGCTAATAGACTGACTCAGACCGGTAATTAAAAAAGAATAACTGGCTTCCCCTATATCTACTTTGACCGTATCGCCAATGTTTTTTTCAAGCAGCTGCGATACTGCCCACGAAACGACAATTTCGTTATCATATTGCGGATATCGTCCCTCATACACCATTTGGTTTTCCAACCCGCTGTAATCATCCGAAATCGTCATAGCAAACGGTTTATCGTCAACCTTCGCTATTAAATAGTCCAGTAATACCGTTTTTTCAACACCATCCATTTGCTTAATGGATTCAAACAGCGCCTCACTATCTACGTCCTCTTTAGCCTGAACATTGACATTCGAGGTTTCTGCACCGACGAGGTGAATAAACGCTGTTTTATCTGTTGCTATATTGTAATAAAGAACAATAGCAAAAACAGAGGCAAAGGTAACGGCGGCAACGATAAAAGTGATCATAATGTTCTGCCTGATGTTCATCACGATGGTTTTGCAAGCAAGCACAAAGCTTAATCCACCCTTAGCTTGATCTAGGGGGAAGCGATTTTTCTTAAAGCTATGTGTCACAATGCCTCCCCGCAGCGCCGCTATTGGATGCAGCTTTCTAATACGTATTGAAGCGAGAAGCGTTACAGTCACGACAAGTACAACTACAATTAGAATACTGGCTAGATTAATTACAGCATTAAAGCTTTGATTCCATAGCAGTCCGGACAGCGTAGAAATAATGCCTCCGAATACAGGCATAACGGTGTAAGTGACCGCCATCCCCATAATGCTTGCCAATAAGGTAATGATCATAAACTGCATCATAATAGATAAAATAATTTGCTGACTCGTATAGCCCACTGCTTTGAGAACACCAATATTAACAAGGCCATCCTCAATACTATTGGTCACACGGAACTTAATAACAAGCAATGACACCACAACAATAACCGCCGCAAAAGCAACCATAATCATAGCGACCAGATTGATCGTCATCGTACTTATGCCCTTCATCGTCATCACGTCTAATGAAGAATAAAAAGAGCTTGCCTCATTATGGGAAAAGGGAAATTGCTCTTCGTAATCTTTAAGCAGTTGAATCGATTGCTCGCTGTTTTTTAACTTGGCAGATAAGAAGGTGCCTTCCTCTTTGGGGCTTAATTGGCTGAGCAACTGCTCATATTCCGTATCCGGCAAAAAATATTTCATCAACGTTATGTTGGTGGTGCCAAGCATCGTTGTCTCAAAAAAACCTGCAACCCGGTAACGATATTCCTTGTCCTGATAGGTAAAGACGAAGCTGTCAGCCAGCTTATACCCGCCACTTACTTTAAAGCTGTAAGGGAGGTATATATCCGGCTCAGAGCTCAAGGCTATCTGCTCAATTAGTTTTAATGGTGCAATCGTGCGATCAGTATCCGCTTTTAGGATAACAGCGGCATGGCTCATGTCACTATCCCCATAACGAAATTTCGCTGAACTCATCAACACCATGTTTTCGAGCTCAAACTCACTCACATCAGAATAGTTTTTCAAAAAGTCGCCCTTGGCATTCGTATAGCTTGCACTGTCCATGATGATGTTCAAGTGAGGATCATGTAGTTCCGCCACCTTATCATCAAAAAACGTATTAATTTTGAAAATAACCGTCATTCCCACATTAAGCAGCAGCGCTGCGATAAATATCAAAATAAAAAGGGAAAATGCCGCGCTTTTGCCTTTTCTGATGTTGGCCCAGGCTAGGTTGACGATGTTCATCTCACCACCCCATTTCAGCCAAAAATGCTTTTAGCTGCTCATGCCGTTTATAGTTATTTTCCACATGGAACGGACTAAGCTGCAAATCCCCGAAAATAACGCCATCACGCAGGTAAATGATTCTATTCCCTCTTAATGCGGTTTTCATATCATGTGTAACCATAACAATGCTTTGTCCGCTCTTATTAACCTCCGTCATGACATCCAGCACACTGTCGCTAGCAGCGGAATTAAGCGCGCCGGTTGGTTCATCTGCAAACACAATTTTGGGATCATTGATCAACGCGCGCACGATGCCAGCACGCTGCGCCTCTCCTCCGGAGAGCTGCTCCGGAAATTTGCCCCATGAGGTTTCATTTAATCCCACTTGGGCAAGCAGCTTTTTTGCTTTGGCTACGATAGCCCGCTTGTTTTTGCTAACGAGCAGACCGCTTGCCAGCGCATTATCCAGCACGCTCATATTGTCGAGCAAATAAACCTTTTGGAATACAAAGCCGCAATTGTTCCTTCGGAAAATCGCCAGCTGATCGTTATTTAGCTTCGAAATCTTTTTCTCCTCAAAATAAATTTCGCCTAATGTCGGTTTATCCATTCCAGAAAGCGCGTAGAGCAGGGTCGATTTGCCTGAGCCCGAGCTTCCCATAATAACGGTAAAGTCACCCTCCATTAAACTAATGTCGAGGTTTTTTAGCACATGCTGCTGATTTCCCCCGCTTGAGAACGTTTTGCACAATTTTTCGGTTCTTAACATTTGGCTTGGCATAAATTAAATCTCCTTTATCCTGCAATTGTATGATAGCTTCGCTCTAGCCCCAAGCAAAAAAGACTGTAATGTAGCTTACAGTCCTATCATACAAAACCAATTCTTAGTTAAGCTTTGTTCAATCCTTAGCCAATTCTTAATTCTTTAAGCTAACTTAATTTTTAACATCACGCTAAAACCATCTTCACGGTTATGGCAGGTTATATCCCCTTGCATGCTTTGCATCAAGTATTGGGATATGTATAGCCCAAGCCCTGAGCCACTGTGTCCCTCTGCATTATTTCCTCGATAAAATTTATTGAACAAGAGCGGCAACTCGTCAGGCTGAATACCTTTACCATAATCCATAATGCTTATTTCCAAATAGCTGTGTTTTATTGCGGACAAAATGGTAACTGAGGTACCCGCATACTTGTAAGAGTTGCTCAAAAGATTATCAAATACCTGCTGTAAACGCGATATATCCGTTAAGATTAGGCATGCAGGAACAGGCGCAAAGCTGATTTGATCATCATAATTCACGTTAGCGATAATACCGTTTAAAACACTGCTTTCTTCCTCCGTCACTGTTACTTTCAGCTCATTAAGCTCCTCTAAAGTTGCCGTAAACATATCGCTCACCAATAGGTTGATCTGCTCTGCCTTTGAATAAATCGTCGTTAATTGCTTCGTTACTTTCTCATCGTCAGCTCGAAGCAGCATCAATTCGCTCACCGCTTTAATGGAGGCAACTGGTGTCTTAATGTCATGACTTAAGCTGGCTACAAGCTCCTTCTTGCTGCGGTTTGCCTCATATTCACTTTGCCTTGCTAGAGCCAGTTCCTCGCGCATAATGTCGAAGCTCTCTGTAAAGGCGCCAAACGGGTTGTTTTGACCCATTTTCAAAGGAATATCCAGATTCCCTCTCGCCACGTTAACTGCAAAGCTTTGCAGCTTATGAAATGGTTTGAAAACCTTATAATTTAAAAATAAAACATAGATGACACTCAGCAGCGCAAACATGGTAAAAGTCATAAAGAGCACGATAATAAGCTGCCGTTTCATTTGCTGAATTACTTTTTTATCATCGTTTAGCACAATAAGCTTGCCAACTAAAGTACCCTCTACCACGACATCTGTTATCGTATCTCTATTTTTAATTGCATCATTAATGGTAGGAGATTGCCCCTCGAATGTTTGAAAGCGTACTTGGCCATGAGTATCGATAACGCTGAATGACTGCTTTATCGTGCTGAAATTCGCTTGATCGATTTGCCCCCAGTGGCTCTCAAGCTTTTTTAACACCTCATTTAAAGCTACCATATCCACTTCGGTATCCGTCTTGCTATTCATAACGAGCCAAGAAGCTGCACTGCCTGTTGCAAATACAAAGAGGATAGTGATGAACAGCCACTTTATTCTCATAACTTGTGATCTTCCAGGACGTATCCCGTCCCCCATACCGTTTTAATATATTGCGGCTGGTTGGGATTCGGTTCGACTTTCTCGCGCAAGTGGCGAATATGTACATTAAGAGTTCCATCTCCGGCAAAGGAGTCACCCCACACCTTGTCAAACAGCTCTTCTTTTGAAATGACTCTGTTTTTATTTTTCACCAAGTAACAGAGCAATTTATATTCCATCGTTTTGAGCTTCATATCTACACCGTTCACACGAACGCGGCAAAGATTGCAATCAATTTTCACTTCACCAAACTCTAGCATTTCGGTTGGGCTTTGATTCCCGTATCTTTTGAGGACAGCCTTCACTTTCGCAAGCAGCACACTCAGCGTATAAGGCTTCTGGATATAATCGTCGCCGCCTATGTTAAGGGCTATAAGAATATCGTCATCACTGGACCGAGCGCTAATAAACAGAATCGGAATTTGTGTCGTTTGTCTAAGCTTCTTGCATAAATCAAACCCGGAAGTATGACCAAGATTAATGTCGAGCAGGATAACCGACGCTTCATTTTCCCGTAAAAAGAGCTCACATTCCTCTGCACTTGACACGTATGCTGATTTGACCTCAAACATATTAAAATATTCACTCGTCGTTTCTGCAAGAACCGTCTCGTCATCCACAATTAAGCAATCATAGTTCATATGCGTTCTCCATTAGTTGATAGAATAGTAAACATCAGTCACTTCCATAATATACTATGAAAAAGGAAGTTTAAACGTAAATAAACCAAAAACACCCTATCGCGCAGCACGCAAGCGGCTCCTCGTTAGGGTGTTTTAATGTTCGTTGATTATATTATTACTGATATTCACGTTGTATAATCGATACATTTTCCTTATGGCAATATTCCGTAAAGGTGGATAAGAAGGCATGCTCACGGTAGAGTGCAGCAAGAGCAGTCTCGTTATTTGCCATAACTGCCTCACAAAGGCGCTTTAGGTAATCCGATGCCATAGCCAAACGTCTCTTCATCTCTGACGAGTCGGCTGTCGCTTTTCCGTGACCCGGTATAAGCAAGCGAACGGAATGCGTTGCAAAAATACAGCCAGCCTTCTCAAGGGTATGATTATACGCCTTCGCACTTTGATAAATAAAAGGCAGCTCGAAATCGGATAAATAATCTCCTGCAATCATGATTCCTAACGGCTCCACGATCGTTATTAATCCATCCTCCGTATGACCCGGCGCAAGATAGAAAGTCATTGTCGTATCTCCTACGTGCAGCTGCTGTCCATCCTCTTTAATTATGATATCAAGGCTTGGGAATGCGATAGGATAATTTCTTGCAATATAGTTTTTACGATCAAAATCTCGAATCATTTCAAGCTTCTCTTCTTTTTGCGGATGATGCTGCAGCCCGGTACTGCCGATGGTCGTGGCATCAGGGAACGCTTGATAACCAATAATATGGTCAAAATCTCCGTGAGTAAATAATAGATACAAAGCTCGATCACCTTTGATCTCATTTACATACTCTTTAATCGCCTCAACTTCTCCCGCCAGCCAGTTCGGATCTACGATGAGCACCATTTCCTCCGTCTGAATGACCGTCGCTGTCGTTTGATATAACTCACTTTGGAACACGGTTACCTGTTCATTTTTGTATTGAATCAAAAGTATCTCTCCTTTAGGTCTCGCCGAGAAGCTTCTTAAACGAAGCTTCTATTTCATCTTGGTCAAGCGATCCGATAATGTAATCAATGATCTCCCCGTCCGTATTCACAAAGCACAGAGCTGGGAAGCCATCTCCGCCGTAGTACTTGTATACATCCCCCGTTTTATCCAGGAGAACCGGGTATGTAATTTGATGCTGCTCCACATAGTTTTTTACCTCTGATAATTCATCACGATTCGTAACATTTATACCGTATACATTAATTTTATCCTTATACTTTTCATGCAAAGCGACCATTTTTGGGGCATCCTCATTACAGTAAGGGCACCATGAAGTAAAGATGRATAAAACCGTTGGTTTCTCCGCAAAATCAACCGCCACTTCTTCCCCTGTACTGAGCTCCGACAAGGCGATACTTGATAATTCGGTTTTGAGTTTGTTGAGATAGCTATACCCAAGATAGACCATCAAGCTAAACGCCGCAATAATAATTGTGCCTGTCGTAATTTTAACTATTTTCTTCATTTACACATGATCCTTCCATTGATCATTGGGATGCTGGTTGAAAGTGGATATTCATTCTATCTTACGATGATTTTCACATGCTATCTACTTTTTTTCTACACGAGCATCATAAGACAATACAAAAGTGCCGCCCTCTCTTTTATTTAGAAAAAGAGGGACAGCACGATATTCGTTGCCTTATAAGACATCCTTCAACTGACCACGACTGTGGCCGTCTAGCATCTTCCAATCACGAACTTCACATCTTTTGCCGTTGATGTCGGTAAGAATAATTCGATTATCACTCGGGTATTGCATATGCTCATGCAAGTTCCGCATGACGATGCGGGTCGGTCCCAAATTCGTTTGCAGCTCCCAAATCCACATGTCGGCTTTTTGCTTAATGGAATCAATATGAGTTACAAGCGGAAGGAAATACCGAAGCTTCAGCTCTTTAACCATTTCGGTTCGGCTTTCTTTATCCAGCTGCTCAATATCCTGAATAACGCCGATTTCTTCACCCTTGGCATCGCGGACTGATATATACTGGGTCGTGTATTGGAAAGGAAATATACGAAAGAGTGTGATTTCTTCATAGGCCTTTCCTTCTACAACGCCTTGAAAAACGCCGCCTTGGCTGCGGGAAAATGAGACCGCATTGGGTTCCAATAGATTAATCTCAAAAGGGTCCTTCGTGTTTATTTCAACACCAATGTCATTGGAATCAATCATGCATTTTCTACCCCCTTGATCTTGGACATTTCCTTTTGCGCCTCAACCAGCTTGTAGTATGCACCCTCGGAAGCCAGCAGCTCCTCATGTGTTCCTACTTCAACAATTTTGCCGTGATCCAGCACAACAAGCCGATCTGCATTGCGCAAAGTCGACAATCGATGGGCAATCGCAAACGTTGTTCTTCCTTTAACCAGACGCGATATCGCTTCTTGAATTTGACGCTCCGTCACCGTATCTACGGAGGCCGTTGCTTCGTCCAGAATTAGAATTCGCGGATCATGAATAATGGCGCGAGCAATAGATACCCGCTGCTTTTCTCCACCAGACAGCTTATGGCCGCGTTCACCAACTCTCGTGTCGTAGCCATCCGGCAGCTGAACGATGAAATCATGTGCATTAGCGATTTTGGCTGCGCGCATAATTTCCAGCTCTGTAGCGTCCGGTTTAGAGTAAGCAATATTTTCTGCTATCGTCCCGTCAAACAGAAACGTCTCCTGCAGCACGACGCCAATCTGCTTACGCAGGTCGTTCTGGCTAATATTGCGGATGTTCGTGCCGTCGATCGTAATCGTACCCTCATCCGAATCATAAAATCGGCAAATCATGTTAATAAACGTCGATTTTCCCGCACCGGAATGTCCGACTAATCCGATCATCTCGCCTGCGGCTACCTTTAAGTCTACGCTTTTGAGCACAGGGTGATGCTTTTCGTATCCATAAGTCACCTTTTTGAATTCAACCTCGCCTTTTACGCGGCCAATTTGTGCTGGGTTTACAGTATCGGGCACATCAGACGGGGTATCCATAATTTCAAATACGCGATCGGCTGCCGAAATCGCATGCGTTGCCCAGTTGATCATTTGGCTTACCCACTGCAATGGTCCAAGAAGCATGCCCAAATAGGTAACTAGAGCGATCAAGGTACCGATAGATAGATTGCCCTGAAGCACGGTTTTGCCGCCAAAATACCAAATCAATAAGGTACCTGCTCCAGCGACTAAAGCGAAGACGGGGAACATGCCCTGCCACAGACCTTCAATTCGAATATTATGCCGAACGAGCTCCTTATTCGCTGTCGTATAACGTGACATTTCCGTCTTTTCCTGACCAAACGCCTTAACCACACGAATACCTTGCAAAGAATCGCCAACTAAAGCATTTAATCTGAAAATAGACCTCCACTGCTGATACCACCGCCGACCGATCATCGGCCATAATACACTGGACAAAATAATCATAAGCGGCATAGGCAGCATGGCGAGCAGCGTTAATTTCCAATCAAAGCTAAACATAATGATGAAAATCGCAATGACACGCAGCGACTCACCCGAAACCCATATGACACCATCGGTCATGAATTGCCGCATCGCCTCTGAATCATTGTTTACCCGTCCAATGAACTGCGAGGATTGCCTTCGGTCAAAGAAGGATAACGACAATCTCATCAAGGCATTATAGACATCGTGCCGAAGATCGCCCATTAATTTAGAGCCGATCCACACGCCAATAATACCGCGCACGGTCTGCATGAGGGTGACTACCAGCGATGTCGCTGCAAGGCCGATAACAATCCACAAAAGCGTGGAGCCCATATCCTTCGGAGTCAGCACATCATCCACAATCATTTTGGTCAAAAATGGCGGGATAAGCTCAACCAATGTTGTGAAAATCAACATAATCGCTGCTGCAACCATTTGCAGCTTGTAAGGTTTCGCATAGCTCAGCATTCGAAACAGAACCTTGCCGTTGTTTTTACAAACGGGACAAGCTTGAGAATCGTCCGGCAGCGGATTGCGGCATTTTGGACAGTTTCTCGGGAATTCTTTCTCAGAAACCGTTGGTCGCTCTTCGCCTTTTGCCACTGCACCCATTAATTTAGAGGCGTATCCAAATATAGAAGTAAGCGATGCTGTGTAGCGTATAAGGATAATCGGACCGTTCTTGGTATCCGCTAGCAATGAGCCGCCGCCTACTCCGCCAACAGCCCGGGCATCTGTAATATCCGAAAATGCGAGTTTAGTCACCAACAACCCATCCGAACTCCACACCGATACTTCCTTTTCAGTCAGGACCAGCCATTCTTCCCCAAACTGACCATCATTCATTAAATCTGATACGGCATGAAACAGCGTTTTCTCTCTAAGTTGTGCTTCTATCGCTTTAGGAAGCTTATTCATAAAGGTCATATTCTTCCCCCTTTCGTTACCAACCTATTTACTCACATATTTTCATATGGGTAAAGATGGAAAATAACTATAACTGTTTATTACTGCCGGGCTGTCTTTATTACAGTACAAACAAAAACCCACAACCTTATTCGGTCGTGGGTTAGTATTCATACTATAGCTCTAAGCATATAAACACTTACTGCTCAGAGCTCCTTATTGCGTAATTATATGCTCTCATCAGCGATTTATAACCAAGAGCCACAATAATCAGAGCGAGAATTCCTGCTGCTATTGCTACCGCGAATCCCGTTCGCGCACCAAAGTGATCCACGACCCAGCCAGCTGCGGATGATCCTAAAGCAACCCCGATTCCCATGCCTGTAATAGCCCAAGTCATTCCTTCCGTCACTTTGGATTCGGGCACAATTTTCTCCACCAAGCCCATCGTAACAATAATAGTAGGAGCTACCGATATCCCAGCGAAAAATACAGCTACTGCTAGCTTCGTTATATTATCTACAAATAATAGCGGAAGCATCGTTGCCATGGTAACCGCGGCAGCCCACAAAAACTGGCGATAAAGCGGAGTTCTGAGCCTAAGTGCACCATAAACCAAGCCAGCTAAGCACGAACCTAAAGCATAAACGGAAAGCACAATGCTAGCAGCTGCAGTATTTCCTTGATTTTCTGCAAAAGCTACACTAACAATATCCACGGTGCCAAAAATAGTGCCTAACGCAATGAGCGCAAACACCAACACCCGCAATGAGCCAATCTTAATAACCGAACCTTTATGATCTGAATGAAGGGGACGCACAGCAGGTTCTGTACTCTTTTGCATCGTAAACAGGATGACCCCTATGGCTAAAAAAACGATGGCTAGAAGCGGACCCGCTTCGGGAAACAGCATAACGCTTAAACCGACCGAAATGATTGGGCCAATGATAAAGCAAAGCTCATCCATCACAGATTCAAAAGCAAACGCCGTTTGCAGCTTCGGGGAGCCCCGGTACAGCTCAGCCCAGCGCGCACGAACCATTGCCGGCATACTAGGCATGCAGCCTGCAATTAAGGCAAACAGGAATAGCGTCCAATCCGGCGCTTCATATCTTGTGCATAGCAGCAAAAAAACGATAGATACTACACTAATCCCTGTAAATGGGAGCAGGATACGGGATTGCCCCAACCGATCTACCATACGGGAAATTTGTGGAGCCATTAAGGCCGTTGATAAAGCAAAGGTAGCTGCTACAGCACCTGCTAGCCAGTATTCGCCGCGCAGCTGCGACAACATGGTCACGATGCCAATGCCCATCATCGATATAGGCATACGAGCAACAAAACCTGCAGCTGAAAACCCTTTTGCTCCGGCAGCTTTAAATATCTCGTGGTACGAATTAGCCATGATGCACCTCCAAGCAGTAAGCGACTCGTACAACATTGTTCATTCCTTTTCTCCCCTCATATGAAAAACTTTTTATTTAGACTCTGTTTGATTTGGGAGTCGAAATATGAATTGACATACGCCGTGTATGTGAATAATATAAATACATACGGCGCGTATGTCAATGATTAAAAAAAGAATGCAAGCAGGAGGAAACATGGTTCGCAAAACGAGATCAGAAATGATTGCAGAAACTCGAATCAAACTAGTGAATGCCGCTAGAGAAGCATTTGGCACGATTGGGTATGCAAACACATCGATGGATGAGCTTACAGCTTCCGCGGGGTTAACGCGCGGTGCGTTATATCATCATTTTGGCGACAAAAAAGGGTTATTAGAAGCAGTTGTCAACGAAATAGATGCTGAAATGGATAGCAGATTAGCCGAAATTTCAGATACAGCCGAAGGAAATTGGGAAGGGTTCGTCGGTCGCTGCCACGCATATCTTGCCATGGCGCTTGAGCCGGAAATTCAACGAATCGTACTTAGAGATGCACCCTCGGCTCTCGGAAATGCTTATTCGCAATCATCTCAGTCCCAATGTCTCGCAACGATGGCTGATATGCTTCATCGTTTAATGATAGATCAAGTGATAAAGACGACAGATCACGAAGCTTTAGCGCGGTTATTAAATGGAGCGCTAATTAATACTGCGTTTTGGCTGGCCAACGCCGAAAACGCCGAGGATGACTTGAGTAAGGCTTTGCAGAGTCTTTCCCTCGTGTTAAACGGCTTGCTTCTGAAGGATCGTTCATAACATATAAAAGCGTGATGCACCTCAAATGCGCGAATGAAGTCCTTATTGCTTTCATCAAATGGTTGGAATAGCATTAAATTATTTGTGGTTATCATCTTCACAACATCCGAAATGCTGGAGGGAAATCATATGAAGTTACGTTTCGAGGGYCAGATTGCGGAGCTAATGCCTGGTACACAGCTGCTCATAAAAGAGCTGGGAATTGACTTGCAAGAGGACGGGCTGCCCGTTCATATTGAAGCATCCGAAGGTGAACTGGAAGTTGGCCTTGAACAGGACAAGGCTTATATTCGTTATGGACAAAAACATCAATTTTTCCGCGGACTTGGCTTGCTCATTCAACATAGCCGCAAGAGCAGCACATTCCATATTCGTGAGAAGCAGCAGTTCGATCAAATTGGACCTATGTTTGATCTTTCCCGCAACGCGGTGCTTACTTTAGACGGCTTTAAATCCATGCTGAATAAGATGGCTTTAATGGGAATGAGCACGGTCATGCTGTACATGGAGGATACATACGAAATTGAAGGCGAACCGTATTTTGGTTACATGCGGGGCCGTTATACGCATACGGAGCTGAAGGAGATTGACGACTATGCCGACCAATTCGGTATCGAAGCTTTCCCAAGCATACAAACACTCGCGCATCTGGAGGAATTTCTAAAATGGGAGCCGATTAAGCATTACCGTGATACGAAAGGCGCCTTGCTCGTCGGTGACGAACGGACAGATAAGCTAATCGAAAAAATGATTGATGCTGCCAGCTCGCCGTTCCGCAGTCGCAAGCTTCATATCGGAATGGACGAAGCAGAGGAGCTTGGCCGCGGCAAATATTTGGACTTGAATGGCTACGAAAGTCGCTTTACTATTATGACTTCACATTTGGAGAAGGTACTTGAGGTCGCTCGCAGCCGCGGCTTGAAACCGATGATGTGGAGTGATATGTTCCTCAAGCTCGCTTCCGGGAACGGCGATGAATATTACGATAAAGATACCTCCATTCCCGAGGAAATGGCCAGCCGCATCCCCAAAGACGTCGACATGGTGTATTGGGATTATGTACATTTGGAAGCTGAGGATTACGAGAGGGTTATCGCTAATCATCGGCCGCTCGGCTGTAATTTAGTATTCGCAGGAGCCGTTTGGATTTTCAACACATTCGGCGTGAATTACGGCTTATCGCTGAACGCTTCAGATGTTGCGCTGCAAGTATGCAAACAGCAAGGCATCCGCGAAGTATATGCAACCATGTGGGGCGACGACGGCAATGAGGGAAATCCTTTCGCAGCGTTGCTTGGTCTGCAGCTTTATGCGGAGCACGCTTACTCCGAACAAAAGCCAACGCAAGAACAGCTGGCGGAACGGGTTAAGTTTTGTACTGGAATAGAAGCAGAAGCTTTCATGCAGTTGAAGGATCTCGACGAAATTCCAGGATCGGAGCCAAACAACAGCAAGCAAAGCAACCCTTCAAAGTTTCTACTATACCAAGATGTGCTGCTCGGGATGTTCGACAAGCAAATTGAAGGGCTGGATCTGAACAGTCACTATGCCAACTTAGAGCTGCAAATTCATAATAAACGCGATAAGGATGCTGCGCTTGATTATTTGTTCGAGGTGCCTGAGAAGTTGTGCGCCGTATTGAAGCTAAAGAGCGAAATCGGCATTACGCTTAAGCAAGCCTATGATTCAAAGGATAATGATAAACTGAGACACCTAGCCATGAATAAGTTGACCGCTATTGCAGAGGCAGTACGTGAGCTTCGAATAGCACATCGCTCGCAGTGGCTGCGCATGTTCAAACCATTTGGTTGGGAAGTCATCGACATTCGTTATGGCGGAGTTATTAGTCGCTTGGATACTGCGTCCGTTAGGATTATGGACTATGTGGAGGGACGAATTGCGAGGATCGAAGAGCTGGAACAGGAACGGTTGGTGTACAGCACAGTAAACCGCTTCAACCACAAAGGAGTAGGCTGGTGCAGCTATTATTATCGGATGGCATCGCCAAACGTCTTCTTCCATGTTTTGAACCCTTTTTAAGTGAACTGAATGAATAATTAGACTAAAAGCCCGTGAACGGATGATGACTACACAATCATCGCCGTCACGGGCTTGTTTAATATGAAATGTATAAGCTCCAGCGTATACGAAAGCCTGCCCTAACCCTCTTGCGTCAAATTCGCGCTTGCCAAGAGCTCTTTAAAAGAGGTTATCTGCGGCGTCTTAGAACCGTAATAGAACGGGTTCGTAAAGGCGAGCAGCATTCCCGCTTCATCGCGAATATCAAAGCGATACCAGTTATACGCGCCTTCTTCCCAAGGTATAATCCATTCCAGCGCCGCTGGCGCTTCTCCCGCAGCCGCCGCAGAAACTTCCTTCACTGATTTAGCAATACCGTTGTGAATTAAGGTTACTCGAGCGAACACATCACTCGCTACACTTAATGTGCAGTTCACTTCATGGGATGCAGCAATGCTTTTCCCCAAACTAAACGCATCAGACAAATCACAGCCGAATCGGTAATCGTGGCCGCTGACTTGAATCGACGCTTCAAGCACGGGTCCGCGCGACACATAAACATGCCCATTTTTCACGCCTTCTAATATGTTGTCTGCACTCAAATCATCACACCATACATAGGTGGATGGGTCGCCAATTAAAGAAGGAATAGGGCTATCTTCATATTTATCTGTAGGCAGCATATGTGAGTCAGAACCGCCAATTCCCGTAATACGATAACCTTCATTCCAGCTTGCCGTCCAAAGCTGCAATGCCTTCTCGGTAGCGACAGTGTTTGGAGAAAAGGTCGGATCATTCCATATTTCCATGGAGTGTAATCCCTTTAGCTGCGTCTCCCCATATAGCCATGCCCAAGGTGCCAGCATCGGATGATTGATGGAGCAGACCGCTCCGAGCTCCGCCGCTTCCTTCATTAATCGGTCCATTCCCTGCTGCGTCGTCAAGCCACCGTCTTGTGCAGTCGCTCTCCAATCGATCCATTTCCTTAGACCAAGTGCATTCCAGTGCCCGTCACCAGCTGTGACTTCTACGCCGGGAATAACAAGTGCCTCTCCTTTCGCCCATGATGTAGACAGTACATTGTGATCCGTCGCTACAAAGAAATCCAGACCCTGCCTCACCGCTTGCTCACGATTCATAAGCTGTGTCATTTTACCATCGGACAATATTGTATGTGTGTGGAAATCACCTTTGTAATAGCGGCTCCCCGTCTTCCACACCTTCGCCCAGTCGTAGTTGTCCATCGTGACGCCAGCATCCAAATTGCCAGTGCTCCAATATTCACGCCCGCCCTGCAGCTGAGTCGATTCATATTCCGCCGGCAGAGCGCCATGTCCAAACTCCCATTCTGCTTCGAACATTCTGCCCTCTTCATTTGAAACCTCAAGCGTCCACATGCCTTGAACGATGGGACCCGGCATCGCTATGGGACTCGTAAATTCTACCTGCTTATGAACGACGATCAGCCGCTCGTTTCCACCATCTAGGAAGCAGAAACGGATATTGTTCTCTGCATCGAATAAATGCAATCTTCCCCACGAGTTTTCCTTCTCATACGTAAAGCGAATCGCAAGCCAGTCGTACTCTTCTTCAACCGCAATCGGAAAATAGCTGTTATTCTGCTCCAGCTTAACGGCAATTTGTCCTTTATTCATGGTTATTCACCTTCCATATCCTATAATTCTGTAACTATCCAAGCGTGCCTATTATTATAATTCCTGTGGTAATTGCGATCGACATCACAATCCGCATTTTCCCCTGCTGCTCTTTCAGGACTAAAATCCCGAGCAGCGTACCAAAGACGGTGCCGATCTCGCGTATTGGAGATAAATGAGACAGCGGGTCTAAATTCATAGCAAATAAAAATAACAAGTAAGAGCCTGCTCTCTTACTCCATTTACTCGTACCAGTAACCTTTTATTCCTTTTTCCATCCGCATAAGTGCCTCAAGGTAAAAGTAGTCTCCCCAGATCATAAAATCATCCGGCGCTGTATTGCCTCTTACATAATAAGAGCCATGCTTTAATAACCCTTCTGCCTCTTCTCCCATCGTGGAGTAATGACGAACAAGTGAGGTCATCGACAAATTCAGCTTCCGTTCAAATTCAGCGCGATCTGGATCGTTATCGTCCAGATGACTCATTAATTCCAGCAAGCCCGCGGCTGTAATCGCAGAAGCAGAGCTGTCTCGGTACGTCCCTTCCTCGACCTGAACATCAAAGTCCCAGTAAGCTACATCATCCTCTGGCAGCTTTGAGAGGAAATAGGCTGCCATCCGTTTCGCTGTATCCAAATACGCCTTATTTCCGGTGTAGCGATAGGCAAGTGCAAAGCCATAAATACCCCATGCTTGGCCGCGGGCCCATGTCGATCCATTCGTGTACCCTTGATGGGTTGCGCCGCCTAGCGCCTCACCGGTTTCTTCATTAAAAACGAAGGTATGATAGGAGCTGTCGTCACCTCGTACAAGGTAGCGGCGGCTTTGATCTGCCTGCTTAACGGCAACCTTATAATAACGCTCATCACCCGTTTGTTGATAAGCCCAAAATAACAATGGAAGATTCAAGAGGCAATCAATAATCATGCGCCCGCCATGCTTCTCGTCTCCAGCCAGTCCCCAAGCTTGAATGTATTGCCCTTTTTCTCTAAAGCGGCGCAAAAGTACGTCTGCCGCCTGTAATGTCAGCTCTCTTGCCTCCTCATCCCGCTCCAAAATCCACTGTGCTTGCGAGGATAAGGTGTATAAGAAACCGATATCATGATGATCTAGCACAATATGCTCTTCCATACGATGCTTGAAGCTCTTTACCGTGAGCCGAGCAGCATCTCGGTAAGCTTCATCTCCGGAATATTCGTAGCATAACCACAGCATTCCACTCCAAAATCCGTTTGTCCAATCTTCATTGTCATTGAGTTCATACTTGTTATTGACACTGACATGCGGGAAGCGAACCCCAAAACGCTGGATGTTCTTTTTCGTCTTCTCCATTGCATCTTCAATTGCCGATTTCCACATGTCCTTCCATCCTCTCAGCTACCGATTTATCTGATCCAGCATTCTCTTCACGATAGCGGCTGCTTCCGCACGAGTCGCTAAAGCCGCAGGGTTAAATCTTTGCTGATTGTCCCCTTGCAGCAGTCTATTATTTACCGCTGTTGCTATTTCCTTTACGCTCCATGGCGCAATTTTTTGGGAATCCGTAAAAATATGAAGTTGAGCAGTATCTGCCCCGGTCATCCAGTCTGGTTGAATCTTACTCATGACGCGAGCAATCAGCACCGCCAATTCTTGGCGCGTAATGGTTTGCTCTGGCTTAAACGAGCCGTCTGCATAACCGTTCATCAGTCCAGCCTCATGCACTCGAATAATATCATTCTCGTACCAACTGCCCTGCATGTCGCTTGCATCGGTGTACGTTAGATTTGAACCTTTCACACCAAGATCCAACATTCGAGAGATTATAGCAGCCATCTCTGCGCGAGTAATTTCCGCCTGAGGTGCGAAGGTATCTGCATTTCTTCCTTGCATAATAAACTTAGATGCCAAGTATTGTGCATCATCCTTGACCCAGTGCTTCCCAAGATCCGCAAATGTCTTGTTTGCTTCAACCAACAGGTAGGTTTGACCTGGCAGGCCGTCAAAGGTTGCTTCTACACTGCTCCCAACCGCTTTTAGCTTCATTGGAACTGGAACAAGCGCTTTGCGCTCCTCGTCATAACGCAGCCCCGCCAAATGAGCCGGAATTGCTTTCGTTTCTATCGTCCATTTCATTTCTAGCTTTCCAGCATTAATCAAGCTGCCGTACATTCGCTGCAAGGAGTCCGCCTCCACTACAACTTGGTCAGCGATATGAACGAGTGAAGCACCTAACTTTTTGGCATGGTCTGTAATCGTTGTTACTGTGTCTTCAGCAATAGGCTCCATTCCGATTCGCAAGCCATTGGTCACTTCAACATTATCCATCTGCTTTAGTGGAAGAGTAATAAACATATTGGGCCCGCTCAAAATTAGCATAGCTTCACGGTTCCACTCCAGCAGCTTCAAAATGGCAGCGGATGAGAGCTGAACGCTTTGGGCTCCATCCGGTATTGAAATTAAAATCTGCCCAGCCGCCAATTGCTCGTCTGTACTGACCATTTTTAATTCGCCGCCAAGCATGCCTTGAACCCGTTCTTTTATCGTTATCTCATTTGAACCTGAACCTCCAGGTGCCGGGCTCGGCGTTGGATCAGGAGTCGGTGTTGGTGTTGGTGTCGGATCAGGCTTTGGCGTTGGCTCCGGATCTGGTTTTACTTCCGCCGCCTCAATTACAATAGTCGCCGTCGCTTGATACCCCCCATCGACAGAAGCTGCAATAATCTCCACCTTGCCGGGCAGCACGCCTGTAACAACGGCTTGTCCATTATTAACTTGCAGCGTTGCTAAGGCACGATGCTCATCGCTCATAGTCCAAACGATTTGTTTGTTTTTTGCATGATCTGGTTTCACAGCCGCTTCAAGCTTCACTTGCTTACCCTGCTTTAGCGTTGCTTCTGGTGGTGTAACAGTAATCTCCGTCACCTTTGCACCCTCAGATGCCTTCATCTTCACTTCCAAATATGGCGCAAACGCAGCGTTTTCTTTACTCTTGATCTGTGTATTCAAGCCTTTCACGCCTGGCTGCTCAATCAATGCTAAACTTAAACGCTGATCACGCAGCAGCTCCGCTTTTACGGTGTCTGCCAGCTCATATTCACGCCATTTATCAACCTTTTGGAAAGCAATTGTGGAGATGGCATCACCATAAGCCGGTTGATTGCCCCACACCATCTCGGTCTCTTTCCAAGAATCGTCCTCAACGCGGTGAACACCGATCAAATTAGAATCGTATTTGGCATCGCCATCATTTATTTTTCCGTAGACCTTCAGCTTTACAGACTCCATATCACCAGAGATGCAGCTGAGGTCAAACTTCATGAAGGATCGTTGTGTATATCCCTCGCCATATTCACGCACTTCAACATAATCTTTGGAGCCATTATTCACATTGGCATGATTTGCTCCACTACGAACGAAGGTATCCTCCATCACCGGAATTTTAAAAATTTTACCTTCTTCCGGCTGCATGGCTTCCATATTGATCGTCTGGCTCGGATCAACCTTCAACGTAATCGTATGGACTTTTCCTGCTGATCCTTGCGTATGGATTGCCAAGCGAGTATACGGGAAAGTTTGCACGACCTGAATGCTCGGATCTTGTGCAATGATCTGCAATCCTATTTTACCGAGGTCAACCGTTACCATGCCTTGCTTCTGTGTAGGTTCAGCAATCGCAAGGGTAAGCTCACTGCCTTTTTCCTTCATTATCATGGAAATAGGTTTATCGGTCTTCACATACTGGAAAGCAGACGCCTGCCAGAAATTCAAACCTGTAACCTGCTGCTTTGTTTCTTTTACAGCATGAACCTTCTCCGTTTTAGCCAGTACTTGAATGTCGGGATTCGCTTCATATGCAGCCGTTTGCTCCGGCGTCTTGCCTGGAAGCAGCACATATTCATAAGTGCCAGCTGTCGGCAATATGCCATGCTCAATGGCAAGGCTTAAATAATTGCGCTTCACTACATCTGCTGGGCCACCCTTATTAATTTCGCTCCATGCTCCCTCGCGCGCTTCACGTTTGCCTGTCACTTTTTCTCCCGAAGGGAATACGTATCCAATATCAGAACCGACCGCATTGCCCTCCATATGAGCCCATTTCACATCCGTCATTTGCTCCTGCCAGCCTAAGCTTGTTGGCATCTCATGACCGTTCACAATAAGCTTATTGGTACCCGCTTCGGTCAGCTGACGGTTCTCAACGATTGTTTCAGTCATGCTCGCCGTGTTGTTAACAATATCAGAGCCTATTGCAACCATTTCATCATCAAACAAAAACCATGATTTTTTCCCTTGCAAGGAGCTCCCTGTACTGCCTGCAAGCGAGAATTCCATACCCACAGCCCCATAGTAATCATCGATTACTGAGCCGCCAACCCAGTCCTTGCCATTTATATAATTGCCCCATTCTGCGGGCTCTCTGTAAGAACGATCCGTTGTTGTTCCTGGCAGCCTATAGCTATCAATCGTTGGCCAATAATGATCACTAAACTGCTTCAAGTCGCTATTGTACACATTTGTCATTCCGATTCCGGTGTACCAGCCCTTCTTATTCTCGCCATTACCATATTCAAACGCTGCAATGCGATCCGAGAACATACTGATAGAAAGCCCGAAGTCAGGACGAAGCTGAACCGCACGATCCATACCTGCGAACATTTGCGTATGCACCAGCTCGCCGCGAGGAGCAACGCTGTCATCCTGCATTAATTGCTTTAATAAATGAAGTTCATATAATGGCAATCCTTCGTAATAGTTTTCAAATGTCGTGTCAGAACGTACCCATTCCTTCACCATACTTTTGGTTTCCTCTGCTATAGCTGGCGGGGCAGACTGAGCCAGTCGCAGAAGCGTCATTATAATGGAGCGCCCTGTAATATGATCAGAATCGGCAGCACGAGAAATGCTGCGACCTTTGACCGAGTCCAGAATCGCACCTTTATATAAAAGCGGTTCAAAAGAATCTTTTACCCAGTTATAAACATTGCTTGCACTCGGGTCTGAAACCGCCCACTCTGAATCTGCAAAAATATAAAATAAATCAGCCATACGTCCGAGCAATACCGCACCATAACCGCCAGTATACGCTATGCTTGTATGTTGAACGAGGGAACCATCCTCATAAAGCCCATCCCCCTTCTTCACATACAAGAACTCATCCGCAATCGAATCACGACCCTGCATGACTTTAGCGGCATGTTGACCTACAATCCCACGCAGCGTCACAACGAGTGCTTTATCAAGCAGGTTTGCTCCTGTCTCAATTGTTGCTGAATTCGCTACACGTTTTTTGGGGTCGGGCACGAACTTATCAATTGCTTCAATATATTTTGCAATTAAATCTGGCGGAATTGCATCATACATGAGCGACAGGATATTCATAATTTCCTGCGGTGTTCCGATCTCCCAATCCCACCAGTTGCCTGTAATCTTCTTGCTGGAATTGTATTGATATTTCAGCATCCATTCCATCGCCTGAATAATATCGTTTTTCAAGTCTTCATTTTCAAAAAGAGAGGAGCCTTTCATTGAATAAGCCAGCGAGAGATCTCGAATAATGCCGTACGCCCAGGAAATTCGCCACGAATCATTCTGTGTTTTGCTGATGACGTCTTCCCATAATACATCCGCATCAGCAGCTTTATTCAGCTTGTCCCATCTTCCGGTACCTTCTTTATTCGTCATTCGGTTTACTAAGGCTTCAACATTTGCAGCAAGCTCAGGATCATTCATATCAATCCCTTCTCCGCCAACCAGCTTTGCCGCCCATTTTTTGCGAAGCGTTTCATACGCTTTTTTCTGTGCTTCCGATTCTACCGTAACGAAGCTTTGTGCGGATACTCTACGATCGCTCGTCGCAGCAGTAATCACCGCCGTACCGTAATCATGAGCCGTTACCTCACCGTTTTGAACCGTTGCTACTAGCGAATTGGAGGAGCTCCAAATCAGGTCATCCATCGGTGCATTCGCAGGTGCCACAGTAGGAATCAGCTGGACCTTTTGCTCCTTATCCATGTTCACGTTTTGTGGGCTAAGCGCGATGGACGTAATATCTTTGAATGGAGTGAGCGTTACATCGTCAATCCATAGAGTTCCTGTACCCGTCTCAAAAAATATTTCAACTTTAAAGCTAGCAATTTGCGGCTTATCTGGAACCTGCAGCAGCAGTTCATAAGAGGTCCAATCCGTTGTCCCTCTTACATAAGGAAGATAAGGACCGTCTTCAATCTTTTTCCCATCAGCACCGCAATACTGCGTACGAATATATACGCCTTTACTCACATTTTCCGGCAGCACTTGATCCGTCTTCATCCAAGCCTGCAGCTTATAGGTCTGCCCTGGTGTAATCGGAACAAGCGGATCAGGAACGATGTCTGTTCTAGCAAGCTTGTCGTGCTTTACTTGCACTGATCGTGCTCCCGTGTGATAAACAGCCTCTGTAACGGATACATTCTGATTGCCTTCCATTGCGCGCCATACGCCCCAGCCCGTTGGTCTTCCTCCATCCTGCCAACCTTTATCCGGAATTAAGCTGCCTTCTTCAAAGCCGCCATTAGCAATCAAATTGACCATCGTATTCGGACTCGCAACCGCTTGTTCGCCAAGTATAGGCAGCCCCGCAAACAAAAGCTGAAATGCCATACAGCATACCACTACAATTGAAATAGACCTCTTCCTGATATTCATGAATGAACCCTCTCCAATCTCCAGTTCATGATGGTATTACTTTGCAATACTTTGCACTACCCCAAATCAGGTGTATCTTGAAGCGTCACTTGCAGCGTCTTCGCTCCATGCAGCTCGAACACTACAATTTCATTTGCACCGGTACGAAGCAGCGGACCTGGAACATAAAGCGTCTTCTGCGGTCCTGCTTCCCAGTAACGTCCAAGGTTGAAACCATTTACGAATACAATTCCTTTGGTCCAGCCTTCAAGTGCCAGGAAGGTATCTGCAATATTAGATTCCTGCTCGATGTGGAAGGAGCCTTGGTAGAAGGTTGGTCCATTTATGTCTTGTACTCGCTCTTCAGCAGCAGGCGCTTGCTCAAGTTGAGCAATATTATGAAGCGGCAGCGAATGAATTGTCCAATCAAATAGAAATTGGAAGCCTAATCTCACCCCTTCAGTAATCCCTTTATAATCTCGCAAATACGGTCCATAGTTGGTTCTGCCCATATTCTCGACTAGAATACGAAGATCTGCCCCGCCCTCCGGCACATCAAACTCGATTGGCTGTGGGTCCCAGCGCTCTATAACACCCTTATATTCTCCATCTAAAAATACGAGCGCGCGATCGTGAACCTCCTGCAAAACAAGTGAACAATTTAGTCTTGGGCCCGAAACTTTTGTTGTATATAAAATAAATCCATAATCTTGTCCGAGCTTCTCCATCGGTTCAGGGCAAGCGCGCTGCACCGGTGTCGACAGCAACGGCAGCACATCGAACAACGGCGCAACCGGCTTCATCTGAACATCGCCATATCCCATTTTGCGAACAGGCTCCGGAAGCGGCATTAACGCCGTGCCAAAATGTTTTGCGATTAGCTCCCTTAACAGGACGTATTTCTCCGTAATATCCCCCCACTCGGTTAGTGGACTATCATAGTCGTAACTCGTTACCGTCGGCTCATATTTCCCATGATTGTTGGCTCCATTATAGAACCCGAAATTCGTACCTCCATGGAACATATAGAAATTAACTGACCCGCCAGCATTCAGCATATCCTCAAATACTTGCACCGCTTCCTGTGCATCCCGCGTATGATGCGGCTTGTTCCAGTGATCGAACCAACCATTCCAATACTCCATGCACATGAGCGGCTTGTCCGGCTGAACTTGCTTTAAGCTGTTAAAAGCTTCCTCTGTTCTCGAACCAAAGTTTACGGTTTCAAGAACACCAGGAATCATCCCGCCCTGCAGCATAAAATCTTCCGGGCCATCTGAGGTAAACAGCAGAACGTCCATTCCGCGCGAAATCATGCTTTCCTTGATATGCTCAAGATACTTTAGATCATTGCCATAGCTGCCGTACTCATTCTCAATTTGCATTGCAATAATTGGACCGCCGTTTGTACATAACAAAGGCTTCAGCATCGGCAGCAGCACATCATAATAAGCATCTACTTTTGATAAAAATAACTCGTCATAGCAGCGTAAGCGCATTCCATCCTCAGCAAGCAGCCAAGCCGGCATGCCGCCGAACTCCCACTCCGCACAAATGTAAGGACTTGGACGTACAATGACATGCAATTCCAGCTCTGCTGCTATCTCGATAAACGCTACAATATCCGCCATACCCGTGAAACAGAACTTACCCTCCTGCGGCTCGTGCATATTCCATGCGACATACGTTTCAACTGTATTAAAACCGCAGGCTTTCAGCTTAAGCAATCGATCCTTCCAATACCCCGGAATAACACGGAAATAATGAATCGCCCCCGACAAAATCGTTATCGGTTTATCCTCATAAAGAAATTGATTACCTTGCACTCTGAATGATGCCATGTCATTTACTCCTCTGCTCATGAACTTGATGTATTTGACTTGCCATATCTACTTCGAATTTGCATGCTCGCCAATTAGACGGTTAATTTCCTCACGCTTGCGGATATACCATTCCGTCTCACGCGGATATGCTTCAAAGGATAGCTCCTGCGCTAAGCCATCTTCGAGCAAAGCAATTACCGCTTCTCGTGAGGTACTCCGCTCTAGAAGCTCAAGCGCTCGCAGATCCTGCAGCGCTTCTGTAAGCACCTCCAGCCTGATAGACTCAATCGGCCCTTCAGCACCTGGATATACGAGAAATGCATCCCCCGCTGGAAAACCGCCGCCTGCATCCGTCACTTGAAACGGATTAATCGGATACTTCGAGAACTGCGCATACCAGAAGTTGTAGCCCCAATGCAAGAAACCTGCAAGCTTCAGCTTGTACAGCTGCATGCCTAATACACGATTGCGCGAAGACGGCATATGGAGAAAGCGATTAGACACAAGCTTGTATTGGGCGCAGCAATAATACGACCATAATCCCTCTACCCCGTGTTCAAGAAATGGCTGAATCGCATTGCTAGCCGGAATGGGGTGCTTAATTAGACCACTTTCATAAAATTCATACTCTGAGAGTGCATCAATGATCGGAAATCCTTCCAAAATCGGTCCAATAAGCTCACTCGCTGCGCGATAGGTGTCCATGTCCGCAAGGTTTGGCTCATCCGACAGATGGAAATAAACCCGCTTCTCTAAACCGTTTTCTTTTATAAATGACACTAACTCATGCAAAAATAACGTAAGAAATTCGGTGTACTCCGAATCCTTGGAATCCGTATCCCAGCCAAACAGCTGCTTCTCCTGACCATCAACCGTGCCGACTACCTTCGGTGCATGCTTGGCACCCCATTGTGTAAAGAGATGAGAGAACTCAAAATATTTCACGCCGCTGCGGTCACACAGTGCAATCCAGCGCTTTAATTTTTCAAAAGTAAATCGGTAATCATCCCCCACGCGTTCAACTTGAACGAGCTGTACGGTTGGGCGGTCTCCTCCAATTTCCGTGTCTAACGGAGGGGTAAACAAAGGGGTCAAAATCATATTCATTCCATGTTTCACAGCGGTTTGGATGTACTGCTCAATCAAATGCCAATGGTACTCGCTAAATACGTCCGTTTTATAGTAGGTAGCCAAGCAGTCAACATGGAACCATTCGGTATGGATAAGTGACTGCTCGGGCAGTGCTGCCGCAATTACCTCCAGCGTAAATGTTTCCTCGCCTACTTGCTCGCCGCTATCATTGATGAGATAAATACGAATATCAAATAAACCTGCTTTCGCATCCATCGGAACCTCGACAGTTATCCATAAAGAACGCCATTGGCTTGGATAACCGGTTAAACCGCGGACTGCATCAAATGGGATTAATGCATCTGGATACAAGCCGGGCGTGCTTCTCAGCACATGATTATCTGCATCGTGATAGCTCACCATATTGGCGGGTACCAGCTCTACCGTTCGTACGGTCAATGCTTGCTCAAGCTCGGACTCCACCCGAACCTGCAGCTGCCGCATAAGTACATCTGCCCGATATGCAACCTGGAACGAATAGGATTCACCAAGCAGTGCCGAGCCTCTAGTTACCGCAGCTGCAAGCAGTTCTTCATCGGCGAATACTTTGATCAATGAACTGATACATCTCGTTTCCAGCTGCAAAGCTCCATTTAACTTTTCCACTTCATATTCCCCCTACATGATCTAATAAAAAAGATAAGCCCGGTAAACTCGACTGACCTATTCGAACTTACCGGGCTTATTTACTTACTTGCTTGCTAACGCTTTGTAAGAATCACTTGTTTCTTTCAGATGCTGCTGGAAGCTGGCGTCGGCTTTAAGCCCGCCAATAAACTTGTCCCAGTCCTCCATGCTTGCTTTGCGGATGACAACGTTTGTGTACATATCAACAAACTTCTTCTGCCAATCGCCGCCTTTTTCCATCCATACTTCAGTCGTTGGCAGCCCTGCAGCAGGATTCTTAATTGAAGATGCTGAGATGGTATCTACCAGCTGGCGGTTGTAATCTCTAACTTCTGCCGGCATGCCAGGTCCTTCAGCACGTTGATATTTGTTGAAATAACCGGAAATCCATTGTGCAGTCGTCGCTGTACCATATGCTTTTTTCTTGCCTTCATCGGTTTGAACGATTGAACCATCTTCCGATACGGTATAATCCTTGTCTTTAATACCATAGGTAACGAGATTGTAGCCTTCTTCAGTCGCCGTTTCGTTATAAACCTCAAGAATTTTCTTCAGCTTGTCTTCGCTAACCTTTTTGCTGACTAGGAACAATCCATAGTAGCCATATGCTTGTTCATTGTACTTTTTGCCGTCTTTGGCAGCTGGAATTTCATACGCCTTCAATTCTGCTTCAGGCTTAATTTTTTGCAGCTCTTGTCCGAAAATAAACGCTTCGTTAATATTGCCGAAGGAGATGCCCGCTTTGCCTTGAATCATCATTTCTTTCACTTGGCTTGGCTTCATCACTGGCAAGTCCGGCGTAATAAGACCATCGCCATACGCCTTGCTCCAGAATTCAAGCGCTTCTCTTGCTTCAGCTGTCAGCCAGTATGGCTCAAGACCGCCTTCAGCTGTTTCCTTCCACGCTGTGCCTGCGCCAAACATCGTCATCATATAAGGGCTGACACTCGCTTGCACCATACCAAAGGTATCGTTTTTACCGTTGCCGTCCGGATCATTTTTTGTAAAAGCTTCTAATACTTTGTAGAGCTCATCCATCGTCGTTGGTGCTTTCAGCCCCACTTTATCAAGCCAATCTTGACGAATAATGAGAGATTCATGTCCATCCAATGGGCGAACACGCGGAATACCGTAGGATTTACCCTTGAACTTAATGTTCTCAATCGCATTCTCCGGATAACCTGCTAGGTTCGGATAATGCTGCAAGAACGGGGTCAAATCCCAGAATGCACCCTGCTCAATCGCGGTTGAGAATGCAGGATCATTGATATCCTCGATAAGAATGACATCAGGCAAGCTCTTGGAAGCAAGCAAAGCATTCAGCTTCTCTTTATAGCTATTAATCGGATAAAAATCGATGCTCAGCTTTACATTTAGTTTTTCATTGAGCTTCTGGACACTTTCGAGATCACTGCTAGGAGATTCACCATAAGTCATCGTGCCAATATTAATATCAACTGGCTTTTGTTTACCCTCTTTATTGCCGGCCGATTTAGCTTCGCCACCATTCGAACAGCCAATTAAACTTGTCGTAAGAACGAGCGTCAAAAGCGTCATGCCAAAGCTTCTTTTTTTCATTTTTAAAACCCTCCCTTATTTGTAGTAAATCCCTATATAATGGTCGTTTGTCCGTTAACCCTTTACGGAACCAACCAGCATACCTTTTACAAAATACTTCTGCAGGAACGGATAAACCATAATGATAGGCAGAGACGCAACGACTACCGCCGCCATCTTGATCGTCTCTGGTGGGAGCATTTGCTCACTCTGCAGCATTGCAGCTACGGATGGGTCCGCTATATTGGTTGAAGCTTGAATCAGCATCATCTGCAGCACAACCTGCATCGGACGAAGTTCATCCGAGTTAATGTACAATACGCCGTTGAAGTACGTATTCCAGAAGCCTACTGCAAAGAATAGCCCAAACGCAGCGACTGCTGGCATCGAGATTGGAAACATAATTCGAAAGAAAACCCCAATATCATTGCATCCATCGATCTTCGCTGCTTCCTCCAGCTCCTCCGGCAATTCCTGATAGAAATTTCTCATCAAAAATACGTACCAAGCGCTCGTAATAGCCGGTAAAATCAACGCCCACACGGTATCGATAAGCCCCAAGCTTTCAACCAAAAGGAAGTTCGGAATCATACCCGGGTTGAACAGCATCGTCATTAGAATCGCAACGAGGAAAAACTTTTTACCGAAAAATCGTCTCCGCGACAAGGCATAAGCCAAAGCGCTTGTAACGATAATACCGATTGCCGAACCCACAACAGCCAAGAAGCCGCTGACCCCCAATGAACGCATAAACATTGGAGTCGATAAAATGTACTTATAGGAGGAAAGGCTCCACTTCTCTGGAATTATAATTAACGACTTTCTCAAATACTCCGAGGGATCTGTAAAGGAAACAACAATGACATATAGAAAAGGCAGCAGCGTGATGAGTCCAATTAGACCAAGCGCCGTATAAATAATACCGTTTGTCACTTTATAACCGAGGGACTTATGCATTAGTAAAGACCCTCCTCACCGAATTTTTTAGCTAAACGATTGGCTGTAACGACAAGGATAAGACCAACCACCGATTTAAATATGCCCACGACCGTCGCATAACTGAAGCGACCATTTTGAATGCCCGTTCGGTATACATACGTATCAAATACATCAGCCACATGTGATACAGGAGAACTCATCATTAAGTAAATTTGTTCGAACCCAACCTCCATCACTTGTCCAAGCCGCAAAATGAGCAATACAATAATTGTGCTCTTTATGCAAGGCAGCGTAACATTCACAATTTGCTTCCAACGGTTTGCACCATCAATTTGCGCTGCCTCATACAAGTCTTGATTAATACCCGCAATGGCAGCGAGGAAAATAATTGTGCCCCAGCCTGCTTCTTTCCAAATGCTCTGTGCAGTCAACAAACCCCAGAAGTAATTCGGCTCCGTCAAGAAACCGATCGGTTTGCCACCTAATTCGACAATAATCTTGTTAATAATACCATCGCTTTGTCCGAGGATTATAAAGCAAATCCCTGCAATAATGACCCAAGACAAAAAGTGCGGTAAATAAATAATCGTTTGAATCGTTTTCTTAAATGTGCGATTGTGAACCTCATTAATGAGAATAGCGAGAACGATGGGAATCGGGAAAAAGAAAACAATGTTCAGCAAGCTAATCGCCATCGTATTTCTAAATAAAAGCAGGAAGTCTGGATTCGTGAAAAACTCATTAAAATATTTGAATCCGACCCACTCGCTTTGCCAAAAGCCTAAGTATGGGGAATAGTTTTTAAAGGCTAACGCCAGCCCCCATATGGGCAAGTACTTGAAAATAAGAAAGAAGAGAATACCCGGGAGCGCTAATACGTACAAATATTTTTCTCGACCTAAAATGACTTTAAATTGAGACCACTTTGAATCTCTCGTTTTTTGCCACTTAGGTTCATGTCCTTGTGATAAACTTGCGTTCGCTAATTCAGGATTAGATTGCGGCAAGGGTTTCACCACCTCCAACAATTTTGTTTAAACTTGGCTGCTCATATGGTTTCATGTCTGCATCTTACAAGCCGAAGCTTCCGCCGGGCAATGACCAATTCTTATTCGCTCAGAACGACTGAGCAATAATTGAGAATCCCTTGCTGCTACTCGGTTTGTGGATGCTTCGAGTCTCATTAATTAATCTCTTTAACCCCTGCCAGATTATAAATTCACACCCCCTAAAATCAAAAAAAGGCTTGCAAGATGGAGAGGTTACAATTCTCTCACTCTTAGCAAAGCCTTTTTGAAATAAGCCTATTCGATTTTGTTTGGCAATTTACTTGCGATGCATCTCTCGATATTGCCCAGGCGGCAAGCCTACCTGCTTCTTAAATACGCGAATGAAATTTTTAGGGTTGTAGCCTACCTGCTCCGCTATTTCATTTACGAGCAAATCCGTCGCTTCGAGCAGCTCCTTCGCTTTCGCTACACGAACCTGTGTGAGGTACTCGATAAAGGAGATATCCATGATCCTTTTAAACAGCTTGCTTAAATATTGCGGTGTCAGATTACAAATCTGCGCACACTGGTCCAGAGAAATATCAAGATTATAATTTGCCGCAATGTAGTCTGTAACTTTTTCGATAAGCTGCTCATACTCTTGATTCCGCTTGCCGCTCACGGACATCATAATGGGTTCAAATATACGATCTATCAGCCACTCATTAATGGAATGAATCGTTGCACATGATCTCATATCGAAATTGAGCTCACTAGCGGTTCTTCCAAATAGCTGCTCCGGACTCATGTTCATTAAATAGACGGTTCGTAAAGTCGTAGACAACAATTGATCATACGACATCCTAATAAGCTCGGGATTATGCACTGCAGATTGCACTTTATTGGAAAAAGCATCAAGCAAACGCTTCGTTTCAGCGAGATCACCGACCTGTAATGAATCGATAAGATGGTTCTCGATCTCCGCTGGATAACGATACATCATTGAAACCGCAAGCCCTTTGCTCTCAATAATCTGATTGCCGCCATTAATCATCCTCGAATAAATAGCAAGCTGCGCCTCACGATATAAATCGGGCAATTCCTCTACCTGCGAGGTTGCACGACTTAACCCAATCGTTGCTGGAGATTGTAGAAAATGAGTAATCTGCTGTCGTATTTTTTCAATGCCAGACTTCAAATTGTTTGACCATGCATTCATTTCTTCATTTTCTGTCCACAACCAAACCACAACTTGATCATTTAATCCATTAATGACCAAGCCTTCTAGCTGCTGCTGCTCCAGCAATTCTGTCGTCATATTTTTTATAATAAACAAAATTAAATCCTTATCCGACTCTTGAAACTTGCCTGCGTCCGATAGGTGATCATATGAAATAATAAAAACAGCTGCGCATTGTGTCTCTGGAATAGCATATCTGCGCAAAAGCTCATGCAAATGTTCACGTCGTTCATGACTAAATTGCCCTTCCAATAGCCTTAATGCAAACAACTCCCGAATAAGTGGAAACTGCTGATTGATTTGGCCTTCCAGCTGACTCGCCTTACTGTTAATTTCCTTCCACCGCTGCTGCACATAATTAAATTCGTCTGTCCCCATATCCGCTTGTTGATTATCACTAATATGAGAGACCAGCTTCCGAATCGGACTATATACCCTTTTCGTGCCGATCATCGCGAGCGCAATTCCCGCAGCAAGAACAACAAGCACGATGCCAATCGTTATACCCGCAATCTTCCTTGCGCTGCTGTAAAGCTCCGCTGTCGGAATCATATCCACAAACAGCAGCTTCTTGATTGGAGATACCATAGAAGTAACTAAGTACTCCCGGCCCTGCCATTGATATAAAAACTCTTGCTTGCCCTCGTGTGCAACCGTTATCAATTCAAACAAATCTTTAGGCACTTCAGATCCATTCATATGGAATACGAGCTGGCCGCCTTCATCGATGACAAACATATGCTGGTTCTTGTATTTCACAAATTTTTTAGTTAGAGATTCAAACGCTTTATTATCAATAATGACTTGAATAATATCGATCGGATCTTTTGTATGTAATGGAATTGTACTCGTTAAGGTAATACCAGAATCGTACACTTGACCGCCTTGGGAATAACCAGCCTGCCAAACTAATTGCTGATTGTTTTCCAGCAGCTTCTCATACTTTTCCCGTTCCACTGCCGACTCCATTTTTTTGCCACCGTAAGTAGATGAAATCAAGTATTTCTCGTCCAATGTATATAGCGAAATATCCTTAACAAGTGGGTTTCCGTTCATAAAAGCCAACATGTTCTGATAGATACTCGAATAAAAACCGGAATAATTGGTACGTTTCATTTCCTTCAAGTCTGAAGTGAAGAACGAGCTCAGCTCCAGCTGAATTAAGTTATTCTCTACTCTTTCAAGCCCATTATCAATGGTCTCTGAAGCGTAGCTTAAGACCTGGGTAATGTCTTGGCTGGCATTATCTTTAGCCGTTTTGGAAGTTAAAATATAGCTGGTGATCCCAAGGATAATGATAGGAATGATTGATGATAATAACGTAAAAACAATCATTTTGCGATAAAATGATGGATACTTCAGAAAGCTTTTACGATTAATTATTCGGTTACCTTCTATAAGCTTCATTCTGTCGACTCCTATGTTGATAGACTTTGCTCCTCAGCACAGCGTACAAATCATTTGAAATGAAGTCAATAATTATTAATGAATTTATCCAATTTACATGCTGCTGAACAAATGTCCACGCAAACAGCATAGTATTGCAATACTATAACTATAGAGATGCACTAGCGAAATAGAAGAATAAACGACTGTTGATTGTCAATGTCAAACCTTTACTAGCCTATTTGCATTGTCTATATGATTAAGAATAGGGTGGGTGATATCGTTATGCTCTATACAGCTCTTGGAGATTCTATTACCTATGGGGAGAATGCCTCCTCACTCGCAAAAGCATATCCCCAACTAGCCGTTGCCGCTTTAAATTCACGCTCCCGTTCCCGCAGGGCAACTGGATATGTATTAGCTCGTCCGGGCTGGACCAGTCATGATCTATTAAACGCAGTCATCTGGAAGGGTTCCGCTGCTATAAGCAAATCCGATGTTGTTTCTGTTTGGATTGGAGGGGTAGATTTAGCAAATGCTGCATTGTCTTCGATTAAGAACCAACAGCAAATAGCTATAAAACCGATCTTAACTCCCTACAGGCAAAATTTACGAGCCATTCTCGCTCATATAAAAAGCGTAAGCGACGCCCGTATTATTTGCTGCACGCAATATAATCCGTTCCCGAATAGTTCTCTAGCAGCTGCTGCTATCGACCAATTAAATTACACAACGCTTGAGGTTGCCCAAAGCTATCATGCACAAATCGCTCCCGCTCATAGATGGTTTGAAGGAAAACAAGCCTCACTAATCTATGGCTATCGTAATGGGAGATTAGAAGATGCATTGAGCGGTACTCTGCCTATCCATCCCAATGATCGTGGTCATCAAGTGATCGCAAACGGATTAATTCCCTATCTTGCTTCTCGCAATTAGTTTTAGAAATAAAAAAATGACATCTTCCCTCTAATGGGTTGGTGTCATTTTTTGAAATTCGTTGAGATGCTCCTAAAGAACACCCACAACGACAAGCACCCAGCCAATCATAAATGAAAGTCCGCCTAGCGGTGTAATTGGACCAAGAAACCGGGCTTTGGCAATACTCAGCACATATAAGCTTCCCGAGAACAAAATAATGCCCGCTACCAAAAACCAGCCTCCGGTAACGATAAGCTGAACATCTGGATACTGTCCTACCAGCAGTCCAATTAATATCAAGCCTAATGCATGCGCAATATGGTACTGCACGCCTACCTCATATACCTTTAGCTTATCCGGTGTTATTTTGCTTTTCAGCGCGTGTGCGCCGAACGCACCAATAGCAACCGCCAGCACCATCAAAATACTGCCGATCATTACAAATGTTTGCATAGAAATATCCCACCTCATCTTTCAAGTCGTACATTTAGCATATCATGATTGATCGAGGGAGGGAATTGCTCTCCTAGGTTTCATCCTATTAGACAACAGCACTCTACTTATTTTTCCTTACATAATAATTTCCGATTGATTTACTGTTGCCAGAGGAGTAATGTAGTTTGGTATAGCATCAGGAGGCATCTACGTGAAATTCTTTCAATCTACCGCCACAGAGTGGCAGGGCTGGTCCCGCAATATTCGTTTATTTTTTCTAGCAAACATGTTATATCAAATCGGTACGGGCATGTTCTCGGTACTCTACAATTTGTACATCCACGAGCTCGGTTACCCCGATGCCATGAGCGGAAAAATCGTCAGTATGCAATCACTCGCAACCGCGTTATGTTTCATTCCCATTGGCTTATTCGGCGATCGCGCCAGCCGCAAGCGCCTGCTCGTCATTGGCGCTCTTTGCAGCGGTGTGGTACTCGCTGGACGCTCATTATTTGAAACAGAAAGCAGCTTACTTACAATGGCCGTTCTGACCGGCTTATTTGCTGCCATCTTTCAGGTGCTTGCCATTCCCTTTCTTGCTACAAACGTAGCTAAAGCGGACCGACTGCGCATTTTCAGTATTTTTTCAGCATTTGTACTCGCCTCTCAGGTCGGCGGCAGCCTTGGCGGAGGCGTCATTGCAGATATTATGCAGGCGGCAGGACTAAGTAAGCTGCTCTCCTTCAAAATCGTTTTACTTGCAGGCAGTATAGCGACAATGGCAGCATTTCTACCTTTGCAAGCCATTAGGGAATCTGCGCGCAGCCAGAAGGAAAGTGTTGAAGCAACTAACGAGCAGTCTGCTTCGAACCAATCAGCTCATCCTAATAAAGAAATGTCATTTATTATTAAGTTCGCCTCCATACAGCTTTTGATTGGTATCGGATCGGGTCTTGTAGTTCCTTATTTGAATTTGTATTTCACCAATCGGTTCTCGATATCGCTTAGTGCGATGAGCTTATTGCTTTCATTAGGTCAAGTCATGACCATTATCTCTATGCTCATTGGCCCGTCGCTTGCCAATCGAGTTGGACAAGTGAAAGCGATCGTTATTTTTCAAACCTTATCGCTGCCATTCCTGCTATTAACAGGTTTTACGAACCTGTTACTCGTCGCTTCTATAAGCTTTCTATTCAGACAAGCGCTTATGAATGCGGCCAATCCGCTGCAATCGGCTATTTTGATCGATCGGGTTTCTGCAAAAAAGCAAAGCCTAGCCAACTCCTGTATGCAGACAGCTTTTATGCTTGGATGGGCTACGATGGGACCCATTCATTCTCATCTCATTGCTACCTATGGCTACTACTGGGGATACGCCATCACGTTCAGCATAACTGGAGCACTCTATGTCACAGCATCTATGCTATTTTTTATGTTATTTCGCGAGAAAAAAACGGCTGCCGCAGCAAAAACGCCTTCGGCGTCTATTTGACGCTAAAGCAGCTTTGACCGTTAAATATAAGTGGCTTATAAGATGAAAACTTATACAATCTTATATTTCAAACAGAAAATCAGCCCTCAGATACAATCTGGGGGCTGATTTTTTTTTCAATTATTTCCGCGCTGCAAGGAATGCATCAACTTGGCTTTGTACCTCTGCAATAATCTTATCGATTCCAGCAGCCTTGATTTTTTTCTGCAAATCTTCCAAGCCTTTATCTACATCTTTAATCGCACCGTATTCGAGCGGAATCGCATAACGAAGCATGACGTTGCTCACATTAGCCACTTCTGTTTTCACTTTGCTGTTGTCGAACACAAAGGTTTCAAGCGGGTAGTGATATACCGTTGCTTCCCATGCTTTGCTCATGGCAGATGCCTCTTCTGGGAATGCCGCATCCGTACGATTGAGCGGCGAGTTAAAGCTCCAGTTGGAGAAGCCTGTATAGTTGGCGGTCTTGTCTGTCGACTTAAGTTTATCGTCGCCATCAGCTACATAGTTCACGCCATCAATACCGTACATCATGAGATTATGAAGTTCTTTATCATTTTGCATCAAGTTAATGAACATGAGCGCACGTTCTGGATTTTTCGATGTCGCATGAACCGATGTTCCATTTTGCGTAGCAACGGCTTGAGACTTTTTCTTAGCAGGCGTAATATCAGCAAGCGCAGCTTTATATGGAGAGTTTTCTCTTTCCATCGCCGCCTTCAAGGAACCGAGCGTACCCATATTATGAGTAATCGAAGCCGTTTTTCCTTCTTTAAAATCCTGCTGGTGATCGTTTTTGTTGTTTAATACGTTTTTTGACCAAGCATTATGATCTGCAAGATCCTTATAGTAATAGAGCAACTGCTTGAATTCTTCCGTTTCATACACATTGAAGATTTTTCCCGTCTCATCTGTCAGCTTAAATCCGATCGGAAGATCGAAATCAAGCATATTCCACTCACTTTGCTGCTTAAGCAAAATACGATCTAAATTGTGGAGCTTCCAATCCCCTGTTTCTGGAGTAAAGGGTACAATACCCTTCTCATTTTCAGAAACCGCCTTTAAGTAATTCGCGTAAGCTTCAGGACTGTCGATCGCAGGAAGATTATATTTCACACGCAAATCTTCACGGTACAAGATGAGCTTCTCAACGGACTCTCCGCTGTTCTGTGGTACCATGTATAGCTTGCCGTCTACCTTTGCTTGATCCCAGCTGGATTTCGGCATGATTTCCCAAGTTTCCGGCATGTATTTAGACAGCATCTCTTCCGTTAGCTCTAAAAACCCGCCCTTCAACGCCTGATCATTATATCCAGCCCAGTTCGCGGAATAAATTAAGTCAAATTCTTCATTGGCTGCTAGTTTCAATGGATACTTTTGAGCCCAATCGGACCAATCTAGAAATTCGCCATCAATTGTCGCATTAATTTTTTCCTTCAGCTTCTTATTAATTTCAGCAAACACCGTATCATAATCTACCGGCTTCGGACCTACAAAAATCATTTTAAGCTTAACTTCCTTGGAAGTATCGATCCCCTCTTCTGCAGCGGCAGGCTGCTCAGTAGCAGGATGTTCCGTAGTGGTCTCGGTTCCTTCGTTCGCTGGTTTCGGAGATGCGGCTTCTTTGTTGCTGTTGCCTGAGCATGCACTTAAAATGAAAACGAATGTTAGTACAAATGCCAGCCAAAGCGATTTTTTCTTAAACATGCTGGAGACCCCCAATTCATATATTGATAAACCAGGATTGCCTGGAACTATCCTTTTACAGCGCCAATCGTTAAACCTCTAACAAAATATTTTTGAACGAATGGATAAGCGATTAGAATGGGTCCGCTTGCTACGATCGTCATCGCCATCTTTAAACCCTCTGTCGGAAGGCTTGTCGTCACAACCGCGCCTGATCCCATCATCGCCTTGCGCATGCCGTCCATATTGCCTAACATTTTGTACAAATAGTACTGAAGCGGCATTAATTTTTCATTCGAAATAAATAACAGCGCATTATACCAATCATTCCAGTATCCGAGTGCCAAGAACAAACCTATTGTAGCCAAAGCTGGCTTGGACAGTGGAAGAATAAGTCGCATAAAGATTAGAAAATCGCCTGCGCCATCTATTTTTGCTGACTCCGTAATCGCTTCCGGTATACCGCTCATGAATGACTTCATCACGATAATGTAGAAAACATTGAACAACAGCGGGACAATTAAAGCTAGCGCGGTATCCTTCATATGGAGATAGTTGACGATGAGCAAATACCAAGGAACAAGTCCGCCGCTGAACAACGTGGTGAAGAAGAAATAAAACGAAAAGTGATTACGCCATTTAAAATCCTTTCTACTTAGACAATAAGCAGTCATCGACGTTAGAAACAAACCAGCTATCGTGCCAATCGCGGTAACAGCTATTGTTACGATGTAAGCATTAATCATTTGATCCGGGTATTTGAAAAGTATTTTGTAAGCTTCCAATGAAAATTCGCTTGGGAAAAGCTGAAACCCGTCCACAACAATTTTGCTCTCATCCGTTAGGGATGACGATAAGATCAAAATAAATGGAACGATACATAACAAGGCCAGCATCACAAGCGCGGTATAGCCAATCGCATAAAATAACCGTTGATCCACTTTTTTTATTTTAGCAGCCTTGACTGCTTTCTTATTTAAACTCAAGCCGGATGCATTCATGTCTTGACCCCCATTCAGAATAAAGCGCGATCCTTATCATATTTACGAACAGCATAGTTGACTAGCATGATTGTCGTGAAGCCAAGTATAGACTGATACACGCCTGCCGCCGCTGACATTCCGATCTCGTTGGTTGTGATAAGTGACCTAAATACGAAGGTATCGATGACATCTGTGGAGGAGAACAACACCCCGTTATTGCCAACCATGTTGTAGAACATGCCGAAATCACCGCGGAAGATGTTGCCGACTGCCAATAAGACTAAAATAATAATGGTCGGATACAGGTTCGGAATCGTGACTCGCATCATTCTTTGGAAAATATTAGCCCCATCAATTTCAGCAGCTTCATACATTTCCGTGTCAATGCTCGTAATAGCGGCCAAGTACATTACCGTTCCATAACCAAGCATCTTCCAAGCGGAGACAAATACAAGTATAAACGGCCAATATTCAGGTGTATTATAAATGTCGACCGGCTCCATCCCAAAGCTCTTCAGCAGGACGTTCACCGTACCAATGTCACTATTCAATAAATTGTAGGCAATCGCTCCAACTACGACCCAAGAGATAAAGTATGGGAGAAAAATAACCGTTTGCGTAATTTTACGGAACCATTTGCCGCCAACCTCAAACAAAAATATGGCCGCGAACATTTGCAGTAAGTTGTTTACGACTATAAAAGCTATGTTGTACAACGCCGTGTTTCTTGTCACCCGCCAAGCATCGCCCGATTCGAAGAAAAAGCGAATGTTGTCGAGGCCATTCCACGGACTTCCAAACACACCGCCCGCATAATCATAATGCTTAAAAGCAAGAATGATGCCGACCATCGGAATGTAGGCAAACAGGAGATAAAATAGAACGGCAGGCGCCAGCATGAAAAGGATTACTTTATACTTGTTCAGATCATTCCAAAATCGATGTCGAATCATCAACACTGCCCCTCTCTTCTCTATGTACACATATTATAAAAAGCAGCGGTAAATAAATTAATTATGTGAAACAACTAAAACCAATACTAAATCAACGATTTGAATATCTTTTGCAAAAAAAATAGCCCAACGCCTGTTTTCGACTTGAGCCTTGCACTACATTTTTTAGATTTTATGCTTTTTTCGATATTCTCCAGGTGACAGCCCCATCGCTTGTTTGAATTGTCTATTGAAATAAATAATATTTTTATAGCCGACCTGCTCGGCAATTTCATAAACCTTCTTTGCCGGGTCCTTTAATAGCTCGCACACCCGCTCCATCCGCAATTGATTGAGATAATCGCTGAATAGTATGTTCGTCTCTGTTTTAAATAGCTGTCCCAAATAATTTGGTGTGAAGTCAAAGTGGGCAGCAACCTCATTGAGCGTTATTTTATGATCCAATCGCTGCTCGATATAGGCTGTAATTTGATCAATCAGCTTGCGCTTCTGCCGCTGCTTCTTTAAATACAGCAGTTCAGACAGTTCAAAGAACCGTCTCCTCAGCCAAGACAGGATATCATGCACCGTTTCAAATTCAAATAAAATAATCGGATGATGAGATTCCCATTTCAGCATTTCGTACATATGTTCATTCATTTGCTGCAAATCAGCATGAAGCTTGGAGGTAATACGAATAATGAGATCATAAATATCGTTTTTCTGGGTCAACGGTTTTTCACCGTTTAAGAGCTGAAGCAAACAGTCGTCAATAGTCGTCAGGTCATACTCCAGCATCGCTCGAAGCATAACATCAACAACCTCTTCAAAATTTGATGCGGCTGATTGTTTGGGGCTCCACTGGAAAGCGCCTTGAATGATTCGATTTTTACCCATGATCCATTTGATGCTTAATCCTGCTTTCGCCTGCCGATAGGAGTCATGAAGCTTAGCGATATCATTCGTGTACATGCCCATCCCAATCGTAATGGAGCAAGAGAACGTCTCATTAAATTGCCGAACGAGTTGTTCCAGCAACGCCGTCATATACTCCTCTTGAACAGCAGCCAGCAGAACATAATGGTAATCATAGCTTGTCATCATACTGCCCAAGTTGTTGTCCAATGCAAAATTGCGAATAAAGAGGGTGATCTGATTCATAAACAATCGCCGCTCTTCCTCACTTTTCTCCTTAAGCTTCCATGCGAGATCATCAATCTCAATAATCGAGACAGAAGCTCCCTGCTGTAACAGAGGCGATAAAATCGTATGAATATGTGCTTCAACCTGACCTGGCGTCGCTTCATTAAACCACCGAAGCAGCAGCTCCTGATTTACTAGCGATAAGGTTTCAGACAAGGCCATATTCTGCTGCCGTTCGTTCTCAATCTTAGAGCAAATGAGAACGAGCATATCATTGAGCTCACTATCATCTACAGGCTTAAGCAAATAACCGCTGGCATTCAGTTGAATGGCCTCTTTGGCATAACTGAAATCCTGATGTCCGCTTATAAAAATAATATGAACCTGAGGATTCATTTCCTTTGCCTTGCGAGCAAACTCCATTCCAGACATGATCGGCATTCGAATGTCGGACAAAATAAGATCGATGCGCTTCTGTTCCATTATCTTCAAAGCTGCAAATCCACTGATTGCCGTTCCTACATCTTGGAGGGATAGCTGTTCATTGCCCGCTACCCGGCGCCTTAACCACTCCAAATCTATTGCTTCATCGTCTACCAATAGGATGCTGATATCCATGTCGGTACTCTCCTCCTCTGGCGCATCATTATGACAGCGGTTCCAAATCTTCAATGATTTCTTCATCGATCGGAAGAATAATTTGCACCGTCGTTCCTGCTCCATATATGCTGCCGATATGAATGCCAAAGTCCTTACCGTATCTTAGCTTGATACGTTCCTCCACATTTTTCAGACCGTATCGGTCTGAATGGATCGTGCTTGCCAGCATTCTTTTCAGCGTTTCCGGTCTCATCCCGATCCCGTTATCAATAATTTTCAGCTCAATATGGCTCCCGAGACGTTTCCCAGTAATACGAATAGCGATCGTTTCCCCAAACCAAGCATGTTTGAAAATATTTTCGACAAACGGCTGAAGAATCAGCTTAATAACCGGGATATGTGCAATTTCAGGCTCAATATCGAAATACACCTTAAAGGTATCTGCATACTTCACTCTTTGAATGTCTAGATAGGATTCCACCTGTTCAAGCTCTTTCTCAAGCGTGATATAAACATTGCCTCCGTTTAGCGTAAGCCGATAAAACTTGGACAGCGCCTGCACCATCTTTGTTACTTTATCTACTTCCCCTAAGTTAGCCAGACTGCCGATCGTTGAGAGTGTATTGTATAAAAAATGAGGGCTAATTTGCGCTTGGAGCACATCAAGCTCTGCCTGTTTTTTCTGAATGCCCTGCACATATACATTTTTGATGAGGTCCTGAATGCTGGTTGCCATCTGATTAAAAGAATCTGCAATATGAACAAATTCATCATTTCCTGTAAAACCAATCCGCTTATAAAAATTCCCTTCTTGGAACGATTGCACGAGCGTTACAATACGCTTCATCTTTTTCCCTGACAGACGGGCAACAATCACTCCGATAAACGCCATAACCAAGAAACTGATGAAGCAAACGGTACTTATCGCTTTTTTCATTCTGGTCGCATCTTTATTTAGATAGGAATGAGGAACCAACGTCTCGATCACAAAATTTGTTCCTGGAATCTCTTCCCTCACACTCAAATATGATTTCATGCTAGCCTTCTCATCTATGCTTCCTCGTTCATATAGATTAAGTCCAGAAGCCATATCAATTAATCGCAGGCTGATGCCCTCTTCGATTGGGAATGTATCAAAGTTGCCTAACAATTCATCGAAGCGAGCCGTAACGCGCAAATAGCCGATCGTAGACGAAATGCCGCTGGATGTGACTAATCTACGGAAATGAGAGATGTTGTTTAGTTTTTGGTCCGAATCGACCTGAATCCATAGATGGTCTTGGAATGTAGAGGAAATGGATTTAAACCAATCCGTATTCTCTATACTGTGATGAGATAGAACATAATAGTCACGCCTGCCAATCGGGGTTGCCATATCATCGCCCGAAACTTCAAGCATATTTTCGTTTACCGTATAGAGCGCCAGTCTAATATTGTTTCCATACAGCAGGAGAGGCGCCTTCATTTGCGGAATAATATCATCCCTCATTTTAAGCATCATATCGAGCTGGTCTCCTTCAAATTGAAGAGCGTTCTGGAAAGTAATGCTGCTGAAAAGTGTACTGGACATTCGCTGGATCTCATCCAGCTGATATTCAATATTGCTCCTCGTCTGCTTCATAGCCGTCCGAATATTCGTTTCTGCCATCTCTGTTCTCGACTCAATGAGCATCGTATAGGAGATGTATCCGATTACAGCGTCAGTCAGCAGCACAAGAATAAGATACGGAATCATCATCTTGTACGTAAACGGAATATACATTTTATTCGGAATGAATCTCTTCATTTTCTCCCGCCTTTAGCCCGTTCTACCCATAAATTAAAATGATAGCTTCATATTATTGTAATAAAAATCCATATAATTAATAAAGATATTACAGTATGGCTTCATTAAATACAATCGGTTGTAGAATGATAATAATAGAAAAATGCTGGCTAATATCGCATAATGCAAAAAAAACCACAACCAGATACGGTTGTGGCTTCTAAGTATATTCTCTTATTTATTCATTCTTTTCTTCCTTTAAGCCTCAGCTAATGCTGGGACTTATTTCACTGCTATTCCTACATGCAATCTTTTCAAAAAGTTGTTTAATTTTTCCGTACACAAGAGCATAGCAATCGCAAATATAATAATAAACCATGGAAAAATACTAATCGTTGTATTCGTTGCAAGCAATCCTAGAAAAGGGGGCACTAGCGTACTGCCCGTATAGGCAGCAGCCATCTGAAAACCCATAATAGACTGTGCGTTCTTTTTCCCGAATCGCGCAGGTGTTTCATGCAGCATACACGGAAATATCGGAGCTAATCCAAGCCCTACAATCATAAATCCGACAAGCGAGACGATAGATGGCAACGGCAGCACTAGCACTACTGTTCCGATTAATGCGATCAGCTGGCCGTACCTAATCAGCATGCGACTGCTCATTTTAAATGTTATAAATCCAGTAATCATTCGACCAACTGTAATTCCGACAAAGAACCATGATACCCATTGCGCAGCTGTCGCTGCAGGCAAATCTTTAATATTTACAAGAAAGCTGCTTCCCCATAATCCCATGCTGGCTTCAATGCCGCAGTAAAATAAAAAGGTTAGCATCGCTAATTTGACCCCTTTTATTTGCCATGGCTTCTTATTTTCAGCGGCCTGCTCCAACTTCTGATCATGCAGCTCGTTTTGAGCATCAGCATTTATGACATGGCTGTTTTTTGCAACTTTATCCCATAAAGGAAGAGAAACAAATAAAATGACGACTAAAATAAACTGAATAACTGCAACCGTGAGATAACCATCTCTCCAAAGATTTTGACCTGAGATAGACGAAGCCATAATGATTGGACCTAACGTAGCTCCTACTCCCCAAAAACAGTGCAGCCAGCTCATATGATGAGCTTTGTAATGGGTAGCCACATAGTTGTTTAATCCAGCATCTACACTGCCCGCGCCAATACCTAACGGAATCGCAAAAATAATTAGCCATATAATTGAAGGAGACCATGCAAAACCAAGTAAAGCTCCTGCTGTCAGGATGCAGCTCACAAGCGTTACCTTCCCCGTGCCAAAACGGTGCAGTACGGTACCACTTATCAAGCTCGAAACGATCGTGCTTGCTGCAATAACCATGGAAATGCTCCCAGCCGTTCCTAATGACGCATTCAAATCCATTCTCATCACAGGCCATGCTGATCCGAGCAAGGAATCCGGCAAACCTAAACTAATAAAAGCCAAATAAATAATAATTAAAAAGAACGTTGCCATCGTTATCTGATCTCCTTGGTGTTCGTCATCCATTTGTTTAAGAAGGTTCATGCCGACTTATTAAAGATCTTTAATAAGTCATTATGATAATAGCAGGATTACGTCGTACTGACAAGAGAATAAATCAATGCTTGCCCTATTAGTTATTACATATATTACCTGATTCATTTTATCGTCCATTAACAAATGAGCTTTATACTAACTCTAATGCCTCGCATTGTACATCATCTTTGGGAAAAAGAAAGGAATTGCATGCTATGGGAATTCATACGTACTTTCAATCGCTTAACGATCTCGAACGTATCATTCGTTGTCCAGGTAAATTTAAGTTTGAAGAGCACAGCGTATCCGCTCATTCTTGGAAGGTTGTTCAATACGCCAAAACATTAGCAGATATTGAAGAAACGAACGGTGTCACAATAGACTGGAAGAAGCTTTACGAAATTACGAGCAGCCATGATTATGGTGAAATATTTATTGGAGACATTAAAACACCAGTGAAACATTACTCCTTAGAACTGCGTGGCATGCTGCAAAAGGTTGAGGAAGGCATGATCGCTCTTTTTATCGAGGAAAATATTCCTGAGGAATTTAAGCCTATTTTCCGCAGACAACTGCGCGAGGGCAAAGATGAATCCGTCGAAGGTCTAATTCTTGAAGTAGCTGATAAGCTTGATCAAGTTTACGAGGCGCTTACGGAATTGCAAAGAGGCAACACCGAAAAGGAATTTGTCGTTATGTACCGTGAAGCGCTCGTCAAAATCAAAAAAATAAAGCTGCATTGTGTAGATTATTTTTTAGAGCACATTTTACCAGACATCGTGAAAGAAAGCTCCAATTGTCCTGTCGATATTCAAAAGATTACAAAGGAAGCCTTAGAGCTGTAGCTTTCACTTCAACTCCTGTTAAATCCCGTAATAAACCTCAGCAATACATCACCTTTTATATGCCTGTAGTCAATGCTTGCAAAATGGCAACACGCCTCATTTACCACTAATCTTCCCTCCTTTTTTTAAATCAAACCCACTATCCCTTCTGTTTTTTAACTAAATGCCGCGAACTGTGGTTGTATAAAACCACAATTCGCCGTATTTCATTCCGTACTTTTTTAGCCTCTACGCGATATTGCCTCTTTTACTTCATTCCGTTTCATAAGTGTATTAATTGTAGCCTTAATCCCTATCTCGTATGGTGTGGCAGGGATCGGTCCGACAAGCCGCATATATTTTTCACCGCTTAATACGAATGGTTCCTCAGTTAAATACAGCATCTCAACGACCTCTTTCATAACTGGGGAAAATAAACCGAGCAGCGATAAGCCCATTTTGCCAAGCGGTATGACTGGTTTTGACGTACCTGCTGCCCTCTGGGCTATCTTTACAAAATCGCGGCCAGAGATGACGCCTGACGCTGGAATATGCCAGTTCTGCTCATAAGCATCCTCCCTAATGGCCAGCTCCACGATCATAATTGCCGCATCCGGCAAATAAACAAATTCACGAGCAACCTTCATCGTTCCAATAAATACGGAAGGTTTGCCAGCTGCAATTCCCTCTAAAGTGGATCCCAAATAGGATACTTGGTTAGCAGATGGGCCATAATAGTCAGGTAAACGAACAATCATTTTATGCGCCTTATTCCACCGTGGGCTAAACACCATTTGCTCGTACTGCAGTCGAACCTTTCCTTTTTTAGTGTGCGGATTTTTAGGATGATCCTCAGTTGCCTGAGTAGTCGTTTTTCTCCCATAAGGATAAATGCCATCCACAACGACGATTTTTGTACCAAGCTGATTAGCAGCCTCCATAACTGCCTGTCCCATAGGGATCAGCTTCGTATGCATGTCATTGTACGGCACATTCGCACAGCTAAAAATAACCTCATGACCTTCGCAAGCTGATATCAGCTCTTTGGTATTAAGAACATCTCCGACTTTAAGCGATAAATGCTCAGGATTACCCAAATCCATTGCAAGCTGCTTCAGCTTTTGATGAGACCGCCCGAATGCCGTAGTCTCGATTCCTCTCTTTAGAAGCTCCTCAACTATGGGAGCTCCAGTACCTCCGGTAGCACCTAATACAATAGCTTTTTTCATTATTATTCACTCCTCAAATTTGTGATTGATCAATCACTAACAAATTGGCGTACTGACAATGCATTGACTCCAAAAACAAATAACAAATCAATTACCTTGGCAAGCTTCTATCACTGTCTGTATTTAGATAGCCATGCTAGCCCCTAATATGCCAAATAATTTAAATGTAATTTTATTGATGTAAAACATTTATTGATTGATCAATTACATCAATAGGTTAAAGAGCCAAAAATCAGCTCTAATACATTAACTCCGGCAAGGATAGCGCCATCGAGACATTACACAGCATGCCTCTAGCCAAAAATATAACCGTTTTATCCTTCGGATTCTCAAGCCCAGCTTGCTGGAATGCATGTAACACTAACTGCTGCACTTCACGGTATCCATTTCGCATAACCTCGACAATCGCTTCGTCTTTTATCGTCTGAGCCTGCATTAACAGCAGCGTTTCATTCTGATACGATTTCATGACTTCTATATAAGCTTCAACAAGCTCCTTCTCAAGCTGATTAGGTCCCGCTGTCTCGATCACGCTGCGAAATGCATCTACGATTCGTGTCCATGAAACCTCCAAGGCTTCCTTCAATAGAATTTCCTTCGTTGCAAAAAAACGAAAAACATACGGCTGTGATATTTGAGCACGTTCAGCAACCTTTGCGGTTGTTGCGCGATAATATCCAATTTCAGCGAAAACTTCAATCGCAGCAGCAATAATATCTGTACGGCGATTAACGGACGCTGCTGTATTTTTTTCCATCGTATCTTCCACCTTTAAGTACTCTCTTGTTAGTAATTGATCAATCACTAACTGAATTGATCATAACTTATCGCTTGAAGGAATGCAATAGCTTTTTAGCCCGGTTGCAATTTAAACACATGAGTTCAATCAATTGAAATCGAAATAACGAAGACAACAGCTGCATATCCACTGTTATCTTCGTTTTTGAATAACCCATTATTGCTGTACCCTATTCCACAGGCAACTCACATTAACTACAATCACTTACCAACTAACCATTCTGCTATTTCTTCAGTCTGGAGTAGGATCGCTATGGGGTCCCAGTACCATGACCGGTCGCTTCCCCATATGTACACCCTATCGTTCTTGACCGCATCAAGCGTATTCCAAATCGGATCAGCCTTGAGATCTGCAAGGGTATGCGAATCGGAAGTCAGTATTATATAGTCCCCCACATATTTCGGCAATACCTCATTGGATATAGATGCCCAGCCCGGATCTTTCATTTCATCAACAACGGCAGCTGGCGGCTTGAAGCCAAATCCTCCGTAAACGGCTTGCCCACCCTTGCCAAAGTTTGCGCCTACCGCGGAAATGTTTTTATCCATTATTTCTAGAATGGAGAAGGTACTGTCAGCCGGAACGACCTGCAATACTTTTTGCTTGGCTTCGGCTATTCTTCGATCATAATCATTGAGCCACTTCTCTGCTTCCTGTTCTTTACCGAGCAGCTTGCCGAAATAGGTAATTTCCTCATGAACGGTTTTCAATGATGCATAAGGTATTATAACCGTAGGTGCGATTTTTGGCAGCTGTTCATTCATTTCAGCATAGGTATCGTCCATAATAATAAGGTCGGGTTCCATCTCCAAAATTTTCTCGATATTGCCGTTGCCCTCTCCTATATCTTCAACGCCCTTTAAAGCATCACCGAAATAAGGGTTTTTAATGTGATGGTTAGAAGTTCCGATAGGGACAACACCAAGCGCAATGAGGCTTCCTAAATATTCACCTGCTACGATTCGTTTCGGATGCGTAGGAACTTCTATATCTCCAGCAATTGTAGAGATGGTTTTGGTCTGGGATTCCTCAGCAGGGGCGACGCTGTCGCCGTTGATGGATTAGTCGTCTCCACTGCACTTTCTACCCCACAGGCACTCAATAATAAAATAAAACTTAATAGCAATCCCGCCACCATGGACGGTTTGAATGGTTTAATCATTGGTATTTCTCCCTCTCCACTTCGCTGATAATGATTATCATTTAAATCAGTATAGCCGAGTAGATTGGGGGAGACAATGGACGATCTCATGCTTATGGAAGGATAATCTTCTACCTTGTGCTTGGAAGAGTACTTCAATTTATATTGTGTCGGTGACATACCTTTATTTTTTTTGAACATTCTGCCTAAATAATAAGAGTCCTGATAACCAATACCGATAGCGATTTCTCTTAGCGTGGCATTGGTACTGAGCAGCAGCTCTGCTGCCTTATCGATGCGTACCTTGATCAAATAATCGATCGGACTGAGGCCTGTCCGGCTTTTGAAATAAGTAGACAAATGGGGAACACTGTAATTCAAAGTTTCAGATAAGGATTCCAAAGTAATGGACTCTGCATAACGTTCATGAATAATCGAAATGATTTGAACTGCCAAATCGCGTTTTTCTGGTCGCACACCCTGTACCTGCATTTGATTTAATAAATCATATACAAATTGATGGAGCAAAGCCCTCACACGCAATCTCCCCAGCGGTTCTGCCCTTCCCCATTCCTTATGCATGTCTGTCATGCTGCGATATAATGCTACCGGAAAAGCAGGCACAAAGCCGTATTGGGCATGAAAAGGTTGGGCGCGCTCTACCAGATCGATCATTTCCTGCCGAACAGGCGATGGAATACGTGCTTTATAATAAATCACATAATATTCAAACCCCTCGGCACCAGCACAAATATGCAAAACTGATCCTTTGCCAGTATGAAATATTTTAAATCGTTTGGCATGGTGATCCACACCATCCAGACAAACTTGCGCACTTCCTTGAATAGACATCACAAATATGCTGGCAGGTACGGAGTAGGCAGATAACGATTCTTCGGCTTTCATATTGATGTGACGGACATCAAAAATGGTGCAAAAAGCATGATTCCATGACACCAAATGATCATGCAATTCCATTTTCAGAAACCTGCTTTCTCTATACGCGCTTAATGGGGTACGATATGATTATATATTATAAATGATATGTATTCTCACTAGTAAAATAATTCTATGTAATCCGTCACGGGGTGTGGTTATGGAATGGCATGAGACCATCACAATATGGTGCCAAACGCCGGTCAAAGTGCTTGATATTCGGCATTTGGCAATGAAGACAGGTGAGGAATTGCAAGCTTACCGCCTTCCAGCAAATGCTTTTATCTTCACTAACCAAGGTGAGGCTAAAATAAGTCTTGATGGAATGGCCGTCGAATCTTCAAATTCCCAGCTGCTGCACGGCGGTAAAGGCGCTACGCTGAATATCAGCTGTCTGAGCCGTCCTTTTGACTACTATCTTATTTTATATAAACCTATGCGCGGCTTATCTACTCAATCCACGCAAAGACAAGCTGAGCAGCATGCTCCATTTGGGCAGCAATATACATTTAAAGCGAAACACCCCTTATCTTTGCTTGCTCTACTAGAGTCTATGCTGCAGCATTGGAAACTGAGTGAAGAGCTGGACCGGCTGCAGGTGACAGGTCTCTTCTACCAATTCGTGCATGAGCAGTTCCGCCAGCTGCGTATCGCTGATACTGAAGCTGCCTCGCCAGATCTGGCTGTACAGATCGCTAATTATATTCATGCGCATTATCACGAAACGATCTCCATGGAGATGATCGCGAATATATTTCATTACAGTACACACTACCTCTCCAGAGTGTTTAAACGAAAATATGGATGCAGCCCTATGGAGTATCTCGTTCAGACACGTATGAATCAAGCTAAGTTTTTGCTAAATGAAACAGAGGTGACCATTCGTGATATCGCCTACAGTGTCGGATATGCAGATATGTATTATTTTAGCCGCCTTTTCAAAAAGCAAACTGGCGAGACACCAGCTCAGTTCAAAATGCATAACCTCGGTTTAAAAAGTTCAGTTCGCACAAATTTTATGCCCGAATCGTTCATTGCTCCCTCCCTAGAAGAAGGTTATATTGTTAACAGTGATAATCATTATCAACAAGATACTTGGAGAGTGGATGAAATGAGTTTTGGTTTTAAGCCTTCTTTTGCTGTAACGCTATTGTTTAGCCTATCGTTGCTGCTTGCTGCTTGTGGTGGTTCAGATTCAAATGTGCAGCAGTCTACGGAGGGCGATAATAAGCAGCAAAGTGAAAGTACAGATACATTGCCGGCAGAGACTAGGCTTTATAAGGATGCATTAGGGCGAGAAGTGACTATCCCCGTTAAGCCGAGCAAGGCTGTCGTCATTACATACGGTGGTTATTTGCTGCCGCTAGGACTAGAGCCAGTTGGGGTCGATCAAGGTACACTTGAACAATATCCAGACACCATGACAGAGGCTGAAAGTATTGGTGATGGACTTGGCAATGCAGAGGCTATATCTGCCCTGCAACCAGACATCATTATACTGCCAGACTATCATAGCGCTGAAATCTACGAAACTTATCAGAAAATAGCTCCAACGGTTGCCGTAGCATGGGGCGGCGATCCAGATGTCATCAATACGCTCCGAGCGATGGGCGATGTCATGAACCGGAAGCCAGAGGCGGAAGCATGGATTTCTACATTCGAGGAGAAGCTTGAGCGTATCCGAGATGAGATCAATATTAATATTAAAGAAGGTACAACCGCCATCACGTTCATTCTTTATAAGGGCGAGGTTCTATTGGGAGGCAAAGGCGGTACTTTGGGCAAGCTGATCTATGAGGATCTAGGCTTCCAAATGCCAGAGCAATTTGAGAAATTTGCAGACGGCGGCGCTGCGTTGTCGATGGAATCTTTGGCTGATCGGCCTGCAGACTATTTCTTCACACAAATGAAGGATGAAGAGCTGGAAGAGATGACAAAGCTATTCCAAGAGCCTCTCTATAAAGCCATTCCCGCAGTAAAAAATAATCGTGTCTTAAACATAACCCGTAATAAATGGAATTATGGTCCTGACCTCGTGGATGAAGCGGTAGATGCGTTAATCGCACAGGTAGAGCAGTCGCAGAAATAAGGTTGAACTATAACTAGCTTAATCTAAAAAAGCCAACAACCGCGCATGATTTGCGTCGGAGTTGGCTTTTTTTTATTGGGTTAATTCAATTCAAACTTATAGGCTTGGCGGTATTTGAGCGGTGAATGGCCAGTAATATCTTTGAAAATACGTCCAAAATGCGTCATGCTCTCAAAGCCTACCTTTTCAGCAATATCAGCTATTTTCAAGGTGCTCCCCGTTAAGAGCTGGCGTGCCTCCTTGATTCGAACATTGTTCAAGTACTCTGTGAAGGTGAAGCCTGTGTTCTCCCGAAACATTTTGCAAAAGTAAGAGGAGCTGATGAAAAACCTGCTGGATATGCCCTGAATCGTTTGGTTTTCATGATAATGCTGGTTCAAATAGTCAACGATTTCGAAAATCTTTTTATTGATCGGATTGCTTCCATCATGTTCAGCTGCAGGAAGCGTTGACGTCTTGCGGTAAAGGAAAATAAGCAGCTCGAACAGCAGTGTTTTTAAATAATATTCATAGCCGGGAGGCTGCTTAATAAATTCCGCAATCATTTTATCGAAAAGCTTCTCGATCATGCTTTGTTCTTGGCCGTTTAAGGGCATGAAATTTTTGCCGCTTGAAAAGCTGGATAGCACATGAAAGCTGTCATTGTAAGGAAACATATCCTCAAGGAATTCCTCTTGAAACAACAGCGTAATCCGCTCAAATGATTCTCTGCTTGAATTGACCAGCTTATGAATCTCATTCACATTGATGATCAATAACGCGCCGCCAACCACCTGATAGCTTTTATCCTCGATAAAGTAGCTGATATCACCAGAGACGAGATAGAAGATTTCATAGCCATTATGATAATGACGTGATGGCATGCTTGTGTCAGTTTTTCTCTCACGACTAATATCAAACTTCGCAGCTTCATAAAAATTTGACTCCACAAACATTACACCACCATGTAAAGTAATGAGTTTATATTCAAAGTAATATACGTAGAAAAATAATAAATTAGATAAGATATGTGCTTATAATTCATATTATCATATGCTATATTGGTTAGCAATAAGGCATAACAACAGTGGGTGATGCATAGTAGAACATGCTTTTGGAATGAAATATCAATAATTCGAGTTAGTTTTATTAACATTTTGTAAATGTGGGTTCAAAAAAACGAATACGGGGGTTGTCATGAAAAATCTAATAACGAAAAATCGTTTAGTGATGAGTGCACTTCTTTTGTTTTCCCTTTCTACCACGTTGTCTGCTTGCGGCGGTGAAGCCGGGTCAAAAAATAACAGCAACGGAGGGGTAAAGAACAACGGCAAGGATAAGGTTGAGATCGTTTGGGTAATGGCAGCAGACCCAGACAAAAAGGCATGGCAGGACGCAATGGTCTCGACCTTCGAAGAAAGCCATCCGAATGTTAAAGTGCGGCTTGAGAATATCCCGTACGATCAATTCGATCAAAAGCTGACTACCTTGATTGCCAGCGGCAATGCGCCAGATGTTTGGAATCCTAATCAGGCGGATAGCGGATTTGCTACTTATATGAAGATGGGCGCATTGAAGGACCTTACTCCTTATATTGAGAAAGGGGCTCCCGAGCTCGATACAATGGACCCTAACCTGCTCGATATTTATAAAATCAACGGCAAAAATTACGGCGTTCCGCTCGTAAGCAACGCTACTTATCTTTATTACAACAAGGACTTATTTGATGCTGCTGGCCTTTCTTACCCGACGACCGACTGGGATGATAAGTCTTGGAATTTCGATGCGATGCTCGAAACCGCACAAAAGTTGTCTCATGACGTAGGTGACGCTCGCAAGCAGGTTTTTGGTTTCTCCAGCGCATTAAGCGCAAATGCAATGACATGGCTATTCGGAGGAGATCTATTCAAGCCCGAAGCTTATACATCTGGCGTAATGGGTGAGCCTGATCTAATGAAACCGATTAACGTCGAAGCGCTGCAGTTCAATGTGGATTTGATCAATAAATACAAAGTAGCGCCGGACGCAGAGACAGTAGCCGCATCCGCGCAGCTGGGCGATCCTTTCCTTACCGGCAAAGTCGGAATGTACATCTCCGGCGGCTGGGGACTCGGCTCTTACAAGCAAGCGGATTTCAAATGGGGCGTTGCGGCTGTTCCCTATCATGATGGACGCAAGGTTACCCTTTATGTTGACCCTTGGAGCATCTCAGCAACAAGCAAGCATCCCGACGAGGCTTGGGAATTCGTCCGGCATTTAGCTAATCCAGCTGAAGGCGGCGGCGCCTACCGTTACATGAATGAAGTAGGGAGAACGCCGGCAGACGCGAGCCTATTCAAGCTTTGGTATGACAAAATGGGTGCAGAAATCGGCATGGACCCTGAGGCATTCAAGCAGGTTCACGAAGGCTCGATCAAGTATGGCCGGGAAGCTGAAAACCATTTGATCGTCAAATTCAATACGGTTCTAGAAACGATGAACCAATCGCTCTATCTGGTATGGGGAGGCAAGAAGAGCATAGCCGACGGTTTGAAAGTGTTGAATGATAACCTCCTATCGTTGAATTTGAATCAATAGCAGCCAGAGCTTTAAGTAAATTTCAGCCGAGCGGATGCCCTTCATTAGAAGGCATCCGCCGGCCCAACGGAGGTAGCCCATGAGAAAGCTTTCGCTGGCCATGAAGCGCGAGGAACGGTCGTTTTGGTTTTTCATAGCCCCTTGGTTTATCGGTTTTATATGCTTCACCGGGGGACCGATTCTCGTCTCGCTGCTGCTCAGCTTCACTGATTACAATGTCATCTCGTCCCCGACATTCGCAGGAACAAGCAATTACAGCACGCTGTTCGGAGACCGGCTGTTTTACAAGTCATTGTCCGTGACTCTCTATTACAGCGTTATGGCCGTACCGTTTACGATACTGACATCTTTGATTGTTGCCGTTCTGCTTAATCAAAAAATCAAGGGGCAATCGCTCCTACGCACGCTATATTACGCACCAAGCATCATATCTGGTGTAGCCGTCTCCTTTTTGTGGTCATGGCTGCTTAATCCGCAGTTCGGTGTCGTGAACTCAGTCCTTTATGATTGGTTCGGCATTCAAGGACCAGGTTGGTTTACGAGCCCGGGTACGGTCGTTCCATCCATGGTACTCATGCAATTGACGGCATCAGGCAGCACGATGGTGATCTTTCTTGCCGCGCTGCAATCGCTGCCGGCAGATCTGTTTGAAGCCGCATCTATGGAAGGGGCGAGCGGTTTCGCGAAGTTCCGTAAAATTACGATTCCGCTTATTTCACCTGTCATTTTATTTAATACCATCATTAGCATGATCGGATCGCTGCAAATCTTTACGGAAGCCTACGTTATCACGAAGGGAGGGCCGGACTGGAACTCCTATTTCTATGTGTATTATTTATTTGATACTGCATTCAAGCAGTTCCGGATGGGGTATGCCTCCGCTCAGGCATGGATATTATTCCTGCTTATTTTCGCGCTGACTCTCGTATCGCTGTGGGGCTCCAAAAAATTCGTCCACTATGAATATGACTCGAAGTAAAGGAGGTTCCTTTATTATGAAGCGAAAAAAATCGTACAATCACGGTGATCTGCGTCTGATGGACAAAACAATCATCTACCTCCTTCTATACGGAGGCGTTCTATTGTTCGCATTTCCGCTGTTTTGGATGCTCTCCACTTCGCTTAAGACCATCGGCGAAATTCATCGCGTTCCGATGACGTGGTTTCCAGCCCATTTGCAGTGGATCAACTTTAAGCAGATTTTCATCGATGCCCCTATGGCTCGTTTCCTATGGAACTCGGTGTGGTACTCAGCCGTGACGGTAGGTGCAGTCGTATTCTCCTCGTCGATGGCCGCATTCGCTTTTGCGAGATTGCGGGCGCGCGGAAGTATGCTTTTATTCGGGCTTGTCCTCAGTACGATGATGATTCCGTCCCAAGTCACCTTGATTCCGCAATATTTACTGTTTACAAAGCTGCACTGGACAGGCACGTATCTGCCGCTCGTGATTCCAGCTTTTACAGCAAGCTCTTTCACCATTTTTCTAATGCGCCAATTTTATTTGGGCATTACCAAAGAATTGGATGAAGCCGTCAAAATCGACGGAGGAAGCCATTTCACGATGTATTTCCGCATCCTGATTCCCCTCTCCATGCCTGCGTTTGCAACTGCGGCTATTTTGGAGCTGATATCGAGATGGAATGATCTATTCGGACCGCTCATTTACTTGAACGATATGACGAAATACCCGATTTCACTCGGGCTCGCTAACTTTACAGCTGCATACGGGGCAACACCGTGGCATCTGTTGATGGCAGCTTCGCTGGTCGCGATTTTGCCGCTGCTGTTCATTTTCTTTTTTGCTCAAAAGTATTTCATTCAAGGAATCGTTGTATCCGGCTCTAAAGGCTAAATGTATCTAGTATTCATCACGCATTCATCGGAGGTACTACATGAAGTTTGACTATCATACGCATCATGAACGCTGCGGACACGCAGTTGGTTCGGTCAAGGAATATATCGAAGCAGCAATAACACAGGGATTAGATATTATCGGCATCTCGGATCATACGCCATTTTTCGCAATTGCTGAAGATCGTCCTTCCTTAACTGGCAGCATGGCAAAAAGCGAGTTTCCAGCTTATATTAAAGAGGTCTTGGAGCTAAAGAAAGACTATGAAGAAAAAATAGAGGTGCTGCTCGGCATCGAAGCTGATTTTTTACCGGAACATCTGGATTTATACCGCTCGGTTATCGCTTCTTATCCTTTTGATTATGTTATTGGCTCTGTGCATGAATTCGCCGGTATCGGCATATACGATTCAGAGTATTGGGAAGGCTTGACTGCAGCACGTAAATTGGAAGTGAAAAATTTATTTTATGATTATATCGCTCAGTCCGCCAAGTGTGGATTATATGATATTTTAGGTCATGTCGATTCATTGAACCGCTACTTCTACGGTTATCCAGAGCTCCGCACAGAAGCTGCCGACGTCACGTTGAAAGCAATCGCTGCTAGCGACGTCGTCATCGAAATCAATTCTTCCGACAACAATTGGGTGCCGGATGGCTATTTCCTAGAACGCGCGCTCCATTATGGGGTTAAGGTGACCTTCGGCTCCGATGCGCACCAGCCCGAACGTGTAGGCGAGCATTTCTCGGCCATCGGCAGCCATTTATATGAAATTGGGTATCGAGAATGGGCCATATTCCGCAAACGCGAACGGTTGATGGTTCCAATTAGTCGGTGATCGCCTTGGATAACCCGTGGGTTATTGACCATGCCACCATCCTAATCCGGTTGTCTCTAGCCGTATTTCTTGGCGGTCTCATCGGCTTCGAACGGGAGCAGCAAAATCATCCGGCTGGGCTCCGCACGCATATTCTGGTTTGCCTCGGCTCTTCGATGATCATGCTGCTGTCCATTTACGGCTTCGCTGAATTTGCGGGAGAGCCCAACGTACGGATTGACCCGGCGCGGCTAGCAACGGCTGTCATTACCGGCGTCGGCTTTCTCGGAGCCGGCACGATTCTATTCACAGGCAAGTCTATTACGGGACTGACAACAGCCGCTTCCTTATGGGTCGTCGCAGCCATTGGGCTGCAGATCGGTGCGGGCTTTTATTTCAGCGCAGCGGCAGGAACGATTCTTGTGTTCATCACATTATGGGTTTTCAATAAAGTGGAGCACCGTTTTCTGAAGAGCAAGAAGGTTAGAAAGCTTACCATTCAGGCGGAGACAGAAGAGGAACTGCTGGACATCGTCACCCAGAGGCTTGCCAGCCGCTCGATTATGACGCAAAAAATGATGCTGCAGCGGATACGTCCATCACTTGATATGCCGCTATGCTGGGAAGTAAAGCTTGATATCGTCGTTCCAAGAACCATGGAGCCGAAGGAAATCGTAGCCGAAATGAAACAAATCGGCGGAGTCGTTGCTGTCAGTTTTGAATAGAATAATAAGCAGCTAAACACCCCCGGCGGTTATCGCCGGGGGTGTTTGTACGTATTTGCAAATTAATTGATGCATTTACTAGTATATCAACTTTTTTAATTAGAGGGGCGTCGCCCCTTCCCATCGAGCAATCTACAAGCCTAACTTTTGCCCCTTCTCCAGCCGCAAAATTCTGCTCTCTCCCTCATTCGCCAGTTCTCTGAACTGACTAATGGTTTCACGCATACGAGGAAGCGCCTCCTGCTTATAAGTGCTAATTGAATCTAACGCCGACAGCACATCAACAAAAGCCTGTTTCATTGTGTCGACTGAAATATTTGTTTCAAGTGATTGCTTATGGATCGCTGCACCTTGATCTTTCAGCATTTTTGAAGTGCCGCTGATGAGAGTGTCCGTGGTTTGATTGAGAAGCTCAATCTTTTTTAGTACAATCCTTTGATTGTAGAGTGCGCTGGCTACTGTGACTGAAATTTTCAGGGCAGAAACGGTAACGTTCCTCGCTCTGTCTACCCCTCTCATGAGCTCCTTATTATTTCTCATCACAACTTCAATTGCCATAATCCCCTGTTGATTAACGACCATCATTTGCTGCAAATCCATGAGACGCTGGCGCAAAGGAAACAAAACTTCCTCTGTGATGAACAGGATTTTGTCTTCAGATTCTTGACGCAGTTTAGCTGCTTCGATCTGCGATTCAATTTCCGAGTCCATTAACACACCCAGTTGGATTTCCTTTTGAAGCTTTTTAGTGAGCTCTCTGAGAGCATGCTGCTCAATTTCCAAGGTTGTATTGTCATTTTTCAATACCGTTTTTCCCTTATCCAAAGATATTATAATGTCCGAAATGACAGCATCTGCTTTCTGGTACTTTACAAAATAACGACGCAAAGGGTTAAACAACATGCCTAAAACGCCGCTTTTGGCAAAATCTATGACGCTGGGATCTAGATCTTTTAACTGAAGATGCAGCTCCGCCAAGCCCTTGGCTACTTGCCCGCCTTCATCCCCTGTTTTTGATAAGTTCCCTACAGAAACCTGCAAAAGAGCATTTTTCTCCGAGGATGACCGCATGGAGCTCATCCCGAAGCTATCGATGGATTGCAAGACCGCCCTCCGTTTCTCCAATGACTCGATATCCAATGCCAAAATCGTAGAAACATTATTTAAAGCCAGCTCCTTCAGCTGCGTTAATTCCTCTGGCTCGGGCTTAACCTGCTCCTCCATTGCTGATTTCAGTTTTTCCTCACTAATCACTTCCATAGAAAATGACATTGAAGCCCCTCCTCATTGATAATCCTTACATTTGAACGTTGAGCAAATTGCTGATTTTATAAACAACATCCTCTGTATCTGCGTTAATGCTGGCCGCCTCATTGATGCTCGAAATACTTTGAAGCGCCTTGATGTTCGCATTGTAACCTATCGTGTAGATCGGGATTTTGTACGTCTCAATCAGTCCTCTAATATCTTTAAGCGAATGCCCTTCATTCGTTTCCCCGTCGCTGAGCACAAAGATTAGCGGCTTCACATCCGGATTTAAGGCCATCTCATCCTGAAGCATTTTCATTGCCACCACAATACCGTCAAAAGTAGCTGTTCCTCCACTGGCTTGAAGGCTGTCTATGGCCCCAACGAACATCGACTGCTGATTCGTGTCATACTTCCCTATAGGAAGATTAATGGCCACATCACTGGAGTAAGAAACGAATCCAATACTGTTGTCCCGTCCCAAAAACTTTTGTCCTTTCAGCAGCGATTCCTTCAATCGGTTTAATGGCTCACCGGCCATACTCCCTGATACGTCTGCTACAAACACAGCTGCAATCGGTTTACTCCCGTTCTTCTTTTCCTTCCACAGCTTCTGGGCAGCAGACAGAATACTGCCATCCACCGCTTCAAGCTCAGACTTATAGTCATTGAGGCCATTAAAACCCTTTTGCTCTGCTAATTTCTGATATTTTTCTTGTTCCACAAAATCGGCAAACTTCTGAATAATGTCGAGCTTATCCTTTGGCAAATCACCTAAAGCATAAAGCGGGCTGTCATGCCTGACACCGAAAGGGGTGAACACATAACCCGCTTTGAAATCTGTTGCGTTCACAAAGGTTTGATACTCAAGAACAAAAGCATCAAGCATACCTGTCTTGGCTGCCTCACGCATTTGCAGCGTGGTAGAAGCAATAAAAGGTACATTTGCCTGGAACTTCTCAAAGCCTTGAACTGCTTTCTCCCCAAGCAGATTGGAGCTGTCAAAGGTTCCGAGGGCAGTCACCAGAAAGTTTAGCCCTGTAGAACTGGCAAATGGATCTGTATACCCCATAGCCAGCTCATTATCCGCGATAGCGTCGGTTACTGTTTTTAAATTCAGAGAACCGTATTTATCGACCAGCTCATCATATTTCGCCTTCGTTGCTACAATGCCAGTAACATTGCCAACAAGACGCTTAGAGACCAGCTCAGCTTGGATGCCATCTGCTTTCACCATTTCTCCCCACAGCTCGTTGGAAGGAGTAAATGCATCCGGTATATATTTGCCTGACCTGATATAATCGGTAGCAGTTCCCGAAGCAATATTACGGATCATGACCGAAACCGGCTTTCCATTTAGCGTCGTATTGGATTTATTGAATTCCTCAGCCACCTCGTTTAACCAGCCATCAACACCCGTTCCTGATTTCTCTGTGGAAGAGAAAATCTCTACAAAGCTGTCGGTAGTATTCGTTACTGAAACCGGAAACTTCGAAATATCAGGTAAGGAATCACCAATTGATGCGGGATCTAGATCGATTTGACCCTTGATTGGCTCTATCGTTTTCACAGACACATCTTTATATAATTTATCAAGCTTCTTTGCTGCATCTTCCGTCGTGATCTGCGTCTTTGTTTTACCTAAATTTGAAGTTAAGCTAATGCCCAAATAAACAAGCAAAAAAACAGACACTGCAATAGCTCCTATCACTACAAAAGCTTTCCCCTTACCTGCCATATCCGTCTCCCTCTCCATGCTTATATAATTTAGTCTGCTTGATTAATATATCGATTTCCTTCATACATGACATTTCCTCAACATCTCTATAGTCGGTACTGTTTAACAGCGATATTTCCAATAATAATTTATCTAGCTTAAGCAAAATTTCCTCATTTGCACGAAGATAACCCGTCACGTAGGATAAGTACTCCTTGTATAAATTTGTTTTTTCCTGTACTAGCTTGTTAGATAGCCCCGCGGGTTGTTGTTGGCCTGTAAAGTTGGCGTATCCAGAGGCATTGAATACACTAAGCTTATTGAGAATACCTCTAATATTAAGATAGAACAGCTTCTCAACCTCATAAATAACTGAATCGAACTTCTTATAGCTTAATTCCGTCTGATCAAATCGCTGACTAAGAACCTCGGTCAAGGCGTTCTTCTTCTTATCTATGCGTTCCAGCTGATCCAAAGCAAGTGCCATATCATTTTTAAGATCTTTTGCATGTCGATACGGTTGAAGCGCTGCGATATAATCCTCACGCGTTGAAATGTTTTTTACAGGCAGCGCAACTGGCGGTTTAAAAAGAAAACTATAACTCCCATATAACATAACAAGAAGGCTTACAACCAATAACGTTACGCCTGAAGCCGTTTCAAGTACACTTTCACCTCCTATTTCCACACCTAGAAGCCCAGGTGACAACACGACAATATTCAGGATCGCAACACCGCCAATAAGCCCAAACAGCTTCAAAAATCTCCCGTTATCCAACGTTCACACTTCCCCTGCTATTACAGTAACTTACTCCAATTCAACTTTTTAAGAAGCATTATTATCAACACAGCTATATCGTTAAAATGTAGATATTACACTCCTTATGCTTAATTTTATCAGAGAATAACCGAACAAGCTCCTAAATCTTACTAATTTATCCGTTTGAATTTATAAATGGAAAAAAGAGACCCCTGAGGGTCTCTTTTTTATTGGATTTATAAGTAGGGAAAAGTTAAATTCTTTTTGCCCGAACCCACAATGATCTGCTGCCTAGAGGCATTAGAAAGCTGAAGCTGTAATACCTGTTTAAAGTGACTTACGAGGGTATTAAGTGATGTAATCAACCTATTCATTAAAAATTAAAATGGCTGCTTAATAAGTGAAAAAGCAAAAACCCCGACCTCTTATGGTCGGGGTTTCACATTGTGGAAGCGAACTGCGCCAAAGTACAACGACAATTCGCCTCAGCGCAATGATTTGATTGCTGTGAGTAGTATGATTCCTTATATTCATTGCTTCCAAATCACTCTTTATGAAATGCGCAGCGCCTGTCTTCTCATCCACATCGTCGCGACCCACTTTTCACCTTTAATCACCGGTGTACCTGCATGCAAGGTGAAATCATTTATTTCATTATTGTTATAAAAATATTCAAAGTAAACAGCCATGCCTTTGTTAGGAAAAACTGAAATATTAAGCAGAGGGAACGCCGTTTCTCCGCCTTCCTCCACATCATTCAAATACATTATAAGCGTACTAATTCGATTGTTAGCACTTGCTCGATTTGTTTCTGCGAAAAAATCATAATGTGGCTGATACTCTTGGCCAGGGGTATATAGCAAAACTTGCAAGCCGTCGCCATGCTCAATGGGAATATTCATAATTTGAGAGAATCTTTTTTCGATTTTTGTAATCGTCTCATTCTCCTCACAAAATACTCCACTGCTCGTTCTAATTTGGTTCTCTGCACGATCTCCACTTATTTTTGAACGCTGCAATTGTTCCCTAGAATGTCTAATTAGCTCATCGCATTCCTCATCGCTAAGCACATTTCCTAGTACGACAACCAATGGCTCCTCATACTTGGCAAGAATACGAATCTCTCGATCTTCTGTCTTAATTGTATTTCCAGCATGATCAAATATTGTCCGCTCTTTTTCCGTCGTATCCCCTATCATTCTTACACAGCCCCTATGGTATGACATTCACCACAAAATACCATACCATACATTTCAAGTATTTACTTTAAAAAATCAGAAAAATCGAAACAATCAAACGGTCACCCCGCTATGGTTGCGCAGGTATATACATATTTTGTATCTCCTGTACTCCGGGCACGAACCCGAGATTAAAATAAACAGATTCTGCATCATTACCTTCCATCACATACAATCGTAGAATTGAATATTTATTTTTCAGCATACTCAGCGCTCTTTGCAGCATAAGTGTAGCCAGCCCTCTTCCTCTATGAGCAGGTATTACACCGATACTATATACTGCTGCCATGTTATCTTGTAGACAAAGACGACAATTGGCAATGAGCTGACCAGAGTTCTTATCATAGATTAGTGTTGAAGCCTGAACTAATATGTCATTCGAATAATTAGGATCTTCATTTGGAATAAAATCTTCTAAAGAAAACTTTTTTCTCCTTACTGCTTCAAATCCGCCTTTAAAGCTTTCATAGTCACAATGAGCAATGTCATCTTCATTGATGAATCGCTTAGCTCCCATCTCGTTTTCTTCAATTTGGGGACTTTTAATAATTAGATTATCATCCCAGATCACTTCGAAATGATCTGTAGGACGCTGCATCCAACGGCATCTGAATTCATCCGCCCAGAAGCCTGCCCTCGCAAATAATTGAACTTGATCTGGAAGAACCTCAAAAGTCTTAATTGGCTGCGTTCTGTCAGACCAATGCATTACTATTTTTTTAAGCAGCTTCAATATCTTGAATGCATCATTAAAAGGAGGAATAAAAAACAAATGGTAGATTACGTTGGGCGCCATTCTTACACCACCGATTTTATTCTCTCCCTTATAAATCCAAAATGAATTTCTTCGCGATGCTGCATAGCTTTCTTCTCTAAAAAAACCATTATATTGCATATTATAATATACAGAACAATACAATCCCCATTCTTCTGGCTCCGCCTTCCGAATAGAATATTCCTTCGATAAATCATAACTAATGGTATCCATAGACCAATTGTTTAATTGCATACTCCATACCTCCTTGTAAATTCTCAAAATAATAGAATGAAAACACGAATTACTGCCGTTTGATACCTCTCCACAAGACATCCGAGAACGACAAAAAGACCACAGATGAACATAGCTTCATCTGCAGCCTCTAATCTCCTAAGCGATCCCTATTCACAGGAATGAATTTCATTATACCTGATATAAGAATACAATTACCGCGCACATAAGTCGCGTTAGAGTAAGGGCGTATGATATTGCTATTGTTCTTAATGTACGAGTTCAGCCAAATAGCAGGTATGCAGATCATAACTGCGATCACCTCCAATTAAGCCAAACCTCATATATTCAGTTATTTTTTCAACTGATTAAGAACAACAATAATCACGACACCATTCACTCCTATCGCATGCTTATTTGCCTATATTACCAACGAGAATGCCTATTTTCAATTTACTAAATAATTATAAAAGATTTCTACCTGTATTTTATCCTACAGATAGCAAAAACTTAATGACCTATAATCTGCCTAGTGTTCTGCCTTTCTATTTTACCAGCTATAATTTGTGGGGGATAAGATTGCATTACAACATATTCACCATTATCATTCGTTTTGGGAGTTACATTAACTGATTCACCTATCGCCAGCTCGTTGTAGAGCAGAGTATCCTCAACAATATAATTTATTAATTCAATATCATTCTTTTTAAATGTTTCAAAGTCCATACTTTCTGCATCTTTCCAAGAGATGTCCTTCGCTACTAAGATTTTTTGCTCTTCCTTTGCAATAATGTAATTCCCCTTTTTGTCGTCTGACGAGGAACTGCAACCAGCAAATACACATACGAAAATTGCTAAGGCTACTCCTAATACTAACTTTTTCAACATTTTCACCCCTATTCAGTATAACCTTTAGACGAAAATGCAAGTGAAATGTTACGAACGAATACAATTTCAAGCTTTTGTTTCCGCTGATTTATCAATACGTCATCATATTTCATACTTAATCACTATTGCCACTCGGTTCAACATTCATGTTGTATCCCTTTTAAACCACCATGATGATTCACTATTTCTTCTAGTCCTTCGACCGTCTCTCCGAAAAAACTTTGCTCGCTTTCGATTTCAAATTTCATCTCATTATCTTGATGTGCAAATTCCTTGAAATAACCTACTATTGAGATTTGCCTTCTATTAATAAATTTAACTTTGAGCTCTAGGTTTGCTTCAGTAGAACAAAATGTTGCCAATCCCTTTAACTCCGCCCAACATTTAACCAACTGATTGTAGAACTCATATGTTTCACCAGTTGTAAACCATAACTCACCCTTTACGTAATAGTTTCCGCTCTTAATTTCTGCGATTCCCCTTACATCATAACCACCAAAAGGGCTTGTCATATTCGGAAACCCGAATACTTCATCTAAAGAGATTTGTATGAAACAACCCTGTTTACCTCTCATTACAAATTGGTATATCAGAATCAACCCATTTCGTAGTAACTTATTTCAGTTATTTCAATTAGCCTGCTAGTAAGCTTCATATAAAATGAGAGCAGGTTCCGCAGCGCCTGCTCATTAATATGTTCTATTCAACTAACTTTACCCATCCTCGTAATAAAAAAATCATTTAAAGGCTAAGTTCTTTCTCTTAACATTTTATCTTTAACATCTACCAAGCTGATGCGTTCATTCTGGCAATCTCATCGGTTAGTCCCAGTCTGGTCATTTCTTCTACCATTACTTTTTCGACTTCCTCGCTATGAAAGCCCTTTGCGTTAAATGTACGTATCAATGCTAGTTTGCCAGCATAGGTAGCCCGCTTTAAATAACCCTGCAATTCTTCAGCTTCCAAATCATCATCCACCAGAAGTGTTTCGTGTTGCCGACCTTCATCCCCAGGATGTACATTGGTTACCCCTAGTCCATCAGGAGTAGCGACAACGATTCGTTTTTCCCTCGCTGCTTTCACTCGATCAAGGTATGTATATGGATGATCGATTTTTGGTAGGTTTAGCGCATCTACCAGTCTGGACATGACCTTACGGCGATTTGCTTGATCTTCCTCGGTTGGTGCCCATTCATATTGCGCTTCCTCTTCCTCTTGTAAGTAGTTTTGGTAGGCCTCATCACTTTCAAACGACATATATATAAAAGTACTGTCAATAGCAATTACGCTCAAAAACTCCCTGATATTGTTTGCGATGACTTCCCCAGCTTCATCCCCATCCATTGGGGAAACTCTTACGATAGGGGCATTATTTAAATCCGGGACAGATCCGAATTCCGTTAAGAAGCCGTAGTGTTCGCCATCTCCACCCGTCCAGCCAAACGAAATGATATCCCAAGGAGTATTCCCATACTCGCTTTGGTAATAACCGCCGTAAAAGCCGAGCTCGTCCCATAACGACAGTCCTTCTTCTTCAAGTTCCTTATCTAAGGAGTACAGGTCGCTGAATATATCCAGATCAGAATATTTTCCGTAATTGATCTGCTCACTTTCTTCTGCACTCATTGTATTCTCTGCTACAGTTTCTTGCTTCGCTTGCCATGCGAGCAATTCCTCCCTGTCTTCATCTGTGACCTCGCCAGGGTTTGGAGATGTTGTAATCATAACTTTACCTATCCCAGCATTAAAAACGATTTCTGAATCTGTTAAACCACTTAATCGTTTCGAGTGAATATAAATATGCCCATCAACTAGTCGAAGCGTATCTTCCCACTCATCATGCATATAGGTCGTACCACTTCCATTTAATGTTTTGTAAGAGATAGCTAATGATCCATCTTTTTCGTGATTATAAGTCCAACCCATGGCAGTAAGTACCGAATCAAGAGGAAGATACAATCTTCGTCCCTCTATAAAAGGTTTGTTAGTAATAAGAATTTCATTCCCATCAACGTAAATATCCACTTGCTTTCCTGCCTTCTGTATTTTCTCAGGGGGATTGGGTCTATCGCCACATCCACTCAGTATGCCCACGATTATGTTAAGGACAACTACCACTAATACTAGTTTCTTGACCGTCATTTCTTCTGTTCGCACATACTAATCCCCTTAGAAACGATCTCTTTTTCTATATTTTCGTCAGATAGTTAGATTATTCTGCCTGTTAGCTTAATCGTAAATTTTTCTGAGATGAGAGCTATATACGCTTCTTCAAAAGTCATAATAGGGATCTCATCAAGCCAATTAACTTTTGAACCAATTCCTTCGCATCCCAGAAGCATATCTTCCCTTGTACTCATATCAATACCAAGTTTCTTCCAGATAATGTGCCCATCCGCTTTAATTACATTTGCAACAATTACTGTACACGTTAAATCGCAATCATCTGGGCACATTAGTACTGGCAAAACAACCTCTTTGCTTACCGAATTGAACCTTTCTTTAATACATTCTTTCTCTTTCAAATCGTAGACCCATTCAATAATTGTTGGGATCATGCCTAGAAGGTTATTTGAAGGATAGTAATTGTGAAGTAATAAATCCAGAGGAGTACCATCAATGACGATAGTATGATGTTCAACTTTACAATACTCACTCTTCATCGTTACGACTTCAATTTTTATTTACCAGTTCCATTGTTTAGACACCTCACTTTAAACAATTTCCACAAAATAATGCACTACGATTTGCTCCGCTAACCTATCCGTTAGTTCAAACGACCTCCTATTTTAAATCGCAGATGGGATAGGCGGTGCAAACTCATATCACCAGCCACGAGTATATACCTTGTTTTTAAGCCCTGATTCAAAACATGCAACGTTAAATAATTCGCTTTGGCGACTTCAATATCCTTCCAATTAAGATGCTATCTCCTCCAATATAAATCTCCAATAGTGTAACGGTAGATTGAATTATTCGACATGTATTACGACTTACCAACCCATGCATGAGTTTTTAAATTTATTATATACGTTGACACGTATATACACTTAAGTATATATTTAATGCATGAACACAAACACTATGCAATTAACATTACTTACACTCGCCGAGCCGAACCGCTTTAACATTGTTGAGTTATTAAAAAAAGCACCACGATCGGTGAGTGAGATCGTCCAAGCGCTCAATATCGGTCAACCGCAAGTATCTCGCCATCTACGTATTTTGAGCGAGGCTGGGTTGGTGCGCTCCCGCAACAAGGCACAACAGCGAATATATAGCCTCGAAGCAAAGCCCTTTCAGGATCTGGATGCGTGGTTTGACTCATTTAGTATCCTTTGGGAAGAGCGTCTCGATCATTTTGAGGATTATATGCTCGACTACAAAAAAAAGGAGGATTAATGCTAGCCTTTTATCTCAAGCGTTATCGCAGCAATGTTCGAAATCACCAAACCATTTGGAATAATCGATTTGACGCACTAGAAAATGATCTAAAAAGGATGAATGAAGATGCGATCAAAAACAAAAATCCATAAAAACCGGGAACTTCGTGAGCTTACCATCGAACGGATATTAGCATTGCCTCCCAAGCTTGCTTGGGAGGGTTGGACAAAACCGGAACATATTACGCGTTGGTGGGGTCCTAAATTATGGACAACCACCGTCTTTGAAATGGATGTAAGACCCGGCGGTATTTGGCGTTATAGTCTCAAATTAGATGACATTATCGGGGAAGAGGCTTTCTGCAAAGCTGTTTATCAAGAGGTTACTGAACCCTTTACACTAGTATATACCGACTCGTTTACCGACAAAGACTGGAATGTCGTAGAGAACAGCGAGATGCTAACGACTGTTCAATTCGAGGAAACAATAAATGGCACAAAGCTTAGTATTGTCACACGATTCGCAAGTGCCGAGGAATTGGAAAATGCCGAAGCAATGGGTATGATTGAAGGCTTCAATGATGCATTTGACCGACTTGAAGAATACTTAGAAACGTCGACGGGAGGAATTATGGATACAGTTACTTCAAAGGATGGAACAAAGATCGCATATGAAAAGCTAGGAAATGGACCTGCCGTTATCCTAATATCATCGGCTGTTGCCGACCATAGCGATGCAGCCCAGCTTGCCCAGCTGCTTGCAACTCATTACACCGTTTACAACTATGATCGCCGTGGTCGCGGTCAAAGCTCTGATGTCTCGCCTTATTCCGTCCAACGCGAAGTCGAGGATATTGAGGCTCTAATCCATAAGGCCGGCGGCAATGCTTGCCTGTTTGGAAGCTCGTCCGGCGCTGTGTTAGCCCTTGAAGCAGCGAGTCGATTAGGAGACCAGGTGTCGAAGCTGTATCTTTACGAACCACCGTTCATTATTAATGACAGCCGTAAACCCTTGCCTACAGAATATGTTCACCATTTGAACACGCTAAACCAAGCAGGCAGACGCAGCGAAGCGGTCGAATACTTCATGTCGGAGGCTCTCGGTATTCCAGAAGAATATATTGGCTACATGAAAGCCGATCCTTCTTGGCAGGCGATGGAAAGCATGTCTCACACAATCGCCTATGATGGCATGATTATGGGCGACACGCAATCTGGCAAACCGCTTCCAACCAACCGATGGAAAGTAAATGTTCCTACGTTAATTATGACAGGCGAGAACAGCGAACCGCTCTTTCACGAGTCAGCCAAAGCACTTACCGAACTGCTGCCTTTTGTTGAATCCCAAACGCTGCCCGGACAGGATCATTCGGCAGTCGTGATGGCTCCGAGCATTCTAGTGAAGACGATTGTCGATTATGACATCGTCCGAGAAGAAAAATGACGAGATTATTGCCATTAGAGAATACGATATCAGCTAAACCACTATTCATTGCAAAACCTATATCCGCGATATCATCTAATGCCGCACGATTGTCTATCGTCTCTGGATCACTCTTCATCTTGATCTTGGGTTGCCTACACCTCTTAGAGCCTGAATTCGATCCGACTTGGCGTTTTATCAGCGAGTATGCATTAGGTAACTTCGGCTGGATGATGCATTTTGCATTTATATTGCTCGCTGCAAGTCTTATAAGCGCCGGAATTGCAATCTTCTCACAAATTCGTAGCGTCTTGGGGTATATCGGGCTCGTTATCCTTGGACTAAGTGTCTCAGGTATCTTTATAGCAGGCATTTTTATGACCGACCCCATATCGGTGAGTCCGGATGCTGCAACATTCAGCGGTAAAATGCATGCCATCGGCGCCACGCTCGACTATTCGCCTGTCGCCGCCCTCTTGATCAGCTTTGCATTGGCACGCAATGAAGCTTGGAGACCCATTCGCGGACGACTGTTAACCACCAGCGGAATTATGTTTGTTTTAATGGCGCTATTTATAATTCAAATTCCGCAAGATGGACAGTTCACTCCTGACGTACTTGCAGGTTTATTCGGACGAATCTTAATCGTATCCTACCTTGGGTGGCTTTTGGTCGTCGGGTTTCACGTGCTCAAGCTGCGCAAGCAGAGCTTATAATAACAGATTTACCCTACTAGCATGAACAGAAAAATCAAAAAATCCGACCTCACGAGGTCGGATTTTTTCATGGTAATGGTGGCGAGCCATGACTGTGCAAAGCCATAATTCGCCGAAGTGTGCTGCTAAAACTGTTTGATGAGTGGAATGACCAGTGGCACGTCCTCCTCACAGGCACAGCCTTACTCTTTTACCGCGCCCAGCATAATACCGGAAACAAAGTACTTTTGCAGGAAAGGATATACGATCAGCATTGGTACCATAGCTATAAAAACCTTGGCCGCATTTAGCGTTCGATTAGACAGCTCGGACAGCTTCTTATATTGTTCAGGAGTCAGATTGGTGCCAACTGGAATGTTTACGACCAGCTGCTGGATATAGGTTTGAAGCGGATATTTAGCCGCAGTGTTCATTAGCACTAACCCGTTAAAAAACTCGTTCCAATGATAAACGCTAAGGAACAACGCTACTGCAGCAAGTACAGGAAAGGAGCATGGAATATATACCCGAAACAGCACTGACCAAGGACCAGCACCGTCGACTACCGCCGCCTCATTCAGCTCCTTCGGCAAATTGCGGAAGAAGTTCATAATCAGGATCACGTCGAATACCGGCACTCCTCCGCCAAGTACTAACGCCCAAATCGAATCGATCAAATGATAGTTTTGAATAGTGAGATACCACGGAATCAAGCCCCCGTTAAACAGCATGCAAAAGACAAGAATCCACATAAAGGTATTGCGCATTTTAAAATCCCTCTTAGGCCTTGCCAGTGGGTAAGCCATTAATACCGTCATCAGCAAGGCAAAACCTGTACCGAGCACGGTGCGCTGAATGGAAATCCAGAACGCGTTAAAGAAGAGGGCGTCATTAATAATTTCCTTATACGGCGTCAAGGAGAAGCCAATGGGATAAAGCGTAACCAAGCCTGCATTAGCAGCGGATTTTTCGGAAATCGATACACAGAAGGTGTACCAAAGCGGGTAAATACAGCTAATAAGCAAAAGGCCGAGGACGACGATATTGGCAATTTCAAACGTCCGTGAGCCTAACGTTGTATTTCTGACCAATGCAGCGCCCTCCCTCAGAATACCGTGTAATCGGCATAGCGATACGCCAGACGATAGGATATGAATATCAGCACAAAGCTAATGACCGACTTGAACAAACCTGCCGCCGTCGCGAGCGAGAATTGAAGATTTTGCAAGCCCAGTCGGTACACCCATGTATCCAAAATATCTCCAGTTGAATACACAAGCGGGTTATAAAGGTTATACACTTGATCGAATCCGGCGTTCAGCACGTTGCCTAGACTTAAGACGCCCAGCAAGACAACCGTGGTTGACAGTGCAGGCAGCGTGACGTGCCTAATCAACTGCCAGCGATTGGCACCGTCAATGGCGGCCGCCTCATATAGATTGAGATTAATGCCCGTTAACGCAGCAAGATATATAATTGCGTTAAAGCCAAATTCCTTCCACACATCAGTACCGATGATGAGCTGCCGGAATATCCCCGCATCCGCCATAAATAGTTTAGGATCGAAGCCGAACATTCCAAAAACCGTATTAACAACGCCATAATAGCCAAAAATTCCGATTACAATCGTTGACATAATCACCCACGATAGAAAGTGCGGCAGGTAAACGACAGTCTGCACCAGCTTTTTGTAGCGCATGCTGCGAAGCTCGTTCAGCAATATGGCAAAGATGAGCGGAATGAGCAGATTAAGCACGATTTTGCCGATTGCGATGATAAAGGTATTAACAATAACCGTCTTGCTGTCATTAAGCTGAAACATATACTTGAAGTTTTCGAGCCCCACCCACTCGGATTTAAGCAGCCCCGCTCCCGGATTGAAATCCTGAAAGGCCATCAGAATTCCAAACATAGGCACAATACTGAACATCACAAGCCAGACCATACCCGGCAACAGCATCAAATAATAGTGTTTCTGATGGCCTAATTTTCTCACTAAGGCTAGCCTCCCGTCTCCCTATCAGGATAACAAAGCTTGCAAAAGGCACTTAAAACCGCCAGCGCCTTCTGCAAGAGTATGCTCGGTTACTTCTTCAAGAGCTCGGCGACTTCCGCTGTGATCTCATCTCCGCCTTGAGACTTCCAGTCCTTCACGAATTTATCGAAAGAGTCGATGGACGCTTGGCCAAGGATGATTTTCATAACGGTCTCATCCTCCATCTTCTTCAGGTTAGCCCATTTCGTTTCCATTGTTGAAGTTTGGTTATAGGTAACGCTAAAGACCTTTTTATCAATTGGAATTGTTGTGAACGGACGATCACCAATCATGATGGAGTACAAGCGCTGGAAGTCTCCGAAGTTAGCTGTACTGAAGTTGCTGACATTTAGATCGTCGTACGGAGGCTTAATGACGTCTTTTACCTTTTTCGCATCCGCATACATCAGCTTGTACAAGCTGTTCGGCTTATTATAATCCTCTGGATTGGTCTCGCCTTTCAGTACTTTCAGAAGCTCTGCATACTCATATTCCGTCTCATTGGCCGCGGCCATAACGTTGCGAAGCGGATACCAAGCTACATTAACCGACAAATCAAAGGTCGCTTCATCACGTACAAGCGCATTATTCATGATCATAATGGCTTTGACGACATCCGGTTTGGCATTTTTGCTAATAACAGTGTAGGTGCTGCCCGTCGTTTTCATATGCACATTCCATTTGTTATCGTCAGAATAGACCGGATAGGCCTGCCAGTTAGCCGTCGGATCGTTTTTGAAGGAGTCCCCGTTGCCATAGCCGCCATTCCACCATGGACCGAAGAAAATCCCCGCCTGATTGGCATTAATCGGATCCCCTACGTTGTCACGGGTACCTACTTCAGGATCAATAAGCCCTTTTTTGTACCAGTCAGCCAGCAAAGCCAACGTTTTTTTCGTATTGTCCGTCGTCGTTCCGTATGTTACCGATCCGTCACCATTGTCAAGCCAGTAACCCGGATACGCATCCATCGCGCCAAAAATCGGATCGAATCCTCCCATATTGTTAGAGGAGACGAGGAAGGTAGAATAAGGGAACGTATTTTTGGAAGGACCGGCAATACCAATCATTTTGTCCCCGCCAAGCTTGCTATCAACAAACGCTTTCGCCGTTTTTTCGACATCGGATACCGTCTTCGGCACCGGCAGCTGCAGCTTATCAAGCCAGTCCTTGCGAATCCATAAGACATGAACGCCGTCGGTATCCACCGTAATGTTCGGGAGCGAAACCATCTTGCCCTTGTAGCTGGCATTTTCCAATGCACGGCCATCAGTGCTTGCCATAATATCCTTAACCTGTGAAGACTGATATTGCTGGAAGATGTCGGTGATATCATACAACAGTCCCGAGCTCGCCGCTTTGGTCATGAAGGAGCGGTCGTCAACGACCATACCGTCTGGCAGTTTGCCTGATGCGATCGTCAAGCTGACCTTCTGCTTAAAATCGTTGCCGGTGGCCGCAGTCCAATCCACAATCACGTTGATGTTGTACTTTTCCTTTAGGTAGCGCGTGTACTGGTTGTTGCTTACACTGTCGCCTTCCGGCAGCGTTTTGTCTGTCGGATCCACCACCATGCCGATGTGGACATCAACAGGGTTCGGAAATTTGGAGAAGGCCAGGTCATCTCCCGATAGTGCTGGGCTTGCTGTGTTTGAGTCTGGATTTGAAGACGCTTTCAAATTATTCGATGAATTGTTGGAAGAAGAGCATGCTGTCAAACTTAGAGCAAGTAATACGACGGAAAGCATCAATGCCATATTCTTTTTCATCTAATCCCTCCTCAAAAGAATGGCCAAGCAATTCTTACTTCGTAAGCAACTGCTTAGTTTCTTGCCTTCTCATTGTACATTGGAAGTTAGGAAAAAAAGTCAGACAGATGTGCCGTGTTTTGCGCCAGATACAAGGCCAAGGTAGATATTTGTTCGATCCGTTGTAGTCATTCCTCCCCCTTGTGGAACTGGGCCCGAAATTCGGAGGGTAAAAGACGGGTCTGTTCATGGAACAGCTGGGAGAAATATTTGGAATCGTTATAGCCTACGGCATGAGCAACCCAGGCGATCGACTGATTGGTTTCGCACAGCAGACGCTCTGCCGCTCTTATCCGCTCTTGTCTTAAGTATTCATTAAACGTTGAACCCGTCAGCTTCTTAAAGCATTGGCTAAAATAACTTCGGCTCATGTGCACATGATCAGCGACGTCCTCGGCATGCAGCGTATTTGAAGCCTTCTCGCAAATAAATAACACAGCCTTTAGGATGCTGGTTGTCGTATTGGTAAAATCGGAGGATGAAGCAACCTGCGCATAAACACGTTTCCTGTAATCGCGCATCCATTCAACCGCAGACCGGACATCGTCGGCATCAGACCGGAGCTCTGCAGCGAGTAGAATTACGGGCTCAATTTGTGACAGCACACGCATAAATAACCCTTCCAGACGGCGAAAAGAAACCTTAGCTTCTATGGTCTGTTTACATAACCGCTGAAAAACTGATTCATTATAGAGCCAGTAGTGTGAGCGCCACTCCTGCTCCAGCCTGCACCACTCTTCTTCCTCCAGGTTTTGCTCAGGGCCATGCGTAGGCGCTGGTTGCGCAGGAGTCTTGGCAGAAAGAGGTTTCATTTCTCCTGTCATTTTCTGCTGGATTCGTTTCAATATTTGCTCATCATCCTCTGATTCCAGGCGTACCTTGGAAATATAATCGAGCACACCCATGCGATAAGCCGTTTGCACAATCTCAAACTCTTCGTGAAAAGATAAAATGACGGAACGCAGATCCGGAAATCTTTGCCGTGTGACTTGAAGCAGCTCCATACCTGACATGACAGGCATCGAGAGATCTACGAATATGAGGTCCACCTCATAACTTTCCATAAACTCCAGCGCCTTCGCGCCGTTCGCCGCTTCTCCTACAACAACCATATCGTGATTGGACCAAGGCATAATCGAAATCAAACCTTTGCGCGCTAGCTTGTCATCGTCAACAATTAATACACGAATCAAATCGCTCTCTCCTTTCTATGATGGAGAAAAGGAAGGGTTAAAGTAACCGTTGTGCCTTGATTTGGAGTACTTTCTATACTCATACGAGCTTTATAGCCATAAGATGATTCCAGCATAGACCTGACATAACGAAGTCCAATTCCCCAACCCGTCTGCTGCTGATCCGGCGTGTCGCGCTGCAGCAAAGCAAGCGTCTCATGGCTGAGCCCTTTGCCATCATCACGGATTATAATGCGCACCATCTGTGCCTTTTCATCAGCCGAAATGTTGATCTCCAGCTTGCCGTTATCATCAAGGCCATGACAGACGGCATTTTCCACAATGGGCTGCAGAATGAACCTCGCGACAGGACTATCGAGATAAACCCCTTCCGCAATATTCAGATTCACCTCAAAATCATGCCTCATCTGCTGCAATTCCAGATAGGTTCGCATGACCTCTATTTCCGATCTGAAGGTAGCCGTATCCTCTGATTTACCCAAGTTATAGTTCAGCAAAAAAATTAACGATGAAACAAACTTCTCAATCTCCGCCTGCTTATGCATAACCGCCAGCCACCGTACCGAATTGAGCGTATTCATCAGAAAATGCGGGTTGATTTGATAGGCTAGCTTCTCTATCTCCAGCTGATGACGGCGCTTTTCCTTTTGCTCCACGTCCATAATCAGCTGCTGAATTTGTCGCTTCATAATATTGAATTGATCGAGTAGCCGGTCGAATTCATCGATCCCCGTATGATATTGGCTGGTACCCATATATCCCTTGCCAAACGTCCTCATTTCCTTCTCGATTAGTCGAAATGGCTTGTTAATGATCCTCCGCAATAATAGTGTGAGCATAAACATCATTAGAAGAGCAATGGCGAGAATCCAGTACATATGATTTTTCCACGTATAGAGCTCGTGATTGTAAAAGGAGACAGGAAGCAGCAGCGTGATGCCATAACCGTAATCACCTGTCATTCGGTTCCATACATAACCGCCCGTCACTCCCGATTGCCCGCTTAGACTGAGACGCTGGCCAGCACTAAAAGCAGTTGAATTGCTGCTATAAGTCACCAAGCCCGCCGTATCGGTGAAAACAAGCATATAGGGCATACTCAAGCTTTCTGTAAGCGAATTCATAACGGTGGAGATATCCGACTTGGCTTCAACATAAACAACTAATTTCGTTCCATCTGAAAATTCAACCTCCCTTGTCACCGACATAACCAGATCATCGCTGAATCGGCATAGGGATTTATGCGGGGATTGGTATTTCAGTTCTCCTGTACCAGCAACACTCGGCAAAGACTGCAGCGTAAAATCACCGCGCAGCGGCAAATTCGAATAAGAAGCATTTCCGCTTGCGGGATTATAATACATCACCAGCTCCATAGCCGGATTCGAAAAAGTAATTAATCCAATGTTGTAGGCGATATCGCGTGAGAGAAGACGCTGACTATACGTGTCCGCGGTGGAGATATACGTCGCCATCAGGTTGCCAACCGTACCTTCCGGTGTCATCTGCTGTGTAACTTGTAGCAAGTTACTGTACATCTGATTCAACTTTGTCGTTTGCTGATATAGATCAAAAGCCATAGAGGTCTTGATTTTATCGCGCTGCATCGTGTAGATCGCATTATAGGAAACAGACGCCATTAAGATGGCATATCCTACAAATCCAACGGTCAGAAACACCATGATTCGTTTGCGAAGAGAGGTGAAAACAAACCGATTGCGCAGCATAGACACGAAGCTTATATTCCTACTTGTAGACTTCATAGAGCGATTACCGTCCACCTCCACCACCTCACAACAAGTATGAATCAATATTCGCTGTTTTACAGGTTTATCCTTCCTTGTGGGGAGAGCGCTGTGTTGCACAGACACATAGCGATCTGAGAAAAAGCAAAAACCCACAACCTGTTGCGGTTGTGAGTTTGCTTGGTGGAGGTAAACCGTGGTTATGCAAAACCACAATTCGCCGTCGTATATCTCTACAATATGCCTACAACGATCCACTCACAAGCCGCCCTTGGTACCATACCGCTTGACGCTCCGCTCTTCGCGCTACCGCTTCAGCCGTGCAGCTTGCGTGCAACAGTACAAAACTCGCGTCGTCTCCGATCTTAGGCCACACCTGCTGACCTTTTGAATCAAGTGGCGTTATCCCCCCAGTAATGAAACTGATGGCTTGAGATAGTGATAATTCATCGTTATACCCATACAATTCTGCGAATCGCCCTGCTTTATCTAATTGATCTCCATTCCCGAAGGGAGACCAGTGATCTGTAAGGCTATCCGTTGCCAATTTTACCGCTACTCCATTTTTAGTTAACATCGGGAGCGGCATCGTCATCTTGCCAATCGGAACCGTCGAAGCAACGGACATGCCAAGCGATCCCATCCGTTTAGCAACTTCCTCCGCCTCTTGTGGCTGCGCACCTGCAAACCAGAACGCATGACTAACCGTTACTTTTCCTTGCAAACCAGCCTCTTCGGTCAGATCAACTAAACGCATCAGAGCTTGCTTGCCCGCTTCGTTTCTATCATGTAAGTGAATATCGATACCGGCATTATTCAAAACCGCTAGTTCTACGATGGTCTGCAGTGACTTCTCTATATCTCCATCCACTGAGAATGGATCCAATCCGCCAACATGAGTTGCTCCCTCTGCCAAAGATTGCTTTACGAGTTGAACAGAATCCGATAGCAGAAGCCCATGCTGGGGGAAAGCGACAATTTCCGATGAAATTTTACCTGAAAATGTATCTAGCGCCTGCTTAGTCGCCTCTAACCGTTGCAGTCCACTGGTAGGCTCGATATTACAATGGGTACGAACATGAGTAGCGCCATATCCCTGTATAAGAGTTAAAATGCTTTCGGCTTGTTGTCTTGCCATTGGAAGGAGCTTAGGCAATAATACTTTCTCTTCCTCAATTCTCTCGAAGATGCTCGATACAGGCTTTACCGCTTTCCACGGTCCATCGAAATACGTTTTATCCAAATGAATATGAGCCTCTTCGAACGAAGGCAGCATCAATAACTCTTTACAATCATATTTAACAGCATCACTTTGAATATCCCGTTCTGTTCCTATAATTTCAGCAATAGTACCGTTCTCAATTCGTAAATGACAAATTTCCGTTTTCGTACCAGAGACCTGTCCATCTTCCATATCATAACCCTGTTCTAATCTTACATTCGTTAACCAATAAGAAGCGTTCAACCGATCATCTCCTGTCTTTACCCCTATTATAATCGTGTCCTCTTTATTCCCAATCTACTTCTATGGTATCACTAACCACTATTTTACGATAATTTCAATAGCGTTAGCATCCCCGCTTAGCTTGCAATTGAAACTCCAATACATATATTATGGCCGCATCGCATTTGAGTAAAGTGTATAGGGAGAAAGAATTTGCAGTTATGAATTGCGAAGCTCATATCAAAATTAACAAAATACAGCTGCGATGTTTTATTTATGTATGTAAAAAAAACCATCCTCATGCGGATGGTGTTAATGATGGCGGAGACGAGGGGAATGGATACCTCTTATATTCAATTTCACCCAAACGACTGAGTGAAAAAAAAGGCTCTACCTTAACAGGTGGAGCCCTCTAGTTTTTTATGTAATTAAATTATGCCGAGATTCTTCTGCCTTCACTATCCGTAAACTTTCCTACAATAATCATAATTAGGTCAATCAGCAACCAAATTCCCAATCCACCTAAAGTAATAATTTGTAAGATAGCTGTGCCTATTTTCCCGACATAAAACCGATGTATGGAAAATCCTCCCAAGAAAAAACAAAATAGTAATGCAGCTACAAATGATTTAGGACTTTTATCCATGATACATTCCTCCAAATTATTATATAATACCCTCCTATTCTATCGACAGAAAACCCATCAAATGTTAATTTTTTTAGTTGATGAGGTTCCTATAAATTTTAGGGGTCCTTTGATGCGTTCAAAGAATTGCGCAAAGTGATTTTATTGATGTAAATATGATTGGATCTGCAGCTATGGAAAGCCAATGAAAAAGTGGATAATTTTCCGTGAAGATAAAGCAATTCTTTACCATTCTTTCAGTCACTAACTTAACGAGGTCTGTGTCGAATGAAATTAACTCAACATAAAAAGAGCTGTCGAGACTTTCTCGACAGCCTGAGCCTGCCATACGGCAGGCTTTTTGTATGAAAGCACTATGCGTTAATTATTTTAATGCTTCCAATATTGCTTTTAGGTCCGCATTGGTTTGAAGCGTGTGTAAAATAATCGTTAATGCTTCAGCGCGAGATGATGGTTTGTTTGGCGCAAATTGTCCATTACCCGCTCCGTTAATAATTCCTGCCGCTGCTGCTTGCTTGATTTGCTCTTTGTTCCAAGCTCCATCAATATCTGTGAAAGCAGGCACTGAAGCTGTGTTTACAGCTTTAAGATCAATGATTTTAGAAATAATGGAAATAATTTCTGCACGGCTGATTTCTTTGTTTGGTTTAAATGTGCCATCTTCGTACCCTGAGATAATGCCGCTTTCAGTTAAAGCAGCAATTGATGCTGAAGCCCAGTGGTCGGAAACGTCACTTAGCTTATTTTTATCACCCATCGCAGAGAGGTCAAATACCTTTGCAATAATGGTAGCAAATTCGGCGCGGGTAATACTTGCGTTAGGTTGGAAGGAACCATCCTCATATCCGTTTACAATCCCCAATTTCACGAAAATATGAACGGTTGCCCCAGCCCAGTGAGATTTTGTGTCTTTGAACTCAACATCAGTAGGATTAGCTTTCGCTTCCTCTACTTTCTTGTTTAAGCTGGATATCACTTTTTCCACTTGAATCACATTTTGATCAAATTTCACTTCAGGCGTTGCTGTCGGTTTTGGTTCAGGTGTTTTTTCAGGCTTTGTTGTTGGCGCTGGAGTAGGTGTCGGATTACCATGATCGCCACCGCTGCCAGAGCTTACTTTAACCTCAACTATTTTTGTTCCAAAAACGGTACTGCCGTCAGCAGCCGTTGCTTTAACGGTAACCGTTCCTGCTGAAACACCCGTCAATACTCCGCTTTTGCTAATTGTCGCTGTGCCTGTTGCGTTTTCAACAGACCACTCGATTGATTTGTCCGTCGCATTAGTAGGAGCAACGGTCGCGTCAACGGTTAACGTCTGACCAACCAGCACGCTGGAATCACCTGTTAACGTAATCGAAGCAACAGGGACTTGGACT